>JBMFVY010000248.1:0-501 GCA_049965755.1 Phycisphaerae bacterium | reverse complement strand
GTTGGAGATGGAGATTTTCGGGGGGTAGTGTTGGGTGTCCAAAACACGGTGGACGCGCAGACCTTTGTTGGTGCGGGTGCCCTTGGTTGCTGAGTTCCCGGGCCAAATGCCGGGTGCTCTTGGCGGTCCAACGCAGCGGCGACTCGGGATCGCCACGCGTGACCGGTTCGACCAGCCGCTCCATGGCGCGGACCAACCCCGGGTCCAGCGTGGTCAGCGATTTACGCCCACCGCCGCGCCTGCGAACGTGTCCCGGGGCGATCTTGCGATCCGCGGCCACTTCCTCCATCCCCCGCAACACTGTCGTCTTGGCCAGTCCCGTAGCACGCACGACCAAGGCCAGACCGCCGCGACCCAAGGCCCGCGCCTCCGCCGCCGCCCAGAGACGACGCTGTCGTTCATCCAGCGCCGGCGACAGCGACCCGTACTTACCGCGAATTCCATTCAGCGTTGCGCGATCCATCCTCCTTATTATCGGACAATAACCACAAATGGTATCAG
>JBMFVY010000247.1:0-502 GCA_049965755.1 Phycisphaerae bacterium | reverse complement strand
GCGGTTCTCACTCATAAAGACGCTCACCAGATGGGCCATGCCGCTTTTGTCCCACCCCTTCGTAAAGCTTTGCCGCACGCTCTTACCATCGATACTTAGCAAACGGCCTTGGCTTTGCTCGCGAAGTGTGTCGGTCCATCCGATCACGATCCGTTCGAGTTCCGAGGGTACTAACCGGGCGAAGATGCGACCAAAGGTATCGTGCGAGGGTATTCCTCCGGATAGCTTAAGAAAGGTGCGAAACCATGGTTCCTCATCTTCAACAAAATCATGGACATCCACCCAGCCTTCCGCGCCGCCAAGAACAGCCAGAATGGCCATGACAATGATTTCTGAAAGATTATGTATCCGATTGTGGCGGCGCGGGTCGGCCACACTCTGCGCTAAAGACAATAGGTCCCCAAAGGCTCGGTCTTCCATGACAAAGCTCCTGATGTAAGAGTCTGATTGTACAAAACCTTGCGCGGCCGCGCTGATACCAGCAACGCGCTGGCATTATCAC
>JBMFVY010000246.1:0-503 GCA_049965755.1 Phycisphaerae bacterium | reverse complement strand
GCCAACGGCGGGGAATCGCAGTAGAGGATGTCCATATAATATGGCAATTCCTTGTGTTTCTCTTTTAGTTCATGCGGCACTTCAACAACATCATCCTTAACTCGTGGTGGTGGTTTGCGTGTTGTTTTCCCTTTCAAGGTTCCAATGTCTGGACCGAAAATCTTTTCAGCTAAATCAACATCAGCAGGTGTAACCGGACAATTTTGAATAATATTCGCCCTGAGAAGATGTTTTAAATTCTCAATAGTTGGGCATCCCATGATATGATAAAATCGGTGCGCATGCTTAGCATCATCAAACTGGCGCTGCGTGTAGCCTTTGCAGTTTTCCTCCACACTGGAGATAAGAAAACTTCTGCCATGGTAGGCAGTCACAGCATCAGTACTGTCTGGTGGGTTCATACATTTGGATTCTACTACTTCTGCAAGGTAGCGGTCACTGGGTTTGTAGGCATACAACCCTTCCGGTGCCCAATCAAATTACCTTCAGGGCTGCGTCGCAGG
>JBMFVY010000245.1:0-509 GCA_049965755.1 Phycisphaerae bacterium | reverse complement strand
AATTATCTACGAAAACGGAGTTAAAAAATCTGCCGCCTGATTGCCTCCATCCACAACATTTGACAGTAGCCCCAGCCGATCCGGTGGTCCACGGCGTCCCAGAGTGCACGCCCCGCCGATCCGAACCGGGGTGTTTCGCATGATTGCCCACGGCCCGTTACCGCTTCGCGCGTGCAGGTTTTTTCGTAGCCGGCGCTGGTGTAGCTCCGATGGGCTTGCCATAAACCCAGATGCTGACTTGGCCCGTGAGCCGACCCTGCTTCGCCGCGCTGTCGGCTCACCAAAGGATCGGCGGCGGCTTGTTGCCCTTGAGGCCATAGCGAAGGCCAGTGCTCAGGAACTTGCGTAGCTTCATGCCGTTAATGTCGAAGTCAATCTTGGTCTGACGCCTCGGTATGCGCCCGGCGCTCCCACCGACGTCGGGGAAAAACCCGTAGCGCACGTTGCCCAGGCAGAGGAGCGAGACCCCCGGAAATTTCCTTTCTACGATCTGGGTGGCCACCTGCGGG
>JBMFVY010000244.1:0-510 GCA_049965755.1 Phycisphaerae bacterium | reverse complement strand
CTGTGACTCCGCCAATGTTCCCTGCGAAGGCAAAACTGGTGGATTGGTTGGGGGAGGTCGATTGGATCAGAACTTGTCCGTTGCCCCCATCGCCACTAAAATCATAACCATTCACACCCGAACTGCCGCCCAGGCCGGCGCCGCCGAAACTGCCGCCGCCACCAGCGTTCAGGCTCGCGTGGCCACCGGACATTCCATAGGCAAGAACATACGGCGTAACCGTGGCCCTGGAATCCGAAACGGTATTGCCGCTTAGGATGATTGCCCCGCCGCTCCCGCCGCCACCGCTTGCCAAGTTGATGCCGCCGCCACCACCGAGCGCAGTAATGCCGGCTACCGACACGCTACCGACGGCGGTAATGTCCAGCGCGCCACCACCCCCGCTACCGCCGCTACCGCCGCTGGCGCCGCCCCCGCCACTGCCCCCGTAAAGGGCCTGGTCTAAATTGCCGTAACCGTTCACGGGGTCAAAAATGCAAAACAGCTTTAAATCAAGCTATATTATAGGAC
>JBMFVY010000243.1:0-524 GCA_049965755.1 Phycisphaerae bacterium | reverse complement strand
AGCGTGTGAATGCGCTGTGTGTAGGCATTGTGATGATGTCTATGCATGGTGGGCTACCGTGGTAATTCTGTGTGAGAGCATGGGGTGATTGCGGTGGTGAGTAGAGATCTCAAGTGAAATAAGGGCATTCGGTGGATGCCTTGGCACCAGGAGGCGATGAAGGACGTGGCACGCTGCGAAAAGCCACGGGGAGCCGCGAGCAGGCGTTGATCCGTGGATATCCGAATGGGGCAACCCACCTAGCGATAGGTATCTGCAGCTGAATACATAGGCTGTAGAGGCGAACCCGGGGAACTGAAACATCTCAGTACCTGGAGGAAAAGACATCAACAGAGATTCCGCTAGTAGTGGCGAGCGAACGCGGAGCAGGCCAGTGCCTCAGATGACGTTAGCGGAACGGTCTGGAAAGTCCGGCAATATGGGTGATAGCCCCGTACGCGAAGGCAACATTTGAGGACTTGAGTAAGGCGGGGCACGTGAAACCCTGTCTGAACATGGGGGGACCATCCTCCAAGCCTAAATAC
>JBMFVY010000242.1:0-524 GCA_049965755.1 Phycisphaerae bacterium | reverse complement strand
CGGCTCCGGTGCGTGTTCGTAATTTTTTCCTGCAATATGAGGAGAAAGCACAGGCTGCGCTTGTTGACAATGAGGCTTTGTTGCTGCAAGAGGCGTACCTCGCCGCAGAGATCAACTCGGCAAAGTGGGAGGCCGATCTGCTGCACGTGGCGCTGGCTACAGCGGCCGGCTGCCAGTTGATCGTTAGTTGGAATTTCAAGCACATTGTTCATTTCGATAAGATCAGTCGTTATAATGCGGTAAATGTTCAGCAGGGGCACCTGGCACTGGGTATTTATTCACCGCTGGAGGTTGCATATGATGAAGACGAGAACTCGATCCAGTAAGGTATTTGACTGCGTTGCCATGAAACGCAGGGGATCACAACTTTTGTATAAGAAGCTTCAGGGATTAAGCAGGCAGGAAAAGCTTGAGTTCTGGCAGCAAAAGGATGTAGACCTGCTGCGCGAGCAGAGAAAAATGCGGCAGATGAATCCCCAAAAGGCAATACCTGTAAAATAATGGGACATGGTCGTGGTGACCCG
>JBMFVY010000241.1:0-525 GCA_049965755.1 Phycisphaerae bacterium | reverse complement strand
GCACGGCATTGTGCGAAGCGCCGGTGCGAAAGGCCAACCGTCATGCCGACGGGCTGTATGTGCCATCGCTGCCGGACGATTTTATGCTTACGCTGGCCTGCGGCCATTGCGAGAGCTGCAAGGCGTGCGATGTCGGCATGCATCCCGATTTGCACCTCATCAGCCGGCAACTGGTGCGCTTTCATGATCGCAGCGGCACGTCCAAGGCCACCACCCTGAGCATCGGCGTTATTCGCGGCGAGATAACCGGCGACAGCAACCCCGAACGCCCCGTGGAGGCTAAACTGTATAAACGCTCGCAGCGCGGGCACGGCAAATGGTTTATTATTGATGAAGCCGACTTGATGAACCAGGAAGCGCAGAATGCTCTATTAAAAGCGCTCGAAGAGCCGCCGCCGCAAACCTATCTTGTCATGATTACCGCCAGCCCGGCTGACCTGCTTACCACCATTCGCAGTCGCTCGCAGCAGGTGCAGTTTAACGCCCTGCCGACAGACATTGTTATGAAGCAATTGGCCTTGCAGG
>JBMFVY010000240.1:0-549 GCA_049965755.1 Phycisphaerae bacterium | reverse complement strand
ACAAGAGCATGAGGAAGAAGCCAACCAAGAACCGCAACCTGATCGAGTGCAACCAGCTAGAAACCGTAAAGCTCCAGAGCGTTTGACATATGCTCAAACCAAACATGTTGAATTCGATGTCACCGTCGATGCGGAAAATGTTGAAGAGTATAATCCGCAGTTGGCAATGGTTATTGCACGGTGCATGACAGAAATTAATTCCAAGGCTACGACACTTGGTGCAAGTTTTGCTCAACAATATATTTTACAGAAAGGTCTCCTGAAATTTAAGAACTCTGGAAAACAAGCTGCCAGTAAGGAACTTGAGCAGCTGCATAAAAGAAACTGTTTCACTCCAATTGATGTGACAAAATTGTCTGCTGATGAAAAGCGAAAGACAATGGAAGCACTCATGTTTCTCACAGAGAAGAGAGACAAGTCTATAAAGGGGCGAATGGTTTACAATGGCAAGCCAACGCGAGAATGGTTATCCAGGGAGGATGCCGCGAGTCCAACTGTTGCGCTGGAGAGTATTATGCTCACCGAAATTGTTGATGCAAAAGAAAAGCG
>JBMFVY010000239.1:0-550 GCA_049965755.1 Phycisphaerae bacterium | reverse complement strand
ATGACGGCATGGAAGCTTGGATCAATAGTGAGCTGTGTGGATGTGATTTGGGTGATCAACGGCTGAACCGGCGGTTGAGTAAGTTAATGGAGGACCTGTCACGACGGGTTGGCAAGGGGATTCCGTTGGCATGCCAGGACTGGGCGGCAACAAAAGCCGCGTATCGTTTTCTGAGCAACGGACGGGTTGATGAAGGGATGATTCTCCAAGGGCATCTTCAGTCCACGCGGACGCGGTCTGACGACGCCTCAGGCCGGTTGCTGGTTTTGCATGACACAACCGAGTTTTCCTACCAGCGGGAGGACACGCTGGCGATAGGTAAGCTTCACAAGACCATGGCGGGAGTCGATCCAAAAGGGCGCCCCCGTTGGCACACGCTTTGCGGCCTGCTGATGCACTCAAGCCTTGTCGTGACGACCGAGGGGCTGCCGCTGGGATTGGCCGGCGTCAAGTTCTGGACACGAAAAAAGTTCGTAACCGTTCACGGGCCTGATGGAAGAAGCGAGGGTGTGGGTTTCCCCGCGAAGTGGTTGTTGATGGTCTGGTACAG
>JBMFVY010000238.1:0-562 GCA_049965755.1 Phycisphaerae bacterium | reverse complement strand
ATAACGCGCCGGGGCGATGCGGAAAAGCCGCCGCGACGCGCCGTTGCCAGAATGCCATTGGCCGGCTCGCCTGCCGCTCCGGTAAGGTAAACTTCCTGCCGCATTGATCCATCGATCTGCTCCTGAAAATCCAACCGACAGATCAGAATCTACCCGACGCAAAAAATCCCCGCCAGATGTGTTTCGCGGGACGTTTGCCAACAGTCGTCGCCCACGCACGCGCCACCCGGCCCAGAATCAACAGTGCCGTGGCGAGCGGCGCCATCAAACCGATCTGAAAACATGCACGAAAAAGTCGGCGATGCTCGGCCAAAAAACGATCAAGAAACCCACAATGGTTGCAAGGCTGGCGACCGAGCCCAACCCCGGGCACTGCCCCACCCCCGTCTCTCTGTCGGCAGGCTCTTCCCCGGCCGCAGGCGGAATCAACATCTCGGCCAGGCCTGTGCAAGCTGAATATCCCACGAGCATCGCAAGGGGCCAAAAGATCACGCATGCTGCCGCACGCTCAAGGGCTAATCCGAACGGCCCGGGGTGCGGGTAGTGTGGCGGCAGGAAGTAC
>JBMFVY010000237.1:0-563 GCA_049965755.1 Phycisphaerae bacterium | reverse complement strand
GCCGCGTAAAGTGTCACGCACCCGTAACGTAACGCCTGCTTGACAAATCCGAACTTCGGGCAGATGCTTGCGTATAATATGTCGAGTTCCAATACGAAAGGTGGGTTATGCAACGACGCGCGTTTTGTAAGGCTTTAGTCGGTGCGGCCGCCGCTGCGGTTACTGCAACAACACTCAAACCGCATACACTGCGAGCTGCTGATGCGGCAGGCTCGATTGCCTCAGGTTTTGATAAGCCCGGCGAAACCTACCCTGAGTTCTGCAATACGCCCGAACTAGACCGCACCTTTTACGGACTCAAGGGAAAAAATATCGTCGCTGAAAAACTCAATGAAAAGGCCTGGCGACCTACCGCTTGGGGTCATCCCCCAGCTCTGCCGGTTCCGGGCGGCTCGTGGGATGGCGTGCCCATGCGAAGCCCCATTGCTAATCTGCACGGCCAAGGCCCGTACAAGCCAACTTATGATTCGCTCCTGCAGTACGACTGTCCCGAATGGTACCGCGATGCCAAGTTCGGCATCTGGAATCATTGGAGCCCCCAATGCGTGCCTGAAGATGGAGAC
>JBMFVY010000236.1:0-581 GCA_049965755.1 Phycisphaerae bacterium | reverse complement strand
CTGGGAGGTCCGCCCGCAGGCGGGCCGCGAGATGCCTTCCGTGGCGTCCCGGCTAACCATGTCGCCGGTGCAGAAGGTCACGTGGAGCATCCAGCACGCTGTACTTTCGCGGTTAATGGGCGAAGGCGGGCACCTCTGGATAACCGATTTGCGCATCGTGGATGGTCCGGACCCGTCACATGAGGGGCCGACCGTCCTCCGGATTTCGGGCGCCGACTTCTGGTCGCTCACCGTGTGGTTGGCACCCGGGCCTTGGCGGATGGGCCTCCGTGACCTTTCCACGCCGGCCGTTCCGGCAAGGCGTGTGGGGCGATCCAGTTAGGCTTATCAACCCGCTTGAGGGCAGGCGGCTGGGCGGGGGCGGCTGGTTGCGCTGTCGTTTCAGATTTCCCGCCGCGCCCCCGCGTGTTATGATTTTTGCAGTAGCCGAGATGCCGAGGCCGTGTGAGGGTCGGTATCAATGAAACATCAATGCCTGCAGGCGAAGTGGAGCCGCGCAGCGGAGCGCGCCCACGTTTGGCAGCCCGCCGTGGCAGCATCACGGCGCTGAATAGTGACCGGAGCATGCCGCCCACCGGCAC
>JBMFVY010000235.1:0-582 GCA_049965755.1 Phycisphaerae bacterium | reverse complement strand
GTCCATTTACTCCTCGAACCTCTCGCTGGCAACGAATTGCACGAGCTTCTCAAAGGCATCAAAGGCGCTAGCGCCCGCAAAGCCAACCAAATCCTCGGTAACACCGGCACTTCCTTTTGGATGGACGAATCATACGACCACATTGTTCGCAGCGAGCGGCAGCATCAACACCTTATCCGCTACATAATAGAAAACCCTGCCAAAGCAAAACTCTCCGCCAACCAGTTTTGGCTCTACCAAAGTGACACAGACATTCCTGTCTGTGCTCCACCCCAAGGCGACACAGGCACCCCTGCCTGTGCCCAGCCCCAAGGTGACACAGGCATTCCTGCCTGTGCCCAACCCCAAGGTGACACAGGCATTCCTGCCTGTGCCCAGCCAGGTTCTCCAACCCAAACACCCAACCAAGCACAAGAAACACAGGCAGGTACGCCCGTGCCACCAAAAACACAAACACAGACAAGAATGTCTGTGCTACGTTGCGACATTGAAGCTCTGGTTCGTTCCGGCGACCAAGCCGCCGATTTTGAAGCCGCCCGCCTCGACGGCACCACCAGCTACAAACCACACCTGCCAGCCTCC
>JBMFVY010000234.1:0-592 GCA_049965755.1 Phycisphaerae bacterium | reverse complement strand
CCGATTTCCCTATGACGCTATATGAGAGCAATTTATATGCTCATACGGAAACCGCTGTCCACCGGTGTCCACTGTGTTCAAGGGGCACCCTTATTCGCGGCGAAATCCGGCTTCAATTCAACCCCGTTTCAGCCCCGGCCGACGCTGCACCGCTCGGGCTCTGCCGCCGGCCGCGGCCACCTGGGCGGGGCGGGTGTTCATGCTGCGCTAAGAATTGGTAAAGCTGATAATTTTTCAACTTTTCGCTTGCGTTGTTTTTTTTGAATAGTATGATTCCACAATAGTGATGATGCCGCATGTTCTGGGCGTCGCCATAGGGTGTGCTTGACAGTTCGGACTCTCTGCCGCGTTGGCTTGGCCATTGAGCGTTGGGCTTGACGGTTGGTGATGATGCCATGGGCGAATGGTGCCATGCGGCAACAGAGTCCGCCATGTTGTGAGATTGTCCGTGGGTGACACTCAGCACATTCTGCAATCCTCGCGTCCACTGCAAATGTCCGGATCGCCATCAGCCCTCCCCGGCCGGTCGCTGCTCCCGGCAACATGGGTCACAGCTTCTGCCATCGCCCTCACCGCATTCCTCATCATCGGC
>JBMFVY010000233.1:288-593 GCA_049965755.1 Phycisphaerae bacterium | reverse complement strand
AAATTTGCTGTTCCAGTACCAAAAGCCACATGCACGCCAGTGGCGAGCCCGGCTGGTAAGTACCAAACATCAATTGCGACGCAGCCGACGGCGTGGTCTCGGTGCTGGCGGTGCTGGCGTTGACAGGGCCGTTGGTAAAGAAGCCGGCCGTCGTGGGCAAGGTCGCACTCGGGAACTGCCCGCTGTTGCTGTTGGCGTAGATTTCGAATTCCTGGATGATGCTGCGAATGTTATTCGAGCATACGCTGCGGTTGGCCAGTTCCTTGGCTTTGGCCAAGCTGGGCAACAAAATGGCGATGAGCAGG
>JBMFVY010000233.1:0-279 GCA_049965755.1 Phycisphaerae bacterium | reverse complement strand
GGTAAACCCTCGTTGTGATACACGCGTCCTCATAGGATGCACTCCTTAAAAAAACACTAAGGTCCATCGAACGAGCGACTCTGCCGGAGTGCCTGATCATGCCGGCGGTTTTGGCTGGAAGTCACCTTCCAAACAAAGCCAAACGCCATCGGCAAATGAGAGTAATGGATGAGTCCGCACCTTGTCGGGGGCTGAGGCGCGCGCCTCAATAATACCCCGCCCGCGGAATCGGCCGTTCGTGTTCTTCAATTTTTATGCTTGCTTCTCTATACCTGCAGG
>JBMFVY010000232.1:0-593 GCA_049965755.1 Phycisphaerae bacterium | reverse complement strand
GGATGCCGTTGATATTAGGGTGCGTTGCTGGTTCACTTGGCGGCCTCCTGCCAATAACGACCATCCAGCGGCCAGCGGGAATAAGCCTCCGCTCCAGTTTCAGGACAAACGTATCGCTTAACCGGGTCGCCTATGATGGAAAGCATGGCGGCAATTTCGGCTTTATGCTGCCGCAACCACGCCAAAGTTTCCGGCGGTAAACGGTTAACATTGCCAACCAGTTTTACCTTGCCTTCAATAGCCTTTACGGCGATACCCAGGCAGGCTAATTCCATCCGAAAATTAGTCAGGGTTAGACTCATAGCTCGACCTCCATTGCGGGGTCGGTATTGGGTGGAACAACCTCGTTGGTGGCCGGGGTGGCGCTGCCGGCGGGTGTGTGCTGCGCCGGGGTGGCGGCACTGGCGGCGGCGGCGTTATTCGTTATTTCCTCGGTTTTTGCGAGTTTCGCCGCCGCCGCCGCGCCGCCAGCGCCGTGAACGTACATGTTTGGTGGACGGCCAGGACCACCTGCCGAGCAGTCCCAATAACCTAATTTGGCATCCACCAGCGACTGCAGCGCGGCCTCTGCCGCACCAGCGGTACGATACTGC
>JBMFVY010000231.1:0-597 GCA_049965755.1 Phycisphaerae bacterium | reverse complement strand
CCCCCTTGCCAGCTAACTTGGCCCTCTTGACCCTAACTTGGCCCCCTTGGTCGCATCAGCGACAGCTCTACTGGTCTACTGGTCATTGTTGAGGAATCGAAGCTGAAATCCCGATGTGGCATCGAGCCTCATATCGGGATGCGAGCCACCCCGTCGCCCAGCGCCCAATCCCCGCTCGCTCTACTGTTCTACTGCTCAACTTTCACCTGCTCTCGGTGGCCCCCTTGGCCTTCGCTGCGAAATACGTCATGCTGACAATAACCCAACAAGCGTGATCAGGACATCTGCGGCGCGGCCGCCACTGTTCCACTGATCACCTGCTCAACTCCTCTCCTGCTCTCGCGGCGCAGCCGCGCGGCTAATGTCAAAAGCATGCATAAGCTGCCACAGGCCCCAATGAGAATCCTGTATGGCGGGTTCCTTGTTGCCTTGGCCCGCTTGGCCTATGATGTTTATGGAAAAATAGTGAGTTAGGAACTTCATGACAGATTCGGCACACCTTCAACTACCAGCGGCGTTTGCGACTTTGGGCTTGGAGCATTCATTGCTGCTTGCCCTGGCGGAAATACACTTTACCGAGCCATCCGAAATTCAACA
>JBMFVY010000230.1:0-617 GCA_049965755.1 Phycisphaerae bacterium | reverse complement strand
AGACCAGGTTGACCCTCGGACAGGTCGGGATAGACCCTCCGCCACATCTCTGCGGCCTCCGGAGACCTGATTATCTCCTTCACGCCGACGGCGAAATCAAGAACGGCCCGTAACCTCGCGGCCGCCGCATTGAGGACGAAAACAGGTATCTTGGCCCCGTCCGGCAGATACTTCGACCGGCGAACACAAACCCAAAGAAACCGGTTTGCATAACCGTTCGCCTGGTCGGATTCGCTGAGGCATTGCAACAGTTCGTGCCGGGTGATGTGACCGATAATGGAGATATGTGCACCGGTGGACCGGGCCGGAGAATTCTTGGTCAGGCAGGCCAGTGTGTCCATGTCCCAGGCTCGCCGGATCCACGGCGACAGTGTGTTCCCCTGCCTGGCGGCCACCATTAGGGCCGTGGCAAATTCGGCCTCGATCACCAGCAGCCGCTTGTCGGTTACGCCTGGGTCAATCTCCACCTCCTCATAATCCACCACGCGGCCTCTCTCCTTGACCGGTTGCCGCTGGGTAATAGGGTCCCGGACCTGCCAGATTAGACCTTCGCCCGTACTAAGTCCACCCATGGCAACCCTCATCCGTAGCCATTCCTCGTCAGCCATTTTAAATAG
>JBMFVY010000229.1:0-641 GCA_049965755.1 Phycisphaerae bacterium | reverse complement strand
GTTAAGCCGGCAAGTTCGACCGGTTGCATTAAAAGCATAAAACCGGCATAATAAATATCTCGGTGGATGGAAACCAAATGGAATTCATACACCGAGGCACGCGGTCAGCCACGAGAAATCGTGCTGTCGGAGGTGCTATAATACAGTGCGATTAGAAATTGATCGCTCCGTAGAGTCCCGATAGCTATCGGGAGTAGCTCGTCGAAAGGCAACCGTAAAAAGTAGCCCGACGAGAGGACAGAGAAATAGAAGAGCGCGAAATTGATCGCGGGGTAGAGCAGTCTGGTAGCTCGTCGGGCTCATAACCCGGAGGTCGGAGGTTCGAATCCTTCCCCCGCTATTATCTGGCTAAAAAGTGCCGGAAAGAGGCTGATTTTAACGCTTTTGGCGTTCGGATCAGCCTCAATCGTTTTAACGTAAATCGCCACAAACTCCTTTTTCTGGTCTACCGTACCACTGGCGAATATGTCGTCCAAGCGTTGAATCTCCTGCCGTGACCGTTCGGCAATGTCCTGCATATCCGGCAGTTGCGGTAACTTCCTCTGGAGTCGGTGCAGTTCCGCCTCAAGGGCTTGGCGTTCTTCGGCGGCGGTCTTGGCCTCGTCGTAAAGGCCTAGTGTCTGCGCGGTTGCGGCATCGAG
>JBMFVY010000228.1:0-644 GCA_049965755.1 Phycisphaerae bacterium | reverse complement strand
CCGCCCGTCACACCATGGGAGTTGATTTTACTGTAAGATGGTAGGCTAACCCGCAAAGGGAGGCAGCCGTTCATGGTAGGGTCAGCGACCGGGGTGAAGTCGTAACAAGGTAGCCGTAGGAGAACCTGCGGCTGGATCACCTCCTTTCTAATTTTTTTAAGGTGTATAAAAACCCACAAGCTCTTCATCTGGAATGATTGTTTAAGGTGCATAGCAAAGAAGCAGCCGGGCCTGTAGCTCAGCTGGTTAGAGCACTGTGCTGATAACGCAGGGGTCAGTGGTTCAAGTCCACTCAGGCCCACCAGTTAAGGGGGCTTAGCTCAGCTGGGAGAGCGTCTGCCTTGCACGCAGAAGGTCAGCGGTTCGATCCCGCTAGCCTCCACCAACAGTTGCTTTTTTGCCCTGTACCTTGCAGGTGATCTTTTAAAAGAGAATAGGAAAAGAATGCATCTAAGTATTAAAGAGCAAAAAGTTTAAGCTATTTACGGCATACGGTGGATGCCTTGGCAATTGAGAGCGATGAAGGACGTAGCAGGCTGCGATAAGCCTCGGGGAGCTGTCAAGCAAGCTTTGATCCGGGGATTTCCGAATGGGGCAACCTAGTAGAGCAAACCTCTACTATTCCTATACCTGATTCAGGTATA
>JBMFVY010000227.1:0-647 GCA_049965755.1 Phycisphaerae bacterium | reverse complement strand
CTGAAATCCGATTCACCACCCAGGGCCGCGACGATGTACCGAAGCGCTCAAAGCTGCATGTCTGATTGGCCTTTCAGTTTTAAAAGCCTCGGTTCCGTACGCTCGCTGGAGACGTGACGCGGCTGGGGCGCTGGGGTTTCCCGATCAGGACGGGCTTCGACCGCCGCAGGCCGATGCCCCTGGCTCGGAGGCGGTTAAACATTGTGGGGCGTGGAAGCTCGGGCCAAAAAAATTACCAAAAGCTATGCAAATCGCGAGGGCTGTGCGGAAGGCGGGTTGTTAAGGCGGGTCAACAAACCAAGCGAGGGCGACGGGGCTCGAACCCGCAACCTTCGGATCGACAATCCGATGCTCTAACCAATTGAGCTACGCCCCCGTTTGCGGGACGCTTGGAGCCACATAATTTACCCCAATAATGCCGCAACTGCAAGTTTTGACTTTGGCCCAAAAACGGCACCAATGCTCACTACCTCAGACACTTTTCGAACGGCAGTCGCCAGCCGCCGCAACCCGGCGATTACTCGGACGGGATCCTGGGCAATTCGGTGCTCGCATCGCATGACCCGCGGCGGTATACTAAGGCTCGTTCGCTAGGGGTGTCTTATGCCGCCGGCTAAGACTGAGAATAAACCCTTGGAACCTGACCC
>JBMFVY010000226.1:0-654 GCA_049965755.1 Phycisphaerae bacterium | reverse complement strand
ATGTCGATGCCCATGCGCTCGGCGACCATCGCCAGCTCGTTGACCAGGGCGATGTTGACCGAGCGGAAAATGTTCTCCAGCAGCTTGGTCAGCTCCGCCGCCTCGGGCGTCGACACCCGCTGGATGTGTTTGCAGACGCGACCGTAGAGCTCGGCGGCCCGCTCGGTGCAGGCGGCCGTGATCCCGCCCACGACCTTGGGCGTGTTCTCGAGCGTGAAGTCGGTGCGGCCGGGATCTACACGCTCAGGCGAGAAGGCGACGTTCAGGTTTTCGCCCACGCGCAGCTTGCCGCTGCGCTCGAGCGCGGGCACGAGCAGCCCGCGGGTGGTGCCCGGATAGGTGGTCGACTCGAGCACCACCAGCTGCCCCTCGCGCACTACCTCGGCGAGCCCTGCCGCGGAGGCCTCGAGCGGTGTGAGGTCGGGCTCGCGGTTTGCGTTCAGCGGCGTGGGTACGCAGATGACGATGGCCTCGGCCTCCGCGAGGGGAGCGTAGTCCGTGGTCGTACGCAGTTTCGGTAGCACCGAGCCCAAAAGCTCCGACGGGATGTCCTCCACGTACGACTCGCCCCTGGCGACCGCATCGACCTTGGCGCTGTCTGTGTCGACAGCGATCACTTCCTCGCCGGCCTGCGCGAACGCGACCACCAGCGGC
>JBMFVY010000225.1:0-677 GCA_049965755.1 Phycisphaerae bacterium | reverse complement strand
ACAGTTCTTTAGCTCCGGTAGCGGGCTTGGCACCAGCACCGGCAAAGCACTTGGCGTTTCCGACAACCTTGGATGGGGATCCACTTCGAGTATCATAACAGCGCTAGGTACCAAAAACCTCGTGATATCAGAGGTAGCTCCGGCGGCAGGTACTTACTACATGGCATTAGGATCAGGTGGCTATACCAATGATACAGGCACCGCGGGATCGGCCGCGGTGGGGAACTCCCTCTCCAATGGCATCCAAGCAACTACTGCAGGACAGGTGCTGCAATGGGTTATCGTCAACCCGACCGCCTCGGACGTTTACTGGTTTAATGCGTCGCAGACAAGCAGCCTGACGACCCACTCTGGTGCCGTTACGAATGCTGGCGTTGGCCCGATCGGGTTCTCGGCTGCTGCCCCTGAACCAGCCACGCTTGGCTTGCTGGCGGTTGGTGCGATCGGCCTGCTGGCCGCACGCCGCAAGACGCGTCACAGCCATTGAGCGGGGCTGATGCTGCTTAAGATTACTTAAAGGATCAAAAGGCCGGAAGAGCATTGTTCTTCCGGCCTTTTTTGGTACAGCCATGGAAAACGAGGTTCGCCGGCCCTGCCAGATTATGTTGGCCGCATTATAAACGGGGGTTGCTATGCCAAAAGGTAATCGCCATCAGCATAGGAAGGGCCACCGGTAC
>JBMFVY010000224.1:0-683 GCA_049965755.1 Phycisphaerae bacterium | reverse complement strand
CCTAGCCTGTCTGAGGCCTTGAGGGCACACGAAAAGGTGGGGGACACGAAAGGGTGACATCCACCGATTCGGCGGACGGGCGCGGAAATGACGGGCGGTGAAGCGGCAAATGGATGTCGCTTTGCGTTCGGCCCTTGGCGGGGTAGAATTTGGGGACACGAAATGTGTTCTACGCACCAATAACAGGTGACTGATGGTGATGGCGAATAAAAGAACGCAGGGGAGGATGGGAAGACCGGATTTCACCGGCGGCGGCAGCATAACCGCACCCAACGCGCTGCCCGGCACGAACACACAGGAAAAATGGAATCTCGATGGCCTGGGCAACTGGCGAGCCACCGGCTTTATGCCCGTGGGCGGGAGTTCCACCACGGATCAGCGCAATCACAATTATGTCAACGAAATCACGCAACGGACATTGACCGGCGGCAGCCCGGTTATGTTCCAATATGATGGTGCAACCGGAGCCAGCAACGGCAATCTCAAGAATGACGGCACATTGATTTATGCCTATGACGCGCTGAACAGGCCGATCCAGATCAACCGCGTGTCCGATGGTTTGGTCATCGCCTCATATGTATATGACGCGATTAATCGGCGGATGCGCAAAACAATCTTGAATGGTGGTCTGACCGGCAGTGTTCCCAACAGCACCACCGATTATATTTGGAGCGGCGGCCAGG
>JBMFVY010000223.1:419-687 GCA_049965755.1 Phycisphaerae bacterium | reverse complement strand
GGAGAGGAAGCCATAACCACGCGGGAATTTTTCGGTAATCGCGCAAATGTGGTCGGCGTATGAGATTGCTTTCTGGTAGACGATCAGTTTTTCAAAGGTAAACGCCACTATTGCTCCGGGATTGAGAATAGAAAGTTGAAAGTAGACCGCAGGAGCGTTTTGTCGGCTGGCGGAAGTCACTCCTTTGGCCCAGCTTTGTTTGCTCTACTCTCTACTTTCTCAAGTCTCCTGCTCTATTTTTTCGCCCGCAGGCGAAAAAATCGGGGCG
>JBMFVY010000223.1:0-409 GCA_049965755.1 Phycisphaerae bacterium | reverse complement strand
CTGCGACTTCCTGGTCCCAAACCAGGCGCTCTAGCCAGGCTGAGCTACGCCCCGTTGTCGTTTAGATGGCATTATATTAACACAACTTGGCGGGGTATCAAACTCTCGCCCTCGGGCCGGGATGGCTGGCGTGTCGGCCGCACCACATGCGCCGGGACCTAACGGCGGCAAGCGGACGCGGGCACCGGCCCTCAGGGTCGCATGCGCTGCGCCACGCGAGAAATCAGGCTATCGAGAGTGTGCATGGAAGCAAGGTCCTCCTTCAGTTCCAGCAGCGGCATCAACGATTGACGTACCAGGTCCAGGTTAAGACGGCCGTGCTGACGCACCAGAATGGCCTCAATGTCGCTCCAGTCCCGTGGCCGAGCGGCAAACGCTTTGTGCACAATCAGGTCTTCCGCCGAGCAGG
>JBMFVY010000222.1:0-689 GCA_049965755.1 Phycisphaerae bacterium | reverse complement strand
CCCCTGACCAGCCAGAGAACCTATCGGTTTAATACTGAACTCTTTGAATCGTTTGAGGAGGATTGTGCTCGGCATCTGGCCAATCCGAAGCTGGTACTGGAAGCTTTGATTCTCTATTGGCTGGAAGGCAACGCCAAGACCCGCAGCACCATCGCCATGCGGCACCGCCAGCGGTTTGGATTGTCATCCTCGGACGAGTAATTCCCGCATCGGCATCGGCCCCCATCATTACCAAGACGCCGCGCCGCGGCAACGTTCCACTGGCATCATCAATCGTGTAACTACCGTGCTTTGCCCTCGGCCTGCGCCGGTGCAAAGCACTGGCCGAAAGACACTATCAGACCGCCCGCCTTGGCTTCCCGCCCCCTGACGTGGTAGGCCAAGGTGGGCTATGTTGTGGACACAACCGAATGGACGAGTGGGAGGGTTTTGAAAGCTCCCGCCACCGGCATTGGTGAGATGTAAACAACTGGCTGGCGCGACGTTTCGAGGCTGTTCCGAATCACCGGTGAATCGCTCCGGCATCCCCGATGCCCATGGTACTTGGCGGTGTAAATGCCAAGTCGCCGAGGGGCGCTTCACACCGGCTGGCTCGCCTCGTGACACCGCCAAGTTGGCGTTCCGTACTGTTGCCCGCCGTCCCGTGTCGGCAGATGGCCACGCCACCAAATAAGGATACTTGCTCTCCC
>JBMFVY010000221.1:0-689 GCA_049965755.1 Phycisphaerae bacterium | reverse complement strand
AGCAAGGGTTTGGCTAACTTTTTGACTTCCCGCTACTGGGTACACCCCAGTAACTCGAATGCCCGCTTTTGGAGGTCGGTGGGCATCGTGAGCATGGTGGCCGTCGGGCCCTTATCTTCATCGCCGACCATCCGGCACACGTTGCGGCACTGAGTAGCCAATTCCTCCAGCAGGGAACGAAAGCTCTGCACCGGCAGCCCCTGGCCGTTGCGGTGGGTATGCTTTTTTTCTTCGGCCGAGTCGGATGGCCGGGCCGGTAGTACGGGGTCTCGCGTGCTGCGGTTGGCCGGGAGTTCCTCGTCGGCATACAGCAATTCCGAGAGCTTCTGCCGCATGTGCAACTCGACGTAATACGCCAACACGCAGAGGAATATATGCGCCCTGACGTGGTCTGTCTTACGCAGGTAAATCGGCCGCACCTTCAAATCCACCTGCTTGAGGCAACGGAACGCTTTTTCCACATTCCCAAGGTCTTTGTAGCCGCGTACCACATCCGGCGCCGGCCACGCATCCTGTGCCTCACTGGTGCGTATGCAATACAGCCCGTCCAACTTCGCCTCCTCTTCGATTGACTCGGTATTGCGGACATAAGAGAAGTTGGCGTCCTTGATGGTGTACTGGTTCAGCCTGAAAAGGAGAACGAGTCCCGGTGCCTAAGGGACTACGGGCTTCGCACGATTGCGTTTGAC
>JBMFVY010000220.1:0-697 GCA_049965755.1 Phycisphaerae bacterium | reverse complement strand
CGATCGTCTGTTGACGAGGGACAGAGGGTTTTATCGCCAATATTTTAAGTCCCTGATATTATCAGTCCCGCCCGCCCGCTAAGCAAACCAGCGGGCCCGTCGGCGGCCGTACCACGTAAGCTTGCCAAAACTCAACGCTACACCGCTCGGCCATTGGATAGACAGTCGAGTCCGCGCTTGGGAAAGCCGCAAGGTAATTGGGCGTTTGCCAAATATTATTTCGCCAGCACCCAACCGTAATGGTACGGCGGCAGTTCGATCATCTCCGATACCTGCGGATGGAATCCGGCGGCGACGGCCCATCCCAGGCATTGATCGGGACGCGGGCG
Source organism: Phycisphaerae bacterium (assembly GCA_049965755.1). GTDB lineage: Bacteria > Planctomycetota > Phycisphaerae > WQYP01 > WQYP01 > JAJZGD01. The sequence goes on along the minus strand of JBMFVY010000220.1, from coordinate 368 downwards.
GATGGCCATCGAGGGGCCCCTTGGTGTTGCCGGATCATAATTCCAATGCATGATTCCCAGAAGTTTGCCGCGTCCTAAGATACGCCACGCTTCGCCCAAGAGTATTTGTGGCTTCTCGCAGTGCAGGATGTTGAACAACATCACATAATCTACGCTCTCATCCGGTAAGCCCGTGCCTTCCGCGACAAAATCGCGCTGCTGAGTACGGACGTTGATTAAACCACATTCATCGGCTTTTCGCCGTGTTATTTCGACCATCTCGCCTTCAATATCAAACGCATGGACGGTGCCGCTAACCCGGATTATTCACGGTCGCAGAGATGGTTGTCAAACATGCACGGGTGTAGATGCATGGGTGGTATTCAGGC
>JBMFVY010000219.1:0-698 GCA_049965755.1 Phycisphaerae bacterium | reverse complement strand
CTTGAAATATAAGCTTGTTTTTCTTGATTCTTGAATAGAACCCGAGTATATGTCGTTTGGCGTAAAAACTAGCTCGAATGGACGGAAGTTGAAGTTGTGGTGACTTAACCGAAATCAGTGGACTTGAAACTGCTGTCCAAAATCTGCAAATTTTGCGACAGCTATAACTTTTGATTTCCTTGGCGGATTTTTGTGTTTGATGGCTTGCCAACTTTGTAATTAATTGATGTAGACGGTGGTTGTCTTTGCTCAAGATGCCGACCGATATTGGCGAAGTTACAAGTTCCGATGTTAATGGCGATTTTTCGACTTGTTGTTGTTGGCGGTGAAATTTACTTCTGACACTGTAACTTTTGATCGACCTGGTCGATTTCAACGATTCCTGTGCGGATCTCTTCGTCTTGCTGAGACGAATACAGCGATGTCTTTAAATTGGAAATCGACTTACGATCGAAAACGTGGATTTTTGTTTTCGACCTGCTGGTAGTAAGAGAATCTTGACCTGTTCTTCTTCTGTTGTAACTCGATGAATTCTTCTTTGATCTTGTTGCTTCTTTCACAACTGTCTACCTCTTATCAAATAGAAGACTGTAGCAAGTTGTTTGGTCGGAATTGCTTGTGTTTTGGGTTTAACCGCTCATTTGTTTACCTACCGGCACTATCTCCAGTCCGCCCAGCCGTTCGCAGACCAGTTTGAA
>JBMFVY010000218.1:0-715 GCA_049965755.1 Phycisphaerae bacterium | reverse complement strand
GACCTTACAAGATCCTTTTACCTGTCCTTCAAGACCAATGATTTTTCTCCTGCATTTGTAGTCATGGTAATTGGTTGCTTGATCATTTTTATGTTTGTGACCAAGTCCGGATTCATAAATACTGCTCCAATGCTTGATCCAAAGTCAAGTATAATGGCATCTGTCATTCTTTTTTAAATGCAGCACACTGTTTGTGCACTGCTGCACCTGACATATCCTTTGTCTTTGTTGCAACATGGAGTTGATAGCCACTCCATCCTTTCTTTGAGCGGGCACTCCTGCTCGATGTCGTCGTTTTGACGGATTCTTCTGCCGACATTTCTGACATATCATCAGCAGCATCACTGTCATTTCCACCAGATTGCAAACCAGCCATCGCTCGGTTGATTGCCCATTTTGCTTTTGGGATATTATCTTTATCCGGACACTGGGGGCTCCTGTGTCCAGCTTTTCCACAGATAAAACAGGTGACATCCTTGTCTTTTTGTGCAAAACTTGCCACTCCTGTTATCTCACCATCTGACTTATATTGGTGTTGTTGTTGTTGTTCGCGATGGCGCTTTTGGTTTTCGAAAAATTTGGGATCCAACCGATGATTTGACAAGACATCGGTTGCCATGGTGATAGTCCTTGGATATTGATCATTTCCAAGGGAATACTGGGAGATGAAGTTCTTGGTAAGTGATCCATACTGATTTTGGTCACTGCCTCGAAT
>JBMFVY010000217.1:0-757 GCA_049965755.1 Phycisphaerae bacterium | reverse complement strand
GGTGAATCGAACCCGCCGTGGCCGTGTCAAGAAAATTCTTCAGGCCGTAGGCGTCGCCCAATCAAATTGGGGGTGAGGAGATACAGGATCTGTGGGGTGATCAGGCTGCGACGGCGTGAGCTGCGCCGCCTCCATTGTCGTTCGCAAGTCCCGGAGACCACCGCTGGAATATCGGCCGGCGGGTGCCGTTGAGGGCGCGCTTTCGGCGTCGTCCATAGCCAGTGATGGCAAGCCGCGCGACTGTCCCGATGCGCCACATTCTTGCCGGAGCCGTATCTGCTCAACCTGGCATGGGGTTGATCGGCATAGATGTTCCTGTGACGGCGTTTTTGATGGCGGTATAGGCATCGACACCGTGGCGTGCGGCGGTGCCGACGACGGATCGGACGTTGGCAAAGAAGCTGGCGCCCCAGTTGGACCGGAACCCACCGGTGACCTTTCGATATGTCGCGGTGGGCCGAAGTTCGCGTTCCGATCCGTTGTTGTCGGCAGCGACCTCGGGGTGGTCGAGAAAGGTGAACAGATGATCACGAAGCTTGCCGTATCGTCGGCGTAATCGTCTGCCGTGACGGTTGATCGGGGCGAGCGCCATGACGGCGTCGAGGTCATGGTCGAGGCGACGCCGCCAGGCCCGCCTTGTGGCATCTGCGAGGGTGCGATGGCGCCGCGCCAGCACGACGGCGCGGAGCAGCAGAGCCTTCATTCGGGGTGCGAAGATCTCATCGCCGGCTTCGATCGCGAATTTGCAGTCCCGGAG
>JBMFVY010000216.1:0-768 GCA_049965755.1 Phycisphaerae bacterium | reverse complement strand
ACGCCGCCTACAGCACCGGCAACGGCACCCCCGATAGCTCCGCCGCCCGTGGCACCGACCCAGCCCTGCCACGAAAAATCGCCCCAGATATCCACCTTTCCCACAGGATTACTCATCACAAACTGATACGTATTGGCCCCGTTGATATAACCGGCGGGGTCTTGTGAAATCCAAGTCCCCAGCGACGGCGAATAATTCCGGTTGCGTTCGTAATACAATCCCGTGACCGAATCAAGCGTCATGCCTTGATACAGGTTGTTGACGATCGGTTGCGTGCCCGATGCGGGCGTGGACCAATCGGCGTTTAGGATGGTGATTGTGCCATAGGGGGAATACGTGTAGCGCTGCACGACATTCCATGTTCCGCTCGTGCTGTTGTAACCAACAACCGCAGTTGTGTCCCAATTCGCATCCTGCTCGAAGTACAAGCGGCTGCCCGGCTGGATCACGCCAGCGGAATAGGTGTCTTGGAGAACCGCAGCATTGATATACGAGGCAGACTACACGGTTTGGCTGGTAACGTTACTGTTCGCCGTGCCGTTGGTGCGGGTTTCAATCGCCTGCCATTGCGAATCATAATAAATGTAGTTCGTTGTACCGGCAGGAATGCTGGTGCCACCTTGCGGGTAGGTTTCGCTGATCCTGTATCCCCGCGCGTCGTATGTGTATTGGGCAATCACCGCTCCGGCGGAATTCTTTACGGATACCAACTGATTCCACGCATTATAAGCATACGTGTTACCAGATTGATCCGTGGTCATATTCCCG
>JBMFVY010000215.1:0-773 GCA_049965755.1 Phycisphaerae bacterium | reverse complement strand
GCAGCGCAACAACTGATGCGTCATTCAAGCGTGGAATTGACGGCCAAGGTTTATACGCACCTTGGCATCACCGATACATCGGTGGGCTTGCAAGCCGTGGTACTACCGACGCTGGCCGTGGCCGCCGCAACGGGTACCGATGATGCCGTTGTTGGGCCGGAAAAAAAGTGGCACCATATATGGCACCAAAACACACGCTTTTTGACGCATTTAGGTGCGCAACAAAGCACAACTGCTATAGCAATTGGCGGTAGTGGTGAGAGTGAGAAAACCCTTGATAATACAGGCGTTTGCGCTGATATGCACAATGGCACATTGAAAGCGGGCGATGGGATTCGAACCCACGACGTCCAGCTTGGGAAGCTGGCATTCTACCGCTGAATTACGCCCGCAGCGTTGTCAAAAGCATAATCAGTGCATCTGTGAATCACAAGCGAGACAAATCTGTTAATTAAGCCAATGTAATATACAGTATTATCAGCATTTGAAGATCCGCCGGTTTGTAATGGTATTGCAAGCCATTTTCCAAAGTGGTAAGTCAAAAAATGCGCTTGCAGCGCCATACGCAGCTTCCCAACCCGTGAGCCGACGGGAAAATATCATATATAATGGCTCCCACCGCTGCGGCCTTAACCGCGATCGAAACGCCTCCAAGCCGGCAAAGTTGTACCACTGCGAGCCAAAGCATCGCGCGAGCCGTTGGGCCATCCCAAACCACGAAGCCTCCATCGGGGCCTTGAGGGCATGTGTGCTCAGCGCCACCAGCCCTAACG
>JBMFVY010000214.1:0-779 GCA_049965755.1 Phycisphaerae bacterium | reverse complement strand
CGGGGCAGGGCTGTCAGGGCCGACTCCTCCGGCGGGCTCAGGAATATCCCCACGTACTCCGCCCCGCTCTGCGCGTTGAGGGCATCAAGCATATTGACGAAATAATGATCCGGCTGGTTATGAAACCAAAGTACCCGGCACCGGCCGTCTCCAGGCAGGGTTTTGAGGTGGCTGATGACGGCCCCCTCCGCCATGCCCCTGTTATCTCCGATTGATTCCGCCATAAGGTTATCGGCCGCCTGCCATGACCACAAACTCTGACGGCACCATATTAGCCTTGGCGCCCATTGCGGTAAAGCGGGTATTAACCGCCGGGAAACCGCTTTAACCGCGGACTTTTTTGAACGCAGAGGACGGGGAAATATCCACATCTCGCGCGGCGGCGCATGTTAGCCGGCACATTTATGTGCCGCTTCGCTGCCGGAGCATGCAGGTACACCCCCAATACCTCTGCGTGCCTTCTCTACCTTTGCGGTGAAAAAGGGTCAACTGCATCACGCCGGCAGGAGCCGCAATTTTATCAGCACCCGCCGCAGTGGGCCCACGTGGCCGGCAAGCTCCGCCACATCCGCCGGCATAAACCTGCACGCCAGCACCAGATAAATCGGCGGGGCCGTCGCCAAGGCCGTAACCATCTCGATCGCGTCATCCGCCAGAGTATGCCCCACCAGCAGCATCACGACCAGTCCGGGCAGCAGCGCCACCGCGGACATCAGGATCGGCGGCAGATAAATCCCCGCCACGCTCCGCCACCCTCCGCCGCCGGGCCGCACCGTCCA
>JBMFVY010000213.1:0-787 GCA_049965755.1 Phycisphaerae bacterium | reverse complement strand
GCGACTCCACTCCAGGCAGGCATTCCATCCGCCGAAATGGCAGCCCTCTGCTGCGGCATATACGCCGCGAAAAGCGTTTGATGGAATCGTAGCTGTGTGCAAAGCCCGATTCGGCCACCAAGTCCTGGTAAATCCGCTGGGCCGTAAGCCCCTGCGCGAGCTTGGCTTCAATGATTGAACGGTACGGTTCACACGCACTTGCCGGGCCGGAACGCTGTGCCTCGACACCCGTGGCAATGCGCGATGCCGCGGCACCAGTCAGACCCGGTATCGCGGTCGCCGGGGCTGTGACCGCTGGGGGAGTGACACCTCGTACTTCGGGGGAAATGCCGACCCCCGACCCGGCGGGCGGGTTGTTGGCTGGTTTTGAATTCGCATCCGAGCCGACGGGCGGGTTGCTGGCCGGTTTTGCCGCCAAGGCCACACATCGGCCCACTGTTTCTCGGTGAATCCCCAATTCGCGGCCAATCCGACGATGCGACCATCCACGGGCTTTTAACGCTAATATCGCTTGTTTCATTGCCATTCCCAGCTCGTTGGACATCCGCATACTCCTTGCTTTTCAAATAGAAAAACTCAGAGTTTACGAACATCCACTCGTTTGCCGTTAATGGCCGGTTTTCACCCGCCCATGACTGGCCGGTTTTGCCCGCCCGATGACAGCTGATGTCTGGAAAGATGTGAGCCGAGCACGGAGGTTGTCTGTCCTGTCCTGATACGGGTTGGCTCATTGGGCGCTAAGCGGGTCGGCCCTCCGGGCAAGCCCGGAGCTATACCTCCCACGGCC
>JBMFVY010000212.1:0-806 GCA_049965755.1 Phycisphaerae bacterium | reverse complement strand
GGGAACCGAGGGAAGTGTAACTGATCCCGGCCCGTGAGCAATCCGCAACTGCTGCGGGCGTGTTTGGCGTACGCCATGAAGTGTAACTGATCCCGGCCCGTGAGCAATCCGCAACAACGACGCCATCCGTGCCATCGCGTCGCAAAGTGTAACTGATCCCGGCCCGTGAGCAATCCGCAACTGCAGAGAGTACCGACTTCCATCACCTTTCAGTGTAACTGATCCCGGCCCGTGAGCAATCCGCAACAATGATCTCGGTGTCGTCCATCACGTACCTAGTGTAACTGATCCCGGCCCGTGAGCAATCCGCAACAATCTCAACCTTGCGTTCACCGAGCAGTTGAGTGTAACTGATCCCGGCCCGTGAGCAATCCGCAACGTTAGTTGTCGTTACCATTGTTTCTCCAATAGTGTAACTGATCCCGGCCCGTGAGCAATCCGCAACTCAATCGCGTCATCACCGTCAATATCAGCAGTGTAACTGATCCCGGCCCGTGAGCAATCCGCAACCGCTGATCACCTGCTTAATTTTGCCCGCAGAGTGTAACTGATCCCGGCCCGTGAGCAATCCGCAACAAGTTACCGTGGACGCACCAGTGGCAATCGAGTGTAACTGATCCCGGCCCGTGAGCAATCCGCAACGCGGGCGGCGCGCGGAAAACCCAATAGAATAGTGTAACTGATCCCGGCCCGTGAGCAATCCGCAACCCGAACACGAATGCCCTCGCAGCCGCCGCAAGTGTAACTGATCCCGGCCCGTGAGCAATCCGCAACAATAACCGCCCGTGCTCGACTGCCAATTATAG
>JBMFVY010000211.1:0-809 GCA_049965755.1 Phycisphaerae bacterium | reverse complement strand
TTTGCCGATGAATCCGGATTCCATCGCCTTTGCATCCAACGGAGTGGTTTATGTCGGCACGCAGTGCGGGGGCTTGGCGGTGGGTACGCCACGGCAGGGAGCTGTTTCCGATGCCTTGGGATGGAGCCGTTATCGGTGGACGGTGGTCAAAGGGCCGTGGCATATGCCATTGACAGCAACGGGCAACGGCTTGCCGGGGAACTTGGTTAATTCGGTCGTTGTTACATGGAAGAATCATCTGGCGGTGGGGACGGATGAGGGGATGGCGCTGGGCAGGTGCGTTGCCGCGATCAGCGGGCCCGACAGCGCAGATAAATCACCGAGGTCCATCACGGCACACCCGATTCTACTTAGCCGCGGGCCTCGTGCCCGCGCTTTGTCCGCCGCACGGACGGTGTCATCGTTAAAACTCCATCTGACATTTGAGCATGGCCAGAATTTTGTGGCCAAGGTGCATGGATTGTGGCATCCACCGGTGCATTGGCAGGCGCCACCGGGGCAGGTGCTGGAAAAGCTGCCGACGGAAGATCACACGACAGCCTTGGCGTGGGAGGCGGAAAAGGCTGCAGGTGGCAAAGCGGGTTATCTGTGGCTTGGGCATTGGCGGACGGGCTTGGATGTCTGGCAGTACAACACTCAGGGAAAAGTTATTAACCGCTGGCACATTCATGAGCCGCAGGTGGGCAACTATGTTGAATGTCTGCAGCCACTGCAAGGCGGAGCGATGGCGGCGGGATGCTATGGCAAAGGCGTGGAGATCGTCACCCTGCCGAGCCAGAGCCGCGATGCGTGGCGAAACGCGGCGAAAG
>JBMFVY010000210.1:0-810 GCA_049965755.1 Phycisphaerae bacterium | reverse complement strand
CGGGATACGGCCTCCTGCTCCTTTTTCCAGAGCGTCAGAGACTTTTCAATATCGGCAATGTCGCGATCCAGCGCCTTATATGGATGCCTCCGTATGTGCAAGCTGACTTTTGATCTTTGGCATTTGAGGTCGAGTTACAGCCTTATATCCGGCCTATAGCGCAGATTACCTCTGCTGGCCTTGATGAAATCCGCTGGAAGGGGCCTCATCTCGACGTCGTCCTTCAAGGACAAGGAACCATCAGGCTTACCCTTCCCCGGTCTGACCTGTTCTGCCATCAATCGTCTATCCGCCTGCGCAACTCTTTCTACTGAACTCCGATGACGATCTTCCTTGGGGTGGTCAGGCGATCGCTTTCATCCCCTGATACCGTGGATCGTAGCTCCGGTTCCTGGCCAGCAACGCCCAGATCATACGGGCCATCTTGTTGGCCAAAGCCACGACGGCCACGTTGTACGGTCGGCGACTGAGCACCCGATCGATCCAGGGATTGCGATTTTTGATCTGGCGGCCAATAACCGCCCGGGCACCATGGACCAGTAGAGACCGAAGATAGGTGTCCCCCCGTTTGCTGATCCCCAGCAACCGGACCCGGCCACCCGTCCCGCTCTGCCGAGGGACCAGGCCCAGGAAAGACGCGAATTCCCGTCCGGACCGAAAGGCCTTCATATCGCCCACGGTAGCTAGAATGGCCGTCGCCGTGAGCAAGCCCACACCGGGGATAGCCACCAACCGGGATACGGCCTCCTGCTCCTTTTTCCAGAGCGTCAGAGACTTTTCAATATCGGCAATGTCGCGATCCAGCGCCTT
>JBMFVY010000209.1:0-834 GCA_049965755.1 Phycisphaerae bacterium | reverse complement strand
ACCAAGCGCCACATCGGACGCCTGTTCCACGAACCGGGTTGGCTGCCGGCAGGCCAGGGTTGGGAAGGCAAGGACGGGGAACTGGCGCTGACCGGCTGGGCGAGCAAACGTCGCGTGGTGGTGCTGCGCCGTCCCTTGATGGGCGAGATCGTGCTGACGGGGGAACACAACGGTCAGCAGATGCTGGCCTTTGTCGAGGCAGATCGCAAAGCGGGCAAGGCGATCACCGGCTACGAATATGCCGTTCTGGTGACCAATACCGAGTACGAGGTATTGAGCCTGGGGCAGTTGTATCGCGACCGGGCGGATGCCGAGAATGCCTTTGACGAACTGAAGAACCAGTGGGGCTGGGGCGGCTTCACCACCCATGACCTACACCGTTGCCAACTGGCGGCCCGTGCCGTGGGGCTGGTCTACAACTGGTGGAGCCTGTTCGTGCGCCTGGCGAATCCCGAAGCCCGACGCGAGGCGGTCACCAGCCGACCGTGGTTGATGTCCTCCGTGGGTCGGCGCACGGAACACGCTGGTCAGACGACTCTGACACTGACTGGCCTGCACGCCGAATTCGACAAGGCGCGGGCCGCCCTGATGCGTGTCTCCGCCTTGCTTCAGCAGTGGGTGGCTACCACTGCGGAGCAGTTCAAACCTCTGGCCGTCTGGCAACAGTGCTGTGACCACCTCAAGCTCGTTCTGGCCGCGATCGGACCCCCATCCTGCCTCGCCCTGCCTGCCAGAACTCAGGCCAACTGCGGTTTTTAGGATGATTCGAGGGGGTGACTCCTTGAAATCTCGTTCGCATCTTGCCTGCAAACCCGAAAGCAAACAGCATAGACC
>JBMFVY010000208.1:0-836 GCA_049965755.1 Phycisphaerae bacterium | reverse complement strand
GGTGTTATCCTCGCTTTCCACGAGGTAACACGCAACACCCAATTATAAGTTACAATAATTTGAATTCACTACACTAGCTTAATTTGTTGTGAAACTTGGCTCGCTGGGAGGAATCTCCATGAAATCACGTTTTGTTTCTCTTTCCCTCGCTGCAGCGGCTGCCATTGCCGCGGCCATGGCCGCAGCACCGGCCCATGCTGCCACCATCGCTTGGGGAACCGCCACCGATGTGGCCGGGCCGTCAGATGTCTCCACGCAAGGCACACTCCTTTACGCCTACACACTGGGTGCCACGGCGAATAACACCGTCAACGACGTGACGTTTACCGATGCGGCCGCGCCCAGCAGTGGTAACACGCTCGACTTTGGCACCTCGGGCGCCGATGGTTCACTCGTCAATACAGCATCAGGCGGAAAGCTCTCAGGCTACGTCGGCTTCTCTTCCCCCACGTCCATCACAGACACGAATTACCGAACTCTTCTCGGCGACGGAGTGTATCAAAACCCAAACACCACCTCAGACATGACGCTGACGCTTGGCAGCCTGACCGTAGGAAACGAATACCAAGTGCAACTGTGGGTCAACGATTCGCGCGTGGGCTCCGTAGCGACTCGGTCCCTGACTGTGTCACCGTCGGGTTCGACCGGTGACTCGATAACACTCAAGTATCAGACCACCGCCTCCACCACCACCACCCAATACGGCGGTCAGTACGCCATTGGTACCTTCACGGCCGACGCTGGAAGCGAAGTCCTCACTGTACTGGTTCAGCCTGAAAAGGAGAACGAGTCCCGGTGCCTAAGGGACTACGGGCTTCACACGATTGCGTTTGACG
>JBMFVY010000207.1:0-839 GCA_049965755.1 Phycisphaerae bacterium | reverse complement strand
GAGCGTGTGGCTTCGAATCCCGATGGCTATCGGGATTGCAGGTTCGAGTCCTGCCGGGATTGGTCGAGGTTAGGGCTGTTGAGTGCAGCCAGGTTAGCGCCCGTAGCGCAATTGGATAGAGCGCGTGGCTTCGAACCACGAGGTTGCAGGTTCGAGTCCTGCCGGGCGCATGTTTTAGGGCGTTGGCACGGGTTGCGGGTGCCGGTGTAAACGCGGCGCAACCTGCGTGGGGCGTCGGATTACGAAGTCCTGCTGGCCAGGAGCCGGTCCGAATAATGGCCGGGATTGATTGCAGGTTCAGGTTGGGGAGAGCACAATAGCGTTTTGAAGCCGCTGGCTGCGGCTGCCAGAGCGCTCGTAGCTCAATTGGATAGAGCGTCGGACTACGAATCCGAAGGTTGCAGGTTCGACTCCTGCCGGGCGCATATCAAAAAAATAGAGCAAATGGACGAACGTTTACCCGCCCCACTGTTTTTGGTTGGCACAAGTATATGCGCCGTTTCTAGCGCATTTCAGCGTAAAAATCCTGGATAGGTTTAACCGTCCAGTCGGATTTTTTGAGGCTGGTGATGGCATCAGCAGCCGCATCAGCGCCGGTGATGGTGGTGATAATCGGTATTTTATTCATCACCGCCGCCGAGCGTATCTGACCTTCGTCCGTGGTGGGGCCTTTGTTGGTGGGCGTGTTGATAAGCAGCACCACCTGCCGATTTTTAATGGCATCTATAATGTTGGGCCGCCCTTCCTTGATTTTATTAACCCGCCGACAGGCAATACCCGCCTGCGTTAAAACCGCATGCGTGCCACCAGTGCACAATAGGTCGAACCCGGCCGCAGCC
>JBMFVY010000206.1:0-873 GCA_049965755.1 Phycisphaerae bacterium | reverse complement strand
CACGACAGCACACCCCAGCACCATGGCGGCCACAGCAGTTCGGTTGAACCTTGAGTGTTCCATAGCGAACCTCCTTCGTTTGAAGCGCGGCCGCCCGTAAAACGACGGGCGGCATTGTCGGTGGCCTAAATCCCGATCCATATGAGTAGACGCGGAAAAAAGGGAAAAAACTCCCGGCCCGCCGGCCGGGTACTCAACCGCGGATGCTGGCGGCCAAGTTATGGCGTCGTGCCATCGGTTCAGACCTGCCGGTACCCGCCGCCTATTTCTCGTCGGGAATATTTCAGAAGCATTGAGCGTCTATTAACGAGTAATATGGCAGCGGGAGGACTGAGGTGCCCGTATACTGTGGCTAGCTTGCTTATCGCAACCGTGGCCGCCGTCGCGGTTGGACATGGGCTTGACAGAGACCCATCGGGGGCGGTTTAGATGCATCAGCAGCACTCCTATGAGGGATTTGTGGAGCGAGTAACGCCAATGCTTCACGGGATGCGTCTGCTGGCACGGCGGTACGTGGTAACGGGTCAGGATGCGGACGACCTTCTTCAAGAAACGCTCCTTCGGGCATGGAAGCACTCAATTAGGCAAGGCGAGTTACCTGTGGCGAAGGTATGGATGTTCACAATATTAAGAAATGTAGCCCGGGACTGGTATCGCCTAAAGCAACGCTCTGTCAAACTCGTTCCAGTGGATGCCCTGGAGTGTACGGAATCAGCCTCGAAAGAAACCTTCTGGGAGCCGACGAAGATACCGCATATTGGCGATGAGAGGTTTCGTGAGATGGTGGACGATCGGATTCTCGATGCGATTGATTCATTAGATCCCGTCTTTCGGGAGGTCATAATTCTATCAGCGCTGGGGGGGCTGAGCTAC
>JBMFVY010000205.1:0-879 GCA_049965755.1 Phycisphaerae bacterium | reverse complement strand
GTAGCTCAGCCCCCCCAGCGCTGATAGAATTATGACCTCCCGAAAGACGGGATCTAATGAATCAATCGCATCGAGAACACGATCGTCCACCATCTCACGAAACCGCTGATCGCCAACATGCGGCAGCTCCGTCGGCTCCCAGAAGGTTTCCTCCGACGCTGACTCCGTACACTCTAAGGCCGCAACGGGAACGAGCTTGACAGAGCGCTGCTTTAGACGATACCAGTCCCGGGCTACGTTTCTTAATATTGTGAACATCCAGACCTTCGCCACGGGTAACTCGCCTTGCCGGATTGAATGCTTCCATGCCCGAAGCAGCGTTTCTTGAATAAGGTCGTCGGCATCCTGACTCGTTGCCACGTACCGCCGTGCCAACAGTCGCATTCCGTGAAGCATTGGCGTTACTCGCTCCACAAAGCCCTTATAGGAGTGCTGCTGATCCATTCCAAAACGCTCCTGACGGGCCATTGTCAAGCCGATGTCAACCGCTACGACGGTCCAAGGCTCCGATAAACCGGCTGACCACAATATACGGGCATCTCAAGCCGCTCGCTGCCACAATACCCATTAAAGACGCCCAACTCTTCTGAAATATTCCCGGCGAGATGTAGGCAGCAAAGACCAGTACGCCTGAGCCGAGGGCATAACGTCCTATCTTGGCATCCAGCCTTCGCGGTTGAGTACCTGGCCGGCACGCTGGGAATTTTTTTGCCCCGTGCGTCGTCTTATTGTACGGCTTGGCATTTACGCCACCGACAATGATGATGACGACCGTCCGTTTACGGGCCGCCGTGATTCTACAGAAGGAGGTTCGCTATGGAACACTCAAGGTTCAACCGAACTGCTGTGGCCGCCATGGTGCTGGGGTGTGCTGTCGTG
>JBMFVY010000204.1:0-883 GCA_049965755.1 Phycisphaerae bacterium | reverse complement strand
GCCGAGATCCTGAAAAACCTCGGAATATCAACGCCAAAGAAGCTTCTATCGGTTACTGAGCCGAGGCACACACAGGTCGCCGCTTAGGCACACGCCCCAAATCCGCATCAAAAATCCATCGGCAAACAGCCGATCTTTCCTCACGCATGCCCCATGACCGCGAACCCGGGCGCAAGGGACCACGCAAAGGCAGTCTCGGCCGTGAGGGTGGCGGTCGTTTGCTTGCCGAAAGCCCCGACCAGACGGTGATCGCGAAGGCAGCGCATTGCCAGCACTGCCGTGCCGGGTTGACGGACGCGGATCAGCGCCTCGCGCAGCGCTACGACAAGATCGATCTGCCGCCGATCAAGCCGATTGTCACCCGCGTCGAACGCTATGCCGGCCATTGTCCGTGCTGTGGGGTGACCACGCTGGCCGCCGTTCCGGAAGGCTTGGAAGCCGGCACGCCATTCAGCCTCAACCTCGTGGCGCTCGCCATCTACCTGCGCGTCATCCATGCGGTCAGCTACCGGCGGCTGTCGCGCCTGTTCACCGAGTTGTTCGGCCTGGCGATCAGCGAAGGCGCGCTGGATGCCGCATTCCGCCGCGCCAAGCCGGGCTTCGATGCCGATATCGGCACCATCCTCGCCCGACTGCGCCGCGCGCGGGTCGTCTGTTCCGACGAAACCTCGGTGCGGATCAACGGCCGGACCCATTGGAACTGGGTCTTTCAGAATGACGACGTCGTCATCCATGTGATCCGGCCAGGCCGGGGCGCCAACGTCGTCGCGGAGGTAATGGACGGCCATCGCCCCGCGATCTGGGTCTCCGATCTCTATGGTGCCCAGCGCGGCCATGCCGATCACTGGCAGATTTGCCTCGCCCACCAACTCCGGGACTGCAA
>JBMFVY010000203.1:0-893 GCA_049965755.1 Phycisphaerae bacterium | reverse complement strand
TACCTGGACCAAAGACGCCGATACCATCCTGGCAAAGGTCGCCAACTGTAAAGCAGCGTTAGGGACAGTACACTAGGTACTCTATCTAAGTTGCGGATTGCTCACGGGCCGGGATCAGTTACACTTTCAGGTAAATTCAATGACGAAGAAAAATCGTTGCGGATTGCTCACGGGCCGGGATCAGTTACACTGACTGTCTTTTATTGAAAAAGTGTTACAAGTTGCGGATTGCTCACGGGCCGGGATCAGTTACACTTCCGGAATCGTAACCCAGTTGCACGCGAACGTTGCGGATTGCTCACGGGCCGGGATCAGTTACACTGAGGTGCACCGGATGAAGTCGCACGCTACGGTTGCGGATTGCTCACGGGCCGGGATCAGTTACACTGTCTGCAGCTTACGGAAACTAAGGCCGAAGTTGCGGATTGCTCACGGGCCGGGATCAGTTACACTGAATCGACATTCATAGGCAAATCCCATGGGGTTGCGGATTGCTCACGGGCCGGGATCAGTTACACTAGTCCGACAACCTCTCGCAGTAGACGGAAGTTGCGGATTGCTCACGGGCCGGGATCAGTTACACTTGACTTCGTCCGCCTGAAAAACTTCGCCCAGTTGCGGATTGCTCACGGGCCGGGATCAGTTACACTCGCGTGACGGTCGGATTGCCCGCGGCGACGGTTGCGGATTGCTCACGGGCCGGGATCAGTTACACTAACTCGATTGCTCCAGAGATCATGCACGCAGTTGCGGATTGCTCACGGGCCGGGATCAGTTACACTCTTCCATTCGCAAACCCCTGTTGCGATGGGCTTTGCGAATGGAAACCCCCGAAAAAAGCGGGCGGGCAAACCGCAACCCTCTGCCCGGGGCAGCAGTTTTTTCCTCAAAAC
>JBMFVY010000202.1:0-937 GCA_049965755.1 Phycisphaerae bacterium | reverse complement strand
GTGACTTGGCCCGTTAGGGGATTGATCCATCTACCATATTGATAAACGGTAAGGCTCCCCCCAAGCACGCCGTTGGGTCGCTTGTACCAATACACGTAATCGGTATACACTCCCCACCAAGCGCCCAGTACGTTCATCTGCCTCGGCCATTCTGGCGAACCAGCGTTAAAACGTTTGAGTGGAAGATGTTTTGTGAGATAAGGGATCAAGTCTGGTAGATAGCCCGGGTAGCCTTCAGGGCCACGGAGTGCGAGGGAACTGTTCGGTGCCAAAGGGGGAGCCGGGTCCGGGCAATACATAAATGCAGGGTCGAGCAATATACCCTCGACGTACAGAGCCGCGGGTCCCCATGCTGGGTAGGTATGGCTGGTGGGGCTATACCAACCCATCCCACCCAGCGGGTAAGTGTAGCTATAGGATGGAGGGTATTGGTTCCGCTGGCTTTGGGCGTATTCTAAGCACCCCTGAGTCAGCGAGCGCATATTCGAGGCGCAGACCGTACGAAGAGCCTCTTTGTGCGCCTTTGCCAACGCGGGCAAAAGGAGCGAAATGAGCAGGGCAATGATGGCAATAACGACCAGAAGTTCCACCAATGTGAAACCTCTCCGATGATCCCTATTGCGTGCCATGACATCACCCCTTAGCTGATCGCCCCATGGGAAGCTCCCCTTTGGGGCTCCCACCAAACCCGGGTGGGTAAGCGGGACCGTTGCAATATAGCAACCGATGTAAATTGTCTTGGTCGGCGATCCAATGCGAACTTGAAACTGTCTGGACCGCAGGCACAAGCGTTGAGAATGAATCCTACGCCTCGTATAGTTTAACTTGTAAGTAGGCTAATGTCAAATGTTTTGGATGAAGGGAGCCGGTTGCGATGTTGGCATTTCCGCATGGCGACGTGTCGGGCCGAGTTTGTGTAAATCGCTTTACACCAGAA
>JBMFVY010000201.1:0-954 GCA_049965755.1 Phycisphaerae bacterium | reverse complement strand
CGCCAGGCGATCCCGCAACTCGGTATCTTTGGCCGCGTAGGTATCGGCCGTTATTTCTTCCATGATCCTCAGATTCAACAATCGGTCGCGTGCTTGCGTAGCCAAGGTGATCTGACGGCGTAGCTCTTTCGCCGAATCTTCCGTTTCGCTCCGTTGCTGTTTAGACCACGCCAGCAGGCATTGCTGGAACCAATGGCCCAGATCATCAGGCAGGCGTATCCGATCAAACAGAGCCAGAACCTGAGCGTCCAATGCCCCTTCCGTGAGGCGGATACGCGGATGGCCCGGTGCGGTGTACTTGGAGCACCGGTAATAAACATACTCCCGGCCGGTTTTCTTTTTAGTTACCGACTCGCCGGTAATGACTGCCCCGCAATGGCCGCAGCGAACCAAGCTTCCCGCGTAGGTGAGATCATGGCCTTGGTATCGTTTGACCCCCAGCAGTACCTGTACGCGTTCAAACGTGGCCCGATCCACCAAGGGCGGATGCTTTCCCGGATACCACTGTCCCCGGTACCGCACTTCACCGATGTAAGCGCGGTCCCGCAAGATGCTGTGCACTTTGCTGCGAGCCCAACGCGGCATGGTGGCCGTATAGGTGATCCCCGCAGCCTCCAGTTTCTGCCGCATGCTGTCAATGGTGTGATTTTCGTATGCATACATCTGAAATAGGCGTTTAACTTTCTCCGCCTGTTGGTCATCCACTTTAATCAGTCCTCGCCCATCAATCCGGATATTCCGGTATCCGTAGGGCGCAGCACCGCAGAACAATCCGCTCTGCACTCTCCGGGCATGGCCTTCACGCACATCCAATCCCTGTTGTTCGGTGGTATAGCTAGGCTCTGTCTGAAAAGTAGTTATAATGTGAAAAGGTGTGCAAGAGGACATGGAGGTCGATTGCATGAAACGACACGCGCTGACAGACGAGCAATGGCAGATCATTGAACCTTTGAT
>JBMFVY010000200.1:0-962 GCA_049965755.1 Phycisphaerae bacterium | reverse complement strand
GTCGAGACGCAAAAACCGTTGATTTTACGGCCTCATATGGCCCTGCGAAGCATCAAATTCTGATGGAACATCCGCTGAAGGCATTGGGATTGAATCTGGTGGAGCGATCGAGCGGGCAATACGTGGGTCGTCTGCACATCAGCAAACGGGGGAGTCCGGAGGCACGGCGTTGGTTGTATCTCTCGGCGTTGCGTCAACTGGAGGATCCGGCCATTGAGCGTTGGTACGCGGCGAAGGTAAAGCGTGACGGGGGCCGCCGTGGCAAGGCGGTGACGGGGGTGATGCGGAAGTTGGCGTTGGGGATTTATCACTGTTGTCGGACGGGTGAGGCATTCAGCAATGAGCATGTCTTTCAGAATCGCCGTTCCGGGAGGCATCGTCGGCGAAGGAGGCGTATGGGGGCGTTGATGGCGGGGGTGAGTGTCGGGAAGGCAGACGGAGCGAATGGGTCACCGACGGAACATAAGGGCGTAGCGGCCGTGAGCACAGCAGCACGGGCCGCGGCGAAATCCCACCGGGGCTTTCCGGGTGATGGGAAGCCGAGCGTGGAAAAAGGCGTGTCGAAGCCCAGTCCGACGGCGACGCCGATACAGCCAGGGATCACAACGGCAATCCGAGCAACAATCGTGGCAGAGAGTGGAACGGAGCCGCAGAGAAGGAGTCGACGGTGAATCATGAAACCCGCATCCGCAATGGCGGTGGAAGAAGGCCATACGGAAGGAATAATAATCATGGCGATAATAACACAGGCAACAGCAGCCTCAGGAAGGAGGCGTTAGCGATGAACTGAGTTCCAGGCGACACGATCCGCCCGGACATCACTGATCCACAAGGATCCTGCCCGGCGACTTCCTTTTCATTTCATGCGACTTGAATGATCGCCACGCTAACCCGGATTATTCACGAACCGCCGGGAGGTTGCGGGTTTTGGGGGCATAAGTATCGTAATTGCATGTAGTTAG
>JBMFVY010000199.1:0-1010 GCA_049965755.1 Phycisphaerae bacterium | reverse complement strand
ATAACGCCAGCCAAGGCGTGCCGTACACCGACGCTGTGGATGTGAACGGGGTCTACGTTGTGCCCGGCCTGCTCGCCCCCACGTCATCGGTTACCGGCGGTACCGGTACGAAACCCGAGACGATCATCCCCGAATTCATTCTGGAAGGGCAGCGGCGTTTCGTGGCGATCGTGGACAGTTCCTACAGCACGCCGCCGGGCGGCACCGGCAATCCGCCGGCACCGAAAATCGTCGCGATGAAGATATTGCCGCAGTAGCGGCCGGTGGAATTATTTTTCACCGCCGGGGCCACCGGTGGATAAATCCACCGGCTAACATTGGCCGCGATCGCATGCGGTGGTTATTCGTTGTCCCGTCTCCGTGCAACTCCGCGACTCCGCGCGAGATATGATTATTTCTCCGTCCTCTGCGGTTAACCCGTTTTTCCGCGGCACCGCCGGGCATTGTCGCCCCGCAGCCCCCTATAGCCCCTCCATGCCGATCAGCATTAAGGAAGATCTGCTGCTGGAGAATCCCGTCGTTTGGACACCCACCGGCTATTCGATCATTCGTAAATTTCAAATCACCGGCTTATCTGAATATTCCCCCACGCTCCGCCCGATCATGGCCGTCGGGGCCACCGATTCCACCACCGGCTTTACCATCCCCGCCATCGGCACCCCGCACCCCGACCGCCCGGATGCCGTCGTGCGGCAGGTGCAGGCCATCTGCAACGGCTATGACTGCTTCGATGCCGTATGCCGCTATGAATGGGAACTGCTTCCGTCGGCTTATCTGAAAAGTTTCACCGGCAATCTGGAACAGACCCGCCACCATTATGATGTCAACGATGCGCTCGCGCTGGTCACCTACACCCCGGCCGGGGGCACGGCCCAGACGCAGGTGGCCGAGCTTACGCCGCTGCGTCTCCGGGCGACATTAAGTTTTCATTTTCTTCAACGGATGTTCCATCAGAATTTGATGCTTCGCAGGGCCATATGAGGCCGTAAAATCAACGGTTTTTGCGTCTC
>JBMFVY010000198.1:0-1021 GCA_049965755.1 Phycisphaerae bacterium | reverse complement strand
AATTACTGCACCAAAGCAATGCAATCTCGGGTTGAGGCACACCCAGATTTTGAAAAAGAAATTGAAAATGATCCAATAAAATTATTAGAAGTTATAAAAGTGTTGATGCATGATCCCATTCGCGCTCAGTACCCACTGATCTCAATGACAAATGCATTGTCTCAGCTGGTTAACTTAAAGCAAGGACATGATGAAGGGTTGCTTGACTATATCAAGCGCTTCAAGCATGCAAGAGATGTTGCAGTGAGTCACTTGGGAACTGATTTACTGAATCAATTTGCTGAGTATCAAGAGGAGTTCAAAGGCCTCACTACAGATACAGATAAAAAGAAATTCAAGGATGAATTATTTGAAGCCTGGATGGCTTATTTGGTGATCAGGGGAAGTGATCAAAGTAAATATGGATCACTAACTGCAAATTTTGTCCAGCAGTACTCCCTTGGAAATGATCAATACCCCCGCACAATTGAAATGGCAACTGATGTCCTGTCCCAGCATCGGTTTGACTCGAAATTTTATGAGAATCAGAAGAAGCACCATGTATACAAACAAAATGAAAAAGCTGTGGATGATGGTGTTGGAGCTACAAGCTTTTCACAGAAAGATAAAAACAAAGATCTTGTTTGTTTTATTTGCGGTAAACCAGGTCACAGGAGCCCCCAGTGCCCTGAAAAGGACAGTATCCCAAGAAATAAATGGGGCATCAAAAAGCGATGGCAGGTATGCAGTCAAAAGGCAAAGAAGATGCCACTGATGATGACAAATCCACTAAAACTTCAACATCAAACAGGAGTGTCCACCATAAGAAAACTGAAAAAGGATGGAGTGGACTGACTGTGTCTACCAAAGCACAAGAGTGTGGCACAATGCACAAACAGATTGATCAAAAGAAGTGCAAAGAAAGCATGAAAGATCTAAGTGATGTGATTTTACTTGACTCTGGATCAAGTATTGGAGCAACTTTCATGAATCCAGACTTGGTTACTAAAATTAAGGTTGCTAAGCATCCACTAATGATGAC
>JBMFVY010000197.1:0-1065 GCA_049965755.1 Phycisphaerae bacterium | reverse complement strand
GCTGATATACTTCTTGTTGGCTCCACACTGCTTAAATCAAAAGGCATTCCTTTCTCAATTGATTCTGCAACATCCTGTCCATCCTTAAATGTCTTTTGGACCTGCTGGATGATTGCTTCTTTTACAGTTGCATATGTTGCAGTTTGTGGTTTTCCCTGTGAATTGGGGGAAAACATCATCACCTTTTGTTGTGTAGGAGTGGAAGATGAGGTCCTTTGGCTTCCTCTTTGAGATTTCCTTCCACCTCCACGACCATACCGACCGCCTCTTCCTTGAAAGCGGCCTCGACCTCGATTTTGTTGTGGTTCTCTAGCCATGTTTGAGCTGGGTATGGCACTTTTTGCCACTTGCTCACGAAAAAAATTTTGCGAGGGATTCCCCCTATTTTGAGACTGGCAGCACAGTTCTTGGTTCAGGCGGCACCCCAGGTGACACTCTGACTTGATTCAAAGCCTTGATACTCGCTTTGATGCTTGAGAAGAAGTTGACTTGAGGTTGTCCTTGCCCAAAAACCTTCCATCTTCAGTGTATCGGGACTGTTGACCTTCTGGGTGATACCTTCACCGCTTAATCTCGTTTCTTCACGAAAACACTTGCTTTTGCTTCTGCCTGTACCTCAGACAGATTCAAATACAATCAAATGATGCTTTCTTTAGTTAATGTTGGTATTACACTTTAAGAGATGATGAGCAACAACCTGTTACTACTACATCAGTTAACTAAAGAAAGTGAGAGGAGAGGGGAAAGCGAACAGTCATCGCTCTGTCATCGAAGAAATCCGAATTCTAAATCCTGTCTTGTAACCCTCTGTGTCCTCTGGTTCAAATTCATGTATAGTACATTCATTTTCTTCTTCTTTTTTGACAACTTATCCAACACACTCCTGTCGACCAATACCTTGGCCGAAATCTAATGTCCCATGATTAATTTCTTGAACTTTTGAAATAATTTTCCTTGGAGTGGTTTTGACATAAAATCTCCCCACATTGCTAATGAAACATCAATGCTCGGCTCGGAGGCGAGTCGCCGCCAGATGCAGCCGCTGGTGGAGGGTCTGTACCAGGG
>JBMFVY010000196.1:0-1310 GCA_049965755.1 Phycisphaerae bacterium | reverse complement strand
CTCCTCGATTGCTTCGATCAGGCGGTGGATGGCGAGCCGTATATCATTACGCGGTATCGCAGCGCTTCCTGCAACCTGCGGACACAGTTGGAGCGGATCATTCACCGGGCCGGGTTAACCCCATGGCCTAAGCTTTGGCATAACATGAGAGCGAGCCGGCAGACAGAACTGGCCGAAAGCTACCCCATCCATGTTGTGTGCGAATGGATCGGCAACAGTAAGGCCGTGGCCCAGGAGCATTACCTTACTGTTACCGATGCACACTATGCCAAAGCGGTTAGCCATGTACACCCCACCACACAAACACCCGATGACGTTCCAGAACAGGCGGCGCATAATGCGGCGCAGTACACGGCGGAAAGCACCAGTAAGCACCCGCAAAGCAACAATGCCGAGAGCAAGAAAACCCTTGTTTTGCGGGGCCTTACTGATGTATGCAGGGATGTACATATGGATTCAATACCCCCAACCGGATTCGAACCGGTGTATGCAGACTGAGAATCTGCTGTCCTAGGCCTCTAGACGATGGGGGCGAAGCTCCTTTTAAATTAGGCTGTTGACCGGCACTTGTCAAATCCAGCGAAGGTTCATGACGCTTTCCGCTTTCGCGGCCGGCCGCTTCTTAAGCAGGTTGTCCACGCTCAAGGGGCCCGATCCAAAATAGGCAATCATCATAGCCCCGCCCAACATTGAAAGGTTTTTCATGAACATAATCTGTTGCACCATCGCCATTTGGGCATTTTTGTCCGCCCAAAAGTTGTGCATCATCAGCGTTACCGGCACCAAAACCAGCACCAGCAGCCACGCGCCGATCTTCGCCCTCAACCCCAACGCCATGCTCGCCGCACCGGCCAAAGCTATAACGCCCGACAACGGCACCGCAATCTTTGCCAGCGGCACGCCCTGGGCCACGGCATAATGCACCGTATTGCTGGTAAAATGCTCCGGTGCGGCCAGCAGAAATATCGCCGCAAAAAACAACCGCCCAAGTAATACAACCCATTTCATGATCAAACTCCTCAAAAACAGCCTATGCAGCGCAGCAAACACCTGCACCCGGCAATTTTAGTTTAACGATAAACTATACGATGAAAATGTCAAGCCCGTAAACCTGAACTGACGCTGCAGCCGAAGCGCATTGCGCCGTATCAACCGCACAATCCACGACGCGTAAATACCCACGTTTTTACAGCTATTTTTTTACCGCATGGCTCGTGCGGCCGATGCCCCCCTGCGGCCAGCGTTATGGCCGCAGCATAATCAGTGCCACCATGCCCAACACCACGCAGTAAATAGCAAAGGGCGTGAGA
>JBMFVY010000195.1:0-1315 GCA_049965755.1 Phycisphaerae bacterium | reverse complement strand
GTCGAGACGCAAAAACCGTTGATTTTACGGCCTCATATGGCCCTGCGAAGCATCAAATTCTGATGGAACATCCGCTATAAGATGAAGCATCAAGTCAATTTCTCAATACCCACACGGGACCTCGGCAAGGCGGATGTGGAATTTAATGTCGCCATCGACGGAAACCGCCTCGGCACCCTGCGGGTATCCCAAGGCTCGGTCGTGTGGTACCCCTCGGGCAGCACTTACGGCCACAAGGCCACGTGGACGGATTTCGGCAAGGCGATGAGCCAGTTTGTGCGGTCGGAGCGCCGGTGACATTCCGGCGGGAGGCAGCCGTTTGGAAATTCGGCGACTGTTTTTTGGGGATAACCCCATGGATGCGATCTGGCATATCAAGGATTCCGACATCAGCCGGCTCACCGGCGACGGCGCCGACTTTACCGATTTTATGAATGCTTTACAAGGAGATCACACCCTGAATCATACCCAGTTTCATGACGTCATCTCCGGGGTAAAGGTGGGGAACTTGGGCACATCCCCAAGACTTGCGTCGATGAGCTGATGAAAAGCCGCCTTGGCGGTACATCTGAGCTTCTCCAACATGATGCGGCCAATCGTAAAGATGCTGCAGTCGTTTTTGGATGATGCCGTCCAGCAACTCGGGCGACACCGACTCCGGGCCAGCAGGCCCAGTCCGCAAAGCAGAATGTAAGCCAAGGCCAAAATCAACAGCAGTCGGTCCAGTCGGTCTGCACGGGTGATGCGGGTATGCCGCAGGCTCCATCCATTGAACTTGTTCTTCGCATCACGGAATAACTCTTCGATATCCACGCGATGGGCGTACCAGTCGCTGATCTCTGCTGGAGTGCCCTCCAGATCGGTCATCAGATACCAGCATTCGTCCCGATGTTTGGGCAACCCTTTTTTCCATCGTATCACCACGTTCTGCCGGACGAAGTGTTCCTGGCGATATCCCACATGACGAAGTATCCTGGCGGTTCCATGCTGCACCGGATATTCATCCAGCCGTCCGCTCCACCTGGGGGATCGGATATGCACCTTGGACACAATGCGGATAACATAATGAAAACCGATCCACTGGCAGAAGCGGGCGAGTTCCGTCCGGCCAAAGCCACGGTCCGCCAGAATCACCACCGGCACGTCGGGGGTTACTCTTAAAAGTTGTGGACGGAGAAAAAGAGGCGGCGTAACCTAACCCGGATATTTCACCGATGTCGCTGCCGCGCTGTTTGCGCGCAGGCCTTGCACCCTGTAAAATCAAGGTATTAAAGCAGTTTCTTCACTTTGCAAGGAGGCAAGGCCGTGAGAACAG
>JBMFVY010000194.1:0-1414 GCA_049965755.1 Phycisphaerae bacterium | reverse complement strand
CCCGGCCATTTGCGCGTTGCGTCGATGCCGAGTTTGCTGCCCGCCCCGACAGCGGGCGCCGCATGATCCAAGATGTCAATCGCTGCAGAGTTACCTTCGACTCGGATCTCGAGGATGCATTTGTCGTGCATGTAAAGGATGGGAAAATTAAATTCTCCCGCACCCCGGAAGGTTTATATGCATACAAACCTACCAAACGCTACCTGGCTGAGGTGGCAGAATCAAAGCAAATGTCGCCACCGTCTGAAAATGGCGGTACATACGACTACCGCGGCAAGAGTTTCCTTGTCACCACTCTCAAGGAGAATCGAAAGGGCTACACGCAGCGTCAATTCAATGATGCGAAGCGTGCGCGTAAGCTCTATCACATTGTTGGATGCCCTACAGTGGAAAATTTCAAAAACATTCTGAGGCAAAACATTATTCAGAATTGCCCAGTTACTCCAGCTGATGTGGATTTGGCTGAGAAAATTTTTGGTCCAGACATTGGAACATTAAAAGGAAAAACAACCCGCAAAGCACCACCACGTGTTAAGGAAGATCTGGTGGAGGTTCCACCTGAATTGAAAGAAAAACACAAAAATTTGTCTTTCTGCATGGATATTCTATATGTCAATGGAATGCCGATGCTCACTGGGATCGACAGGTCGATTCGGTTCCGCAGTCTTGTCCCATTGGACAATCGAACAACAGAAGAATTATTCGAAGGTCTCGATAAAATTCTCCGCCACTACAACAATGCCGGACACAACATTGAAACAATTTTGTGTGATCAAGAGTTCAAGCCATTGATGGACCTAGTCAAGGATGAGCTCAATGTTTCAATGAACTACACAACCACCGATGAGCATGTTCCGGAGGCGGAACGAAACAATCGCACAATTGCCGAACGGATCCGCTGTGCCTACCACAACCTCCCCTACAAAGCCCTGCCAAAAGTTATGCTAAGGTATTTGGCAATGGTGTCAACAAAGCAGCTGAATCTGTTGCCAGCCAAGGGAGGAGTGTCACCTTACCTGAGCCCTCATGTTATTTTGGGTGGAAGGAACTGGGATTTTAATAAGCATTGCCAAATTCCATTTGGAGCTTATGTTCAGGCATATCAGGAAAATGCACAAAAAGAAAAATTCACCGAAAAAAACAAACAATCCGCGAACAATTGATGCAATCTACTTGCGTCCTACCAATAATATTCAAGGAGGACATGAGCTTATGGATTTAAACTCAGGTCGAGTTATCACCCGCCCACGAGTCTGGGAAATTCCTGTCACACCTGTCGTCATTAGAGCCGTCGAAACTATGGCTGAGGAGCAAGGGATTAAGTCGCTCAAACTACAAAACCGACGTAAAACAACGTTCTACCCTGCCGATTGGATTGCAGGAGTGGACTACAACAACAAAAACAACGACCCTG
>JBMFVY010000193.1:0-1423 GCA_049965755.1 Phycisphaerae bacterium | reverse complement strand
GTTGCGGATTGCTCACGGGCCGGGATCAGTTACACTGGTGGGCCCTGTCGTTGGTCCTTGCGGCGGGTTGCGGATTGCTCACGGGCCGGGATCAGTTACACTCGGTGGGCTGCAGGCCTCTTATCAGGGGGAGTTGCGGATTGCTCACGGGCCGGGATCAGTTACACTATGCTCACCGATTCACGGTCGAGGACTATGTTGCGGATTGCTCACGGGCCGGGATCAGTTACACTAGTAGGGCCAGCAGGTCCTCCGACACCGGCGTTGCGGATTGCTCACGGGCCGGGATCAGTTACACTGTTGCCCATGGTGACGACGACTTCCCCGACGTTGCGGATTGCTCACGGGCCGGGATCAGTTACACTTGCTGCCCATAACGGTCATGTAATATCGCTGTTGCGGATTGCTCACGGGCCGGGATCAGTTACACTATCGGGCTCTCCGACAAGTCGGTGCTCACCGTTGCGGATTGCTCACGGGCCGGGATCAGTTACACTGGTGGTCACAATACATGCAATTGCCAACGGGTTGCGGATTGCTCACGGGCCGGGATCAGTTACACTAGAAGGTCCTTAGAGAGATTCATCCCGACTGTTGCGGATTGCTCACGGGCCGGGATCAGTTACACTTCGGCTTCACCTGCACGCGGATCGCGCAGCGTTGCGGATTGCTCACGGGCCGGGATCAGTTACACTTTGTGATTGGTGAGGAAGTCCTGATAGGTGGTTGCGGATTGCTCACGGGCCGGGATCAGTTACACTGCTCCCCGGCAATGACGGCATCCACTTTTGTTGCGGATTGCTCACGGGCCGGGATCAGTTACACTCGGCAGCGCAATGGGCTCCCGGAGTCCAAAGTTGCGGATTGCTCACGGGCCGGGATCAGTTACACTATTAATGGCCCGGGGCGAAACCGGCTACTAGTTGCGGATTGCTCACGGGCCGGGATCAGTTACACTGGAAAACGTTCGCATGATACAAACTCCTATGTTGCGGATTGCTCACGGGCCGGGATCAGTTACACTACCGCCGAGATTCTCATCACCATAGCAAGTGTTGCGGATTGCTCACGGGCCGGGATCAGTTACACTCGCCGACGTCGCCCGTTTCGCGTGCCCACAGTTGCGGATTGCTCACGGGCCGGGATCAGTTACACTTTCCTTGGCCGGGCTGTCGATTGCCTCGGCGTTGCGGATTGCTCACGGGCCGGGATCAGTTACACTGACCTGCCAAGTGTAACGCTTGTACCCATGTTGCGGATTGCTCACGGGCCGGGATCAGTTACACTGCAAGACAATCGAGCTCCGCACCTGGGCCAGTTGCGGATTGCTCACGGGCCGGGATCAGTTACACTATTGGCCTCCGTTTGCCATCGCGGCGCAAAGTTGCGGATTGCTCACGGGCCGGGATCAGTTACACTATAA
>JBMFVY010000192.1:0-1448 GCA_049965755.1 Phycisphaerae bacterium | reverse complement strand
TCTGGTGTAAAGCGATTTACACAAACTCGGCCCGACACGTCGCCATGCGGAAATGCCAACATCGCAACCGGCTCTCATAAAACGTTCTTGACTTTTAATGGGCATGAGTTATTGTCCTGCTGTAGTCGCAGACGAGGGCAAGTTCTGCACGACACAATTTATGCTCTTGCGTTGGCTGGCTGGTTTGCCTTATGCCTGTTCTGGAAGTAACGGCAGCCAAATCGCCTGCGGGCCGGCGCAAGTGGGGGCGCCACCTTGAAAGGTGGTGCTGTAGAGTTTTTTGGGAGGAATTCCTATGAATCGTCACCATCTCAAGGTTGGGTCCCGTTTGTCGCGTCGTGCTTCTTGGATGCTCGGGAGTGCCGTCGCCGCGTCGGCCGCCCTGCCGCTGGCTTTTGCCACGGGGGCCGATGCCATCGCTCAGTTGACAACACCCCAGTACTATTTTTACCAAGTTGCGAACAATACCGGCGCCGACCAATCCTCGTTCAACGTTGCCCTCTCGGGCGATGTAACAACGGGGCTTGGGAATTACGTCAATTCTTTTATCAGCCCAACGGCAAGTTCCACCTACACGTCAAGTCCGGCGACCACAACGGTAACTTTTGCCTCGAATGCCACTCCGCCGGCAACCATCCAGAATGGAGCCACCGGGAGCTTCGGTTTCGAGGTTACCAGCTCCTCGACCGATCTACCTGCTCCGAACGCCGGCTTTCCGGAGGCAGCGTACTGGGGCAGTTCATCAACTTCGAATGCGATTCCCTTGGCCGGTATGTACGAAAACCTATTGCCCCTGAGCTCACCCGTCCATATCACCGATCCGTACATGATCTGGGAAATTGATGTGGCGAATTCCGCCACGCCGACGCAAACCACAACCGAATATTATGAAACGACCTACAACACCCTGCGGGCGGACCTTCTGGTTTCAAACAATTCGGCAAACAGTGAGGTCATTTCGAACGCCGGATACTACGCACCCAGCACACTCACAAACCCATTGACCCTGGCGCAAATCGAGGCACTGCCGTCGTCTGATTTCACCGCGCCGGAGAGCCTCTCCACGGTATCCAGCCAGTTGACATATACGCTCGCAGCGGACAGCTCGCTCGAATTTCTAAGCTACCCGGCGGTATATGCCCCGGAACCGGCGTCGGCAGCGATGTTTGGCGTTGCAGCGGCCGGGCTGCTTCTTCTCCGTCGGCGGCGTGCATAGGTGACACACCTGAAAGCGGCTCTGTAGGCCGCTTTGATGGATATTGCCGGGGAGGTCCCAGATATTATTCGGGACCTCCCCTTTTTATTTAACGCGCGCCTCCCCGCAGCCAATAAACCGGAGTTTTTCTATTGAAAACGATAAAATCCTTGCAGAGCAAGGGTTTGGCTGACTTTTTGACTTCCCGCTACTGGGTACACCCCAGTAACTCGAATGCCCGCTTTTGGAGGTC
>JBMFVY010000191.1:0-1492 GCA_049965755.1 Phycisphaerae bacterium | reverse complement strand
GAACGTCACAATCAAAGCCCAAAGGCTTTCGTCTGGACCGCCAAGCTCGAACGCATTCTGGAAAAAGTTGCCAAGGCCCGCGCCGTCCTGAATAATGTTCAATCTATTTGATTCAATTTGATTCACTACACCCGATCACACGGAGACGCGAGGCGAGCGGCGACGGTGTACAAAGGACGGGACGCTTTCTTCCCCACTCCTCTACGAGCCACTGTGGTAAAAAACATTTTTGCCCCGGAACAGGACGATCCTGATGAAACCGTTTGAAAAAACGGTCGCACCGACCTGCTGGGCAAAACGGTTGTCGATACTCCGTCGGAAATGACGAGGCGGCGGTACAGATATGTAGAATAGCACCTGCTTACTTGAACCGGATAAAATGCATTTTTACCATCCATTTCATGCAGGCGTGCGACCACTTGTTAACTCCGCGCTTCGGGCCTGATACAAAACCGTGCTCGCCTACCCTGTAAACACGCAATTCGGCAGGCACACCATTGCGTCTCAAGGCTTTATAGAATCGAATCTCATTCTGATGTGAAACCACGGTATCATTACGCGCGTAGCATATGAATGCCGGCGGAGTCAGCGGCGTAACATTCAATTCACTGGAAAAATATTCCGCGACATCTTTTGGCGGGTTCGGGCCCAAAAGATTATCACGGGTTACGATATTCGTAATACTGGGCATCATGGAGATAACCGGATATCCCAAAATCAAAAAATCTGGCCGTGTGCTGTAGCGATTGAGCGGATTTTTGGCATCGGGATTCCCCGGCAGCCAATGAACGGCCGCCAGCGACGCCACCGATCCGCCGGCGGAAAAGCCCGCCACCCCGATATCATGTGGATTGATGTGCCATTTTGCGGCATTGGCTCTGACAATCTGCATTGATCGACGGATATCCTGCAGAGGCCACGGTACACCACTGGGAGGCAGTTTCCCGTCCGGCAGGCGATACTGCAGTACAAAGCAGGAAACGCCAATACTATTAAAAAACTTTGCGACTCGGGTGCCTTCCCAATCCACACATAGGATCCCATAACCCCCGCCGGGACAACTGATTACTGCGCACCCATTGGCTTTATTTTTAGGAGCCAGATATTCCGTCAGCGTCGGCCAACGCACCGGCGACAATATGACCGTCCCATTCTTCCTAGTTTTACAGATGCGCATCGCGGGTGGTACCTGCAAATGCGGCCAAACAGGAATAACGACGTGTTGTGGGGCAGCCGCAATCACTGAGGTTGTCAGGGCCAATACAACGACCAGAGAAGTCCATATGAATTTACGTGAGTTGCGCATCGTGGCCCCTAAAAGTAAGTCTTATCAAGAAGCATACCATTTCATTTCAACAAAAATTCAACGAGTTGATTATGGAGTTGCATCAAACTACTGTCAAGCCCTATAGATAAGAGCCGGTTGCGATGTTGGCATTTCCGCATGGCGACGTGTCGGGCCGAGTTTGTGTAAATCGCTTTACACCAGAAT
>JBMFVY010000190.1:0-1527 GCA_049965755.1 Phycisphaerae bacterium | reverse complement strand
GTTTCGGTATCTACGCCGTAATACCTCTGCTCGGTAATGCTGTCGCCATAGAAGCAGACTCTGTCCCCAGCCTTGAGAAAAAATTGCTTCTGCCCCACCGGAGCACCATGCGCCAAGCCCGTCATGAATCCCGCGCAAGCCGCAAGCATCGCCATCACCAATCGGTTCATACGCATTCGACTCTCCAGATCAAGGTCACATGTTTAACGGGTCGATCGCTGCAGACGCCGCCGAAGCGAATATAGTTGCACAACAATAACGGTGTCAACTATGAACGACACGGACGGTGCCGATTGCAAATTGGGTATCTCCACCACCCATATCACGGGGCCGGGTGGGATGAAAGTACGTTGATTTCAATTTCCCGGGCAGCGGGCGCAGATTCGCCTGCGGGCCGCGCAGATGGCCATGACCATGCTGCGACTTAAGCTTCTCGGCCGCCCCTTTGAGCAGATGATCCCCGCGTGATCAGGTCTGAGAGCATTCCGAGACACCAGCAAAGTATATTGATCCGCAACGGCGCCGGACGTTTTAGTTAACCGGCGTGAGCGAATAGTGATCCGGCACCGGTTGAGCCGCCTTATAGATTTCATTCCGATAGCCGGGAAATGTCGCGTAAATCGCCTTCACGAACTTATCATCCATACGGTCGAGTTTTCTCATGGTTGAATGAGATGCTGCGAGCGTAAATTTAGACCGAGCCCAATAAGGATAGTAACCCTCTATCGGCAACTGAATGTGACGCCAGACGTCAAAGCGTTCCTCGGTCAGGTGCCAGAGCATGTGCTGCACGTGATAGGCCTGCACCAGCATGGGGGTTTTGTATTTTGCAAGATTGATACCGTGTGAGAGTTGCCCGGTTGAAAATGTTCCGACCAACTGGCCGTTGATCTTCAGTTGATAGCGGCCGGCCGCCAGACCGTGGACACGGAGCATTTCCTGGTCCAGCTTGCGATAAAGATGTGTCAGTTTGAGCACCGCTGAAGCAAGCGGATTTTTATAGGTAAAATATGGCCGAGGTGCAGGCCAGAGGTGCAGAAACGGAAACTGTGGCCAGTTTTCATGAAGCGTCATCATCGGCATGGGGAGGGATTGATCCATTTGCGTCCACTGAAGTCCTCCATGCGACGACAAATCCCGCACTTTCGTATTCTGCGCTGAAACCAACCGTCCGCCGTTGATGTCTACTGCTGAGACGATGGGGGTCGCGTGCCATGCCTTCAGGAGCGCTGCCGCCATGATCAATTGGCCCGTGGCACCTGGATGTATGCGGCCCGGGATCAACTGCCTTGCCAGCGGAGTGCTGATTTTCACCAGGCCTTTGAGTACATCGACCAGCGGCCTGTTGAAATTCACACACATGAGATGATCACGAGCGGCCAGCCGTTTGTCAAAGGCCGCGTATTTCAGCAGCACCCCGTTGTATCCGCCCGGAAAGCCGGGTTTGTAGGAAACATCGTCAAACGGTGACGGCTGGATGAGCACGATCTTCACGCCGGGGAGATGCTTCTTGAGCTCATTGACGAT
>JBMFVY010000189.1:0-1532 GCA_049965755.1 Phycisphaerae bacterium | reverse complement strand
CGAAGATGCCTTTGATAGCGGATGCCGGCAACTTGGGCAGGAGCACAACGGTTCCGTTCGGGTGAAGGAATATCCTCACACGATCGCCGGGCCGAACCTTCAAATGCTCCCGCGCCATTCTGGGGATTGATATTTGCCCCTTGCTGGTGATCGATGATTCCATAGCTACCCCCTTCCAGAGATCCGATCATAATCTGCATTACAATGGATCGTCAGTTCGATAATAGTATACCAACTTGGGCAGTAAACCTGGCAATTCCGCCCATTCGACAGCCTTTCGGTCGTCGCCTTCTGGCTCGTTCCCGCATGGCAGCATATCCCCAGAATCAACAAAATAATCATGTTTTAGATAGTGTCGTCATGAGATATTGATCCATAGCATGAGGCATCTGATCTGCACAGCGGCGAGGAAGGAGTCGGCTCGTTTTGCGTACCGGGTAGCGATACCGCGCCATCGTTTGAGGTGCAGGATGGCATTCTCCACCAGATGACGCAGTTTGTAGAGGTGCTTGTCATAGGTACGCGCCTCCTTGCGGTTGCTGCGCGGCGGAATCTGCGCCTGCATACCCTGTCTGGTGGCCTGCTCCACGATAGCGTTGCTGTCGTAGCCTTTGTCGGCGATCAGGTCTTCGGCGGAAAACCCTTCGATCAGTTTGCCAGCCTGCGTACAATCCGCCACGGGACCCGCTGTAACAAGGACTCGGACCGGCATACCATGCGCATCCACGGCCAGATGCAGCTTGGTATTGAGCCCCCTTTTGTCCGGCCCATCGCCTGGTTGCCTCCCACCGCGCCAGCCGCATGCGGATGAACCTTGATATGACTGGCGTCGATCATCAGCCACTCAAAGTCCGGCTCATCGATCAACTGCTCCAGCAGCTTTTCCCAGATGCCCTGGTCACGCCAGCGGCAGAAACGGCGATGGGTATTTTTCCAGTCCCCGTAATCTGGCGGAAGATCCCGCCACGGCGCGCCGGTGCGAAGAATCCAGAAAACCGCATTCAGAAATCGACGGTTGTCCTGGGCAATACCGCCCCACTGACCTCTTTGCCCGGGAAGATGGGGGGATAATAATCCCCACGCGTGATCGCTCAAATCGTGACGGTGATACGCGGCTCGTGACTGCATTGCCTATTAGTTTCGCACAATACGTAGTCTCGTGACGACACCATCTAGAATCATTTAAGGAATTGGCCAGTACATCGGTAATTGAATCGCTAAGAAATAACTTAGAAAAAGCGGTCACGATCGTGTACACCTCGAAGAGTACCAATACTCCAAGGCGGATTACCATGCCGGACAGAGGTAGGAAGTGCGAAATCAGCTCCTGAATACACCAGTGAAGTCTGTGCCGATGCGTCAGATCATCACGACGACATCGGAATGGATTCACGTTTTAGGCTCCGATGAGAGCCTTTATCTTATGCCAGCGGTTCCTCAAACGTATTCCTATGAAAATGCCTACTGCGATTCAGTTATTCTGAACGCCTTCGGCATCTCAATTCTGGATGCAAAAGTTATTTCTCTATCCC
>JBMFVY010000188.1:0-1664 GCA_049965755.1 Phycisphaerae bacterium | reverse complement strand
GCGCGCTTTCGGCGTCGTCCATAGCCAGTGATGGCAAGCCGCGCGACTGTCCCGATGCGCCACATTCTTGCCGGAGCAGTCAGGTTTTCTCGACTCGAGAATGGCATTCACACATGTCTGAACAATTAAATTTCTTTTGACCATAATTGTGCCATATCAGTATCGCAACTCAATTTGTTAAAAAGGTGACGAGTCATGCCCGGGTTCGCGGTCATGAGGCAGACGTGAGGAAAGTCTGTCTATTTTCCGATGGATTTTCGATACGGAATCGGGGCGTGTATCTATGAGGCGGCGTTGGCCTGCGGCGGCTCGATGACTGTGAGCAGCTTCTTTGGCTTTGATATTCCGAGGTTTTTCAGGATCTCGGCAGCTTCGGGGCTGATTTTCGTGCGCTGAACAATAGTCCGGCCGGCGATCTGATAGCGGACCGCCTTGAGGCCGGCCAGGATGTGGGCGATCCGCGCCCAGGGAAGGCCGCAGCGCAACTCCGCCGAGCGCTGTATCTGCAGGGCAAGGACGCAGAGCCGGACATGCGCCTCGATCCGGCGCGGGCTCCAGTGATACATCGGCCGGACCTCGAGCCCGGTCTGCTTCATCCGCCGGAAGCAGGCTTCGATGATGGTCCCGCCTTTGTAGCCGAGGGCGACGTCCTCGGTGGACAGCGTGTCGTCGTTGGTGATCACGACGAACTTGCCGTCGAAGCGGGCGGCATGGGCGATCTTTCCGGAATCCAGATGCGGCCTGCCGGCCGCATCCGTGCTCAGGTAGCGGCCGTAGCGGCGCGAGGTGAGCAGCGCGCAGGCGGCCTTGGGATGCTCGGCATCTCGGGCGGCGAGCAACGCCAGTTCGGCGCGCAGGCCGGCCAGAACCTCGTCGCGATGCTGGCGCTGCCGCTCGGCTTCCTCAGGGTTCATGCAAAGAACGTAACGCTTGCGCCGCTCACCGTCGCCGACCACGACCTCCTTGGCCTGAAGATTGTCGGCAACCTTCCGATAGCGCCCCGGTCGGGTCAGAACCGCCTCATCCACATCGCGCAGCCGGCGCATCGGCACCGCCAGGATGTAGCGGCCGAGCCCCTTGCTCAGCGCCATCAGATTGTCCGCCGAATACATGCCAGCGTCGCCGACGAACAGGCAGCGCCCGAGGTTCCAGGCGCGCAGATCCTCCTTGATCCGCGCCACCGTCGCGACATCGGCGGTATCGCCGGGCAGCACCCAGGAGCGCACCGGCATGCCGTCCCGTGTCACCGCCATCGCGATGATCACCTGCGGCTGATTGTCGCGTCCCTCCTTGCTGTGGCCACGCCGGCGCAACGGCGCGAACAGCCGCCCGCCCCAGACCTGTTCGGTCTCGTCGGCCATGTCGATCTCGAAATACGCCGTCGTGGTGTCGTAGAAGATCAGATCGACATCAAGGCGGAACAGGTCGGCGGCCCGCAGGAACACCGCCCGCTCGATCGCGTCGGCCCAGACCGCCAGAACATCGAGGGCGCGGTAGAGGTGGTCGACCGTCAAATCAGTCGCCTCCGGCAACCAGGCGGTGTCGGCGAGCCACCGCTCGGCACAGGCACGCTTCGAGCCCGGATCATCGAGCCGGTTCGCTGCCATCGCGAACAGTGCCACCTCGTGCGGGGCGGTGAGTTCGGCCTTGCTCAGGCAATCCCG
>JBMFVY010000187.1:1541-1664 GCA_049965755.1 Phycisphaerae bacterium | reverse complement strand
TGTCAATAGCACAGCTACAACTTACATGGGTACATTATCCCGACGAAAAAACGACCGCAGAACCCACCAAACCCCCTCCAGTCAGGCAATTTCTCTTACCAAAAACAGTTTTTCGGGGTTAAA
>JBMFVY010000187.1:0-1531 GCA_049965755.1 Phycisphaerae bacterium | reverse complement strand
GCATGATGGCCCACGTGGCATTCTTCCCGATATGGATGCCCGAGGTGTAACGATCAATGCCGAGAACATTGCCGGCTGTATAAGTCCACCGCTCGACATCATTGAGCAGCAGCGGGTCCACCGTGGTCCAGTTCCCCGGATTAATTAATTGTCGGGCCCCCAAGGTGTTATGGATATAAGCCGCCATCTTCCGGTTAAATCGATACATGGTGCGGGCAAAAAAATGGAGCTGATCGGCCAATCGCAGGGCCATGCCGCCGGTTTCATGCTGGGTCCAGTACCAGTCGATAAACATACCGGCAATCCCGTGGGCAAAATCGTCGCCCGGCGCATGGACGCCATTCCACGCTTTCAGCGCTTTGTCCAAAGACCCATATTTTTTAATAAGCCAGCGGGCATACATGGATTCTATTTCAAGGCGTTGCGCGTTTTCCGTCGATGGGATACTGATGATATTCTGCATATTCCAGAACAGCATGGAGTCTTCATTTTGCAGTGAAATAATCGCCACCGCCGGGTCCTGGCCCAAGGGTATTCCTGTATACGGATTCGGCCGAGTCAACAGTGCCCGCATCCAGGCTTCGTATCCACGTTGCATGGTTGCATCCCAGAACAGCAACGACATTGCGGATGTAGGATTCCCGGGCACATGCCACGATTTCTGAATGTGATCCCGCGATACCGCCACCGCCCAATAGGGACAGATCGTCGTATAAATGCCCTGACGTTTCATGGCGGCGACCAGCTTCCAGACCTGATGCAGAACCGTGGCGTTCACATCGGTTATCCGCGAACCCGGCTTTACCGGCGCAAGAGTGCCGTGAAACCGCACCATGTTTACGCCGTACCGGGCGAGAAATCTGGCGGCATTTTCGGTGGCCTTAAACCCCTTCAGATTACCGGCAAAACTGGTAACCCCCCAGAAGCGTATCCGCTTGCCGTCACCGCGGACAAATCCGTAGCCGTTCTTGGACACGCGGATAAACCCATGCTCGCCGGCGGTTTTTTCATTGAGATACCGCAGATTGAGCACGCGGGACCCATGCCCACCTGCGGAGGGATTAAAATTCCATGAATCAGCCTTCCCGGTGCGCGCTGACGCGACCGATCCGCCCGCCGCAACAACGGCCAGGACGATGGAGAAAACAGCTATTAAACTTCGCATCTTCATCGGCTTATCACCCCCGTGCTCGGCACTCGCGCACAATATGGCAAAAACAGACAAACAGAATCCCCGGTACCGGATAAATTCAGATCACTCAAGCGATCGGATCGGTGGATTTACTGCCACCGATTCGCCAAGAGCATGATTATACCGGGGTGAATATATGGCGTGCGTCATCGAATAGAAGGTTGTGATCTGTTCGCTGCATTACGGTCGTCCGAACGCGCGTCGTACCTATTTCTCGCGGCGCCGGCGTAAATCACCGGGAAAAGATTACCACCGGCTTAAGCCGGAGTTTTTCCATTGAAAACGATAAAATCCTTGCACAGCAAGGGTTTGGCTGACTTTTTGACTTCCCGCTACTGG
>JBMFVY010000186.1:0-1678 GCA_049965755.1 Phycisphaerae bacterium | reverse complement strand
TCCGGCTCGTCAGGGATAACCGGCCGGATGTGCGACGAACCGGCAATCCACCGGGCGGCAGGACGCCGCCCGGTAACCCACTGGTTCAGAGCATCTTCCCCATGCCTCGTCAAACGCAATCGTGCGAAGCCCGTAGTCCCTTAGGCACCGGGACTCGTTCTCCTTTTCAGGCTGAACCAGTACACTTACGCTGGCAGCGTTCAAACCCGGGGCTTACGAACTTACACTGAAATCCCTTGCCAAAATTGCAATCGATGTGCGGGCATTGCCTGAAACTTTGAAAGTGCATGGTCCATGGAAGATTGCATTTACTCCGGGCTGGGGCGCGCCTTCGAATGCGACATTCAATAAATTAATCTCGTGGACACATTCTCACCGGAGCGGCATCAAATATTTTTCGGGCACGGGGACTTACCGTCGAACCATTGATCTCCCACATTCATACTTTGGTGCCGACAAACGCGTTATCCTGCATTTGGGGCAGGTTAATGATTTAGCACAAGTGTGGGTCAATGGGCATGATTTGGGTGTGCTTTGGCATCCGCCGTTTCGCGTGGATATAACGTCGGCCATTCAACCTGGGCATAATGTCCTGCGCATTGCCGTGACCAACACTTGGCAAAATCGACTCATTGGGGACGATCAGCAGCCATCGGATTTGCAATGGGGTTCGCCACTGCGCTCAGCCGCCCATGGTTATATCGGCCGACCGCTGATTCGGTTTCCAAGTTGGGTCATTCATAACGCACCGCGACCGTCAAAAAAATGCTACACCTTTGAAACGTGGAACTTTTACCGCAAAGACTCGCGGTTACATCAATCCGGACTGCTTGGGCCGGTTAAATTAACCGTTGAGGCAAAGTTGACCGTGCCCATGAAAAAAAATGAACACGGCAAGTGAAAAGATCGATTCTGCGGTTGCCACGTATCTGATGACCGTGCTGCGGCCGCAGCATCACGCCTTGCAGGAACATCCGTTGAAGGCGAATAGGGCGAAACGTTTCAAGGGTACTGGGACGTGTTGAGCTTCATCTGATCCAACAGAGGATAACGGCAAATTGGCGGGGGTGGGCGGGACGCGGCGGTGCCGGACATCAGGCGTTGAGGAACAAGCGCCAGTTGTAGCCGAGATCGGATCCACCGATGCTGCCGATCAAGCCGCCGGGGCGGTCGATCGTGAGCATCTCCGCATGGGGTTCCACGCCAGCCGGTGTGGTTGCACCACTGCCTGCGCCCCGGGGGGACACTGGCGTTTGTGGCGGCAGGAAAGGCTCCTCGACCGGCACGCAAGCGTTATCCGGCTGCCCCTCAACTATGTAGCGCTGCCGATGCCGTTTTAGCATGACGTTCGTTATTCCTGGGCTGAGGCCGAGGTGTGGCATTGTGAACCCAAACGCGGACCACCGCAATTCGGGCACGGGCTCGGAGTTGGCCGCAGCCCAACGCTGGTAGGCCGCCCGCACGACGTAGCTGGTAGTCGGCCATCCGTTGCCATCCGCGAGCGGAACGTCGCGGATCAGCACGTTCCAGACATCCGGCCGACATGCCCGCACCAGGCAGGCCACCAGAACACTGTCGGGGTCGATGGCGGTTTGGCCGCCGGGTTACTCTTAAAAGTTGTGGACGGAGAAAAAGAGGCGGCGTAACCTAAAGGTGTGAATTTTCTGTCTTTTTTTAG
>JBMFVY010000185.1:0-1759 GCA_049965755.1 Phycisphaerae bacterium | reverse complement strand
GCGTTGCGCGATCCATCCTCCTTATTATCGGACAATAACCACAAATGGTATCAGTTATTTATTTACAGGCCCTAAGGGCAGGAAAAGCACGTCCGTCGCCGATGGAATAGCCATCGGGATGAACTTCGGACGCAATTTTTCATCCGCCGGAAACAAAAAAGTACATCGGCCGGATTTTAAGCCTTCACGAACGATACGGCGGGAACTTTACTCAGTGACTGAAAATCGTTACTTGGACAGGCTCCTAGTCGCTCAAGTTCCTGCCGGTCTTCAGGCGGCAACCCAATTTTTCCTATTAGTCCACTCATAGTTGCTACTATAGCAGACCTATTGGTGGCTGAAGCTTATTTGGCGGAGGGCAGGGCGGCCCTCGCTGACCGTTGCTGAAAAACATTCTGGCGGTGCCAGCGGATGGCATTGCGGTCTGGATAGGTGCTTTCTTGTTTCGGCAGCAATATTACCCTCCTTTCACTTGCGAACGCCCGAATGAAATTATAACCGCCAATTTTTCCAAAGTCTGCGGGTAAGTGATTAAGCTCTTCAGAGATCTTAATGCGGTAGTCATCAAGCACGGTAAACCACCCAACGTCAAATGCCCAATGGTGGAGGCGACACAACGCAATCCCGTTCCATATGTCATCTCGTCCCAACAAATAATTTGGGACTATGTGCGCGGCTTCGACTTCCCAAAAGAGTAAGTCAGGTGAACTTATTTTCAATCCGCAGACGGCGCATGTGAAGCAATAGGACTCAATAACGGCTTGGCGAAAACCTCGATTGCGCAGCGCAGATTTTCTTTTTGTTTCCGTATGTCTTTTATCCTGAGCGATTGGGTCATAATTTTGAGGTTTTGGGGTCTGCATAATTTTATTAGCAATTTTTTGAACTTCGTAAGACTTAATTGGCAGTGAATCTTTCTTTGCGATCGGAACGCTGCAAAGCCTTAGCGCCTCATCAAAGCCTCTCTCCGTCAACATCCATTCCCGGATTTTAGTAAGCTTGAGGGTTTGCGTCGGGCGCGAGACCAGCCTCTCATGGGCCAGCATATCGGCGGATCGGAACAGAAGACGATGCCATAGTGAAACTGTCTTGACCCTGTTTTCCTTTTGGTAAATGGTTTTAAGGCGGGCTTCGCGTTGCGGTCTGCTCAAGCCAAACCCGTCAGCAATTTCCTCGACGATCGTTTCGCCATCGCAAAATTCTTTGATTACCCCGCCATGTCGGAACAGAGTCCGCAGCAACGCTGTCGCAACCTGTTCGCGGGTCGGCATTGCCATCTGTTGAAGCTGCTCGCTTTCATAGCTCATGATGGAACCCTCCGCATGTCCTTTTGTGCTGATCCGCATACGGCGGCGATGTAACAATTAGGTCAAATGAGTTTTCAGGAAATGCCTTGAGTGCGTCAAGGCAGTCGCCAACGATAATTTTACTTTCGATGCCAGCCATGGGTTGATTATCGCCGCCGGAGGCGGTTCATTCAACAATGCTATAGATGTGCAATGTGGGGTGGGCCTGAAATGCCTCGTCTGCTTAGTTGTCGGATGTTGCAGACTCATTATTCAGAGTCGGCTCGATCTTCCGCCGCGCGTACGGGGCATTTCAGACCCATCGCAATGCCGGCCATTACTCAGACATGCTCCTAGACCTTAAACAAGCGAATCCCCCTGCCGAAACGCGATAATTCTTGCGTGATATTTTTTCACGCAGTCTCCCCATTGCGGCCCGGTGCTGGGCCGCATCGTTATTGGGTTCGGGTTTT
>JBMFVY010000184.1:0-1846 GCA_049965755.1 Phycisphaerae bacterium | reverse complement strand
CGCCATCCATGGCGGCAAGCCTTCACTTCTACCGCGTGGCAGGCAATTTCGCCACCGAACTTATGGGTAATTGAAAGTTTCGTCGGACGTTTACTAAAGGTTTGGGCGATGCACGGCGTCGCATCGGTAGCCGCCGTTTTCAACTCCAGGGGCACGGCGGGCACGAAGGTTCTTTGCCCTGCGATCGGCGGTTAATACTTCATCCAATGCGACCATTCATCGGCCTCAAAATGGAATTCTCGTGGGAATCTCAACGCGCCGGGGTGGTGCGCGGAAGTTGCCGCATGATTGCATCAATCCACAGCACTTGAACAATAGGTGGTTGGTCCCCCCCCAGTACCATGGTTATACGACGAGCCGGGCGTTTCAGGCTGTTTTCTCTCCCAAAAATATCGGAAAACCAAAGATCACGCCTGGATAAGGCGTGGCGTCGCCATTCCACCCTAACCGACGGGAGATCTCTATTTGATGAGCGGTGGCTGTAGCAACGTCAGGAGCACGCCGATAATCTGCGCCAGAAGTGCGATCCCCAGCATGGCGATGAGTCGCCGGCGCGCGGGGAGCTTACGCCATGCAAGCACGGGTACGGCTGCAACCACGGTCGTCGCGAAGAAAAGCACGCTGACCCTGCCTAGAAAATCGGCCACGCACCATCGGAACATCGACGACGTATTAAACGGCAAGTTATTAATATTAGCGCTAATTAGAAAGAATATAGGCGCCCACAGGATCGACCCCCACATCGTGACAACACACAGGCTCTCCAACAAGCCGCTGCAAGATACCCATCGCGGGCGCCCCGACCGAGGTTCACGCCTTCCTGCCGGGGCTGCTTCTGCGTTCATGATATGCGCCTCCTCCTGAAGGCGGGAGCTCTCGCCCGCCTATCGCAAGGTGGTCAGGGTAGAGGGGCGAAGGGCCTGAGTATGTCTACGCTGACGTTCTGGCTGGTCACGGGGCCCGTCTTCACCCCCTGCCCGCCGACCCATCGGGTCACCCGCCCAGCGCCCCAGTTGAAATAGAATCCCCAGTATACCGCGCCGAAAGAATCCCCTTTGTCGTGCCCGCTGAGGCATACTGCTACGTCGCGTGCCTCGAAAACCCATTGATTGTAGAGGTACGGCCCAAGATTCCTGAGGCCCGGCGCATCGCGAAGTTCCGCATCATGCTTACCGCCAGGCGACCATTTCGTCTGGTGGGGGTATGGGAAGCCGCCATCGACACTCCATCCGCTTGGCAGAGCCACCGAGCCATGGCTGCTGAAGGCGGTAGCATCTTTTTCGTATTGCACGAAGCCGATCAACTTGCACCCGCACTTCTTATTTTTCAGGCGATTTCCCGGAAAAAAAGTGACCACCACGCCGCTGGAGTAGGCTGACTTCCAGTCGACCTGCGCCGTAAACTTTCCCATTCCGCCCACGAAATGGGCGCCGGGATTCTCCCAACGGTCGGCAGATAGGCCGAAGGGTGGGCCCGGTGGCCACCCGGGCGGCGGAAACGGCCCGAAGTTGACCTGCGTCCCCTCCGCATCCACAGTCCCCACCGGCGAGGAATTGACGAACTGATAAGTATTGGCGCCATTGATGTATTGGGCCGGGTCCTGCTCTATCCACCGGCCGAGGCTCGGCGAATAATCGCGAGCACGGTCGTAATACAGCCCCGTCACCGCGTCCAGCGTCATCCCCTGATACAGATTATCCACCAGCGGCTGCGTGCCGGCCGCTGGCGTGCTCCAGTCACTATTCAGCGCCGTGATGCTGCCATACGGGCTGTAAACATACCGCTGCACCACGCCCCAGGTTTGGGTGGTGCTGTCGTAGCCGATCACCGCCGTGGTGTCCCAGTC
>JBMFVY010000183.1:0-1894 GCA_049965755.1 Phycisphaerae bacterium | reverse complement strand
ATTCAATGCGGCCAGCGTCTCGGCGACAGCCGGCGTAAAGACCGGGTGAGGGCCGTCATCAAACGTAAGGGCCACAGCGCCGGCGTCGGCAATGCGGCGATCGGTATGAATAAACCACTGGCTGCCGGCATAGAATACATTGGCGGCGTGAAACGCCCCGGCTGCCGCCGCCGCTGCCAGGGCCCATTCGCCAGCCTCAAGGTTTGTCACAGGCACTACCCACGCAAAAGCCGCCTCGGCTCCATCGCCGAAGTGAAAATTGTATCGCAGCATGCATCCGCTGAAAATGCGCCGGGTTTACCGCAAGAGCCGGGGAGTTTGGATCAGGCGTAACGCAAAATGATTGTGGTGCAGGCATCCTTGCCTGCGTGGGGCGCGGTGCGACGGGGTTTTTGCCACAGAGCCGAAGAGTCTCGATCAGTTGTAAGGCGAAATGATTGTGGTGTAGGCATCCTTGCCTGCACTCGGTGCGGTGCGACGGGGTTTTTGCCACAGAGTTCACAGAGCAACACAGAGACATTTAATAGCGTACATGTATAAATTATAATATGAATTCGTCTAAGAACGAACGCAAGATGGATGCACCCGCCGGGACTGCACCCAACCCATGGTTATTGGTTGATTTACGACAATTGGTTGGGTTGTAATCAGTCTTCGTCCCTATTCAGGAGCCTGTCCGGGCAATCGCCGGGTTGCAAGGGCGTGATTTTTGGCACTCCTCAAGCAGCGGTGACGACGGCGTACCTGACGCGGATGGTACACCGGCGAGCCGCACCGCAGTGGGGATCACAACCGACTGGAACAAGGCTGGCAGCACATTGATCTGGCCAATGCGGATCAAGACATTGATGGGGCTTGCGTCGGAAACCACAAGCATTAAGGCCGCACCGGTCCAAGAATTCGCTCGAGCGTCTGACGGTCCGCCTCCAGGTCATCGGACGAATAGTTCTGGCAGGCACCATGCTCAGCCAGCCATTCCTCGGCTTGGAAACGTGTCTCCAAGCCCAGTATGACGGCGATATCTCCGGTGCTCAACTGGCCAGCCTGATAATGGGCTACCAGGAACTGATCGCGGGCGTGGTAATCCAACTGCGGATCCTGGAGGCGGAGGTCTGCTTCAATCTCAGCGGGAAGCTCAATTTTGATGGCCATAGGTCACCCGATGCATATTTTACCGCAGCGGCCCGATTGGGCCAAGTGCAAGCTTTTGCAGTTTTGGTCATTTTAACCCGGGAACGTGGAAATCCTCTTCTGACCGATCGTGTTCGGGATCGTGGTTAACCCTCGTCGCCGCAGCGCCCTCGACGTTGAGTTTCGTTGAGCGGTAGAGCCTGGGACGCTTGGATTGGGACGCAGGTTGCTGGGCTGCCGCGAGGATGGGCGCTGCAATTGATGCGGCTGGGGACAGCCGCGCTCCCGGGCTGCGCCTTGGGGCTTATGGGGTTTTTGGTTCTGCAGGCGACGGGCTGCGGTGGGAATCTATGTACGCCGCAAGAGTACCTATATTGGTCAGCGCAGAGCGTACGGCGGGGTCTTCAGGTTCGAGAACCACGCCAAAGTGTTTGTCGAGCAGCACGGCCACTTCCAGCACATCCACCGAATCGAGACCGAGGCCCTCGCGGCCAAAAATCGCGGTTTGTTCGGTTACGGGCGCCGGGCTGCGGCGCACCGGCCGCAGGTTTGCCAGCAGAAGTTCTATCAGCTTTTGTTCGGTTGCAGTCACGCTTTATTCTCCGGGCTGTCGGCATCTGCCGACAGCGACACCAATGTAACATGTCCCGCCGCTACGAGTCGCGGGCCAACCCGGGCTTCGCCGTAAAACTTGGCCAACGCGCCAAATCGCCCGGCTGGATGGGCCATCAGTTCGACCTGCTCGCCCGGCAGCGCCCGGTCG
>JBMFVY010000182.1:0-1915 GCA_049965755.1 Phycisphaerae bacterium | reverse complement strand
CGTCCGAGATGCCCCCCGATCTTCGCGACCATCCGCACTGCATCCTTCAATGCCGGCGGCTCCTTCGGTGGCAAACCCTCGCGGGTCAGCACGTGCATCGCCTCGAGCTCTTCTGCGCAGAACGCGACGCTCGCGGGCAGCTGCGGCTGCTCTCGGGCCAGATACGCCACGTTCATCATCCGCACCGCAATGACGCTACACAGCGCCAGGTGACGCGCCAGCCGCTCGCCGGTCTCGAGTCGACAATCCTCAACCTTCAGGCCGGACTTGAGCACCCGATGAAAGGTCTCAATGCCGAAGCGCTGGCTGTACCAGAGAACCTTTTCCTTCGCCGCCTCGAAGCCCGGTACCCGCAGGTCGGTCAGCAGCACCCAACTGATCGCGGCTTCTCCCTGCGGCGGTCTCGAGGTCTCAGTTGCCCCAACCAACCTCACCGTGATGTCCTCGCTCGAACAGGCGTCCTTGGCCTGTCCCCGTCGCTGCGGTGGCTTGAGCGTGACCCGAGCCACCTTGATCCCGACCGTCGCGGTCCGCGTCTTGCGCTTGCCATTGCCGGGCACCGTCACCTCCATCGTGCCAAGCTCCTCAGCCGCCGCGAGGGCCTCGCGCATCCGCTCGCTGCCCTCGTTCTCCTCCGGCGCGAGCACTCGATCGCAGCGGGCGCGGATTACATAGCTGCCCCGGTGCTCCCGCAGCTCGAGCAGGTGCTCGTACACGTCTCCTTCCCGGTCGCACAGCATGACCACCTTG
This sequence comes from Phycisphaerae bacterium, assembly GCA_049965755.1. Classification (GTDB taxonomy): domain Bacteria; phylum Planctomycetota; class Phycisphaerae; order WQYP01; family WQYP01; genus JAJZGD01. Next base: position 1,165 of record JBMFVY010000182.1, on the reverse strand, counting down.
CACCCCGGCGGGGTGTGCTGACGCGCATCGCGCGAGGCGCACAGCCACTTGAAGCTCTCCTTTTGCTCAATCGGGGTCCGCTGTAACCGCTCGATCTTCTCCTGGCGTCCTTCGTCGGGGACCTCTTGCCGTGCCCAAACATTCTGATGCACCAGACCCAGCGGCACGCCCCGGGTCGTCATGACAAGGGCGCTGTGCATGATCAAGCCTCGACCCTCGTCGTTGTTCTTGCCAATCGGGCCTATGCCCGTCACCTTCGGGTGATTGTAGGAAATGAACGCGGTATCCGAGGGCGCCAGCAGTATCCTCTCCCCCTCGGCCGCCACCGCGCTCATGCGTCGCTCGGTCGCCGCGATGTGCGGCGCGAGAATGCCTGCCGGAGTGGCCTTCGGATTGTCGAACATCCGATACGCGCCCTTCACGCTCCTCCAGTCCAAACACGCCTGGTTTATCGGCGACAACGGTGCGCTCCCCAGGAATCCTGCAGTCCTGCTCAAGCGCTTGTCCAGGCGCTTGTCTCCCAGGTAAATATCCGCGAACTCATTATAAATCCACGCAGGCGAATCAATCCCGGTGCCGGCGTCGAGAATAGCCTGCACATCAAGATCATCGCACCGTTGTCTCTTGCACGATCCGCTCAAATACACTCCTACACGAGTGGACGTCGTGCAAAAGACTACCAGAGGATTTCGGGTGTGTCCAGAGCCGCAGGGAACTCCTTCAAAGGCAGCGCGAAACCGCTAAAGTTGTGGGTAAAAGATAGACCCGGAAATACTCAACCCAGCCGGCGACCGCAGCGTTGATCTTCGTAACGATTTCGGCGGCGGGCAATGCGCCACCGCGGGAAATGATGCCACGGATCTTCGCCTTGATCGCCTTGCGGGCCTTCTTCCTCGGGCTCATGTGAACGTAGTATCCGGCCTTCTCCCGCTTGCGCACGCGGCGCAGGTCAAATCCCAGGAACCCAAAGGCGTCGTCCTTCAGCGTGTCCACGATCTTGGTCTTCTCTCGGTTCAGCGTCACCCCGAGTGGGATGAGCTGTTCCTCGAGTCGTTGCAGGGCACGTTCGGCCCAGCCCCGCTTGGTGTGGTGTCCGCTGACGGTGATGCAAATGTCATCGGCGAACCGATGGTAGTTCACCGCCTCGTAGGGTCCCTGTGCCGTC
>JBMFVY010000181.1:0-1919 GCA_049965755.1 Phycisphaerae bacterium | reverse complement strand
CGGGAAACATGGTCCTCTGGAGAGGCTTCACCCGCCTCATGGATATTCATCTTGGCTACTGCATCGCAGCAAAACTTATGGGTAATTGAAAGTTTGCCGTCGCGCTTACGCAGGTTATGGCTTTCGTCAATGAGCACCAGCCGATGGCGGTAAAGCTTGGGCAGTTCGCGCTGCACATTGGTGATGGAGACGATGGTGGCCCGCAAGCCATACCGCTGCCGATAACTTTCCCACAGCGGGATAAGGTTTTTGGGGCAGATGATCAGCGTCTGGAGGCCCTGATCTTCCTCAAAGATGCGGGCCAGCGCACTGGCCATGAGCGTCTTGCCCAGTCCGACCACATCGCCCACGATCACACCGCCGCGCTTGTTGAGATGGTGGGCGGCGATTTTGACGGCGGCCTTCTGGAATTCAAAGAGCGTGTCGCCGAAGACGGAGGGGATTTGGAATTCGCTCAGGCCGGAGCGGGCTTCTTCGGCGAGGTGGTACGCCATTTTAATATAAATGTGATAGGGCGAGACGGGCGTTTCCCGCGCCCAGCTTTCGTCGATGATTTTAATCAGGTCCTGCGTGATATCAATGCAGAATCTGTCATTCCACCGGTCCTCAAACCAGCGGGCCAATTTGTCGCAGGCGTCGCCGTCCATCACATCCACATTCAATTCGCCCTGATGGCAGAGGCCGGCGAGAGTGAGATTGCTGCTGCCGACGTAGCCGATCTTCGGATTAATCCGATCATCACGGAAGAGGAGATAGAGCTTGGCATGAAGGGGGTGGCGGAGGAACAATTTCACCTTGAGTTTGCCGGCGGCGAGTTGGGCGGCGAGGCTGCGGAGGGCGGCTTCGTCGTCGTCGGTGGGTGCTCCGAGGGTAAGCTGTCGGCGGAATTCCTGTGCAAGTTGGCTTTTCAGGCGGGCGGCCGTCTGGTTGTCGATCCCATCCGTCTGGACGGCGAGGCTTTGGGCGGATTCGATCAGTTCCCGGGGCGAGCGGTGCATGCCGATGAGCAGGCGACAGCATTGGCCGTCGCCGCCGGGCCATTGGTCGATGAGGGGCCCGATTTTGCCCCAGCCGCGGAGATTGAAGTAGCCCACGCAGAAATCGCCACGGCGGGAAACGCCGATGGCGTTGCGCAGGGCGGGGAGGAGGTTCTGTTCGATGTTATCGAAAATCTGCGGCATCAATTCCCTTCCAAAGGCGCTGCCGATACGCGGCGCCACGAGTCGATCAAAACGCTGTGCGGGGGCTATTATAGGGGTTCGAGTTTGGTTGGCAAGGCGGCGGGCGATGGATTGCGCTGGGCGGGGGTCGAACCCACAACCTTCGGCTTCGGAGGCACTTTCAAAAACCGTGCTGACGGCGGCAAAACCCCTATCAACATTAGTATATTAGTGCTTTCACACCCGTTTGCAAGCATTTTCAAGCGATTGCAAAAAACACCCACAATTTACGGTATTTTCGCATCGGCGCCGGCGCAAATCCGGTAGTTTACCGGCCATGCAGAACCCCTATCATGCCAACCAAATCCCTGCGTGATTCTGCATTAATTTTATCCCGCCATTGACTTAATCCGTCCACTTGTCGTAAACTATCTACTGATAATAAAAGTTGGCGCTATGAGCACCAGCGAAAAGGCACGCTAAAAAGAATGAAAGCACCGCCTTGTAGCGGCTATAAAAAAGCGACAGCCAAGACTGAGTAGCCAAACCGCCCAACGCCGCAATTAGCTTGAATGACGACCACGGGAAACCGCAGGTGTCGGTTGGTATTGTTGCCGACCGGCCTCGGGGCGTCGACGACCACACACGCGGCGAACCTATTCAACAAACAGATTTCCCAGTTGAATAGGGGTAGGGAAGACCGCTTTTAATGCGGTCTCCCCTCCCTCCGAACCGGACGTGCGGATTTGCCGCATCCGG
>JBMFVY010000180.1:0-1935 GCA_049965755.1 Phycisphaerae bacterium | reverse complement strand
ATGCCGGGTCCAGGGCCGGCGCGGCCCTGGCGGGGGCGTGGGGGCAGAGCCCCCGCTCTACCCTTACCTTTCCCCTTACCCTTGTTTTGAAGCTTCACGCGGAGGTTTCGCGATAGCCGCGACGGCGTTTGCGGCGGGCGAGGGCGGCGAGGGCGTTGAGAGCGGCGCCTGGGTCTGGGTAGGGGTCGAGGCGGAGGTGGCCTTTGGTTCCGATGCGGCCCCAATAGCGGGCGAGGAGGGCGCGGCCGAAGAGGTCGGGCCAGATGGCGAGGTGGTAGAAGCGCCATTCGTTGCGCTCGGGTCGGATGCGGATGAGGCGGGCGTGGTCGGGGAAGAGGGGGAGCTGGTAGGGTTCGGCCATGGGGAGGGCCTTTCGGGAGTTTTGGGCTTCATCCACCGAGAACTGTATCAGATGGGGGATTCCGTAGCCAGCGGAAAGCGCCTTGCGGTGGGGAGCATGGCGGGCGTCGGGAGGTCCGGCTTGGCACGATGGCGGCGGTGATGGTGCCGGGGTTCGAGACCCTGGCGGCGCTGCTTTCGGTGCTGTAGCGGGGTGCTGATGGGGGAAGGGTATTCCGGAGACTTTCCGGAAAGTCTCCGGAATACCTAGCGGAAACTGCGGTGCCTTGTAGGGGGGGAGCGTTATAGGCCGTGGCAAGCCATGCGCGGTCATACCGCGCGGGCGTTGGCAAGGGGGCTGCGGCCCCCGTTGCATCCCCGGCGAGGGCTGCCCCCATCCGGTTCATGTTTGGGTGGCAGGGGCGCTGAGCGGGCGCGTGGTGTGTGCGGGGGCTTCTGTTACTTTATTGCCCATAAGGTAACAGGAACCGGCGCCTGCCATTTTTCAGGCGGCTTCGAGCACTTGCATTTCAACGTGCAGGCCTGCGGCGACGACCATGTTCACCAGGGTATCGAGGCTGAATAGGCTGATCTTGCCGCGCAGCAGGTCGGACACGCGCGGTTGCGTGACGCCCAACAGCTTGGCGGCCTGGATCTGGGTCAATCCCTTGGCGTGAATGTGCGCTTCCAGTGCCCGCATGAGCGCCGAACGGAGTTTCATATTCTCGGCTTCGGCAGGCGTGTCCTCGATGGCATCCCATACACTGGCGAACGTCTGGCTGTTCATTGCCCCAACTCCTTTATCAAATCTCGGTATCGCTTCGCCGCCACGTCCAGGTCGGGTTTACTGGTCGCCTGCGTTTTTTTCTGAAAGCAGTGCAGGACGTAGACCGCATCGACGAATTTGGCGACGTAGATAACCCGGAATGCACCGGCGTCGTCCCGAATCCTGATTTCCTGCACCCCCTGCCCGACCGTCTTGATGGGCTTCCAGTCGCTCGGCGGTTCCCCGTTCTGCACCTTATCGAGCTGATAGCCAGCTTCCCTACGGGCCGACGTCGGAAAAGCGCGCAGGTCATCGAGTGAGCTGCCCAGAAATCTGATGGGCTTGGTGGCGCTATGGCGATCAGACATATTTTATTATATAAGTTTTTGTATGGCTGTGCAATCCCTTCTCCGCATGCCCTATCAAACGGTCGATGGGATTTGCTTCCCTTCCTATGCTGCCTTCGGCTTTCGGGCGCCCCGGTCTATAAAACCTATGGTGAGCTAATCGCTGCGCGCAAATACCAGCCGCCAGCATTCACCGCCTTCGATGCGGTCTTTGGCATAGATACGGGGCTCCCATCTGGCGCGACGACCACCCGCGCCGACGGCGATGGGAATGAGCCTGACGTATCGCCTCTTTCCTGGTAATCGGATTTGCCCATAGGGTAACACGTCTCTCTCCGCGGGCGCCGCTTCTTCAACACCGACCAGGGGTCGCAATTCACTTCGACGGAATTCACCGGCGCTCTGGCGCAGGCCGGGATCAAGATTTCGATGGACGGCAAGGGCCGGTGGATGGACAATGTCTTCATCGAGCGGCTCTGGCGG
>JBMFVY010000179.1:0-2017 GCA_049965755.1 Phycisphaerae bacterium | reverse complement strand
GAACGCATTCTGGAAAAAGTTGCCAAGGCTCGCGCCGTCCTGAATAATGTTCAATCTATTTGATTCACTACACTAGCGTCGGCCCATACGCCTCCCGCAGCATCTTCAGAAGGTTCTGGAACGTGGTTAACTGGGACGTGCTCTTGCCATCGGGTGTGCGGTAATACTCTTTGGCGAATTGCAGGAATGCCAAGCAAACTTCTGCGATACAAGCCCCATCAACTCCAATTGGCTGCCGTCCGCCGGCAAGGTATTCGCTGATCAGCCTATCGTAGGCCGCTTTGCTCTCGCGGCTCTTGTAAAGCCCAGGCAGGTAAACATCTCGACCGGCGAGAGTAACGACACCCTTGCCGCTCCCTTTGTGGTGGCAATATGAAGGCAGGCGGTTCGTTTTTGGCATGGCACACCCCTTAAAGAATTTACGCCTATCGCAAAAGCGATAAACTAAAACCGTATTTTACGGCTTTTTAAAGGTTTATCAAGCATCAGTTTTCGGCGTTGTAATGTTAATGGAAGCATTGATTCTATTGGGTTTTCTTTCAATGGGCGATACAGGATTCGAACCTGTGACCTCATGCGTGTCATGCATGCGCTCTAACCAACTGAGCTAATCGCCCTTGGAGGCAATCCACTGCACGACGGTGCACCGGAATTGATGCCACCATCATTCAAACAACCCTAAAAAGGGTCGCTTATGGGCGCGGCAGGATTCGAACCTGCGAAGGCATAAGCCAACGGATTTACAGTCCGTCCCTTTTGGCCGCTCAGGCACACGCCCTTACGCCCTGTAATATAACGTCCAAATGTCGATGCGTAAATTCCCCGGTCAACCATCCAAATTTTCTTGAAAATGATCAAATTGTGGGCGATAATTGCGTTTGTAAATTGTCTTATGGAGGATAGAGAGGGAAATGCGAACGCCATGTCATTCCGGTGCTATAGCGAGGACTAAGTCGCAATGCCTTGCGTTTACCCTTGCAGAGATGATCGTAGTCCTTGCGATCGTCGGAATTTTGATTGGAATGGGACTTGCGATCGGAGCACGGGTCAAAGAAAGCTCAGAACTTGAGCTTACGCATATCGAGCTATCGGTGCTCGCATCCGAATTAACCCGAGTTGAGCATCGGACGGGCGTCATCCCGCCAAATATGGTTGCATTTCTGCAGGATGACCAAGAGCTCTATCTTGAACCCGGCGAGAACGGTGGATGGATTGTCGGGCCGTGCCCGATAAATCAATTACCCCGGCGGGTGCTGATGCCCGGAACCATGCCAGGACCTAACGGTTCAACCGTAACCTATGTGGCGGGTATCAAAGATGGATTTGGCACTCCGATTCAGATGGTTGCGTCTCGTGCCCAAAGTCCCAGAGCTCCCTTTTTCTTCAGTGCCGGGCCGGACCAGATGTATTACACGCCGGACGATATTTATAGCTACTCGCCCTGAACTCGGGAACGATTAAGTTACAGGCATAAAACTTTGATACCCACAATCGTTCATTCCACTGCCAGCACGAACTGCTGAGAGCGGGCGCAAATTGGAAAATGGGAACGAATTTTTGCGCAGTTTGTTGCAATCTAGTTATCAGCGGCATATGCTTATGCATTATGCGAGTAAGCCTTTTTGTAGCATGCCTCACTGACCTCTTCGCCCCTGATGTTGGTATGGCAGTTGTCAAAACTCTGGAACATTTTGGTTGCGACGTGGATTTTCCTGTGGCGCAGACCTGCTGTGGCCAGCCGGCATACAACAACGGTTTCCCTGTCGATGCCCGCACTCTTGCGGCACGAATGCTGGATGTTTTTCAAAATTCCGAATACGTGGTCACACCATCCGGGTCTTGCTGCGCCATGATTCGGGCACACTACCCGGAACTTTTTCACGACGATCCACGACAACACGACCGGGCGGTCGATCTGGCGGCGCGGTCCTATGAGTATGTCGAATTTATAACGAAGATATTGAAAGTCGATCTGACCGGTCTTTCATTACCAGAAGATGAAAAATTTACCTATCAC
>JBMFVY010000178.1:0-2036 GCA_049965755.1 Phycisphaerae bacterium | reverse complement strand
GCCCTGCATCTCTATGGCATGGCCCTGGCGGTGGAGGATTGGATGGACCAGCGCCTGCCCCAGGATCCCGAGACATGGCTGGCTCAACTCATCGCCGCGGAAAGCCAGGAGCGCGCCAATCGTAGTCTCCTCTACCAAATGCGCATTGCACGCTTCCCCGCCCAGCGCGGCCTGGAAGACTTCGACTTTACCGAGAGCCCCGTGGATCAGAAGGCACTGCAGCGACTTGCCGAAGGCCGCTATCTCGACGCCGCCCACAACGTCATCTTCGTCGGTGGTACCGGGACCGGAAAAACCCATCTGGCACTGGCTCTCGGACACGCTGCCATCTACCAGGGCCATCGTGTACGCTGGTTTAACGTCGTCGATCTCGTAAACCAATTGGAGCAGGAAAAGACCCGTGGTCAGAGTGGCCGCCTGGTCAAGACCCTGCTGAACATGAACCTCGTCGTCCTTGATGAGCTGGGCTACTTACCCTTCTCCGAGTCTGGTGGCGCCTTGCTCTTTCACCTGATCAGCAAGCTCTACGAGCACACCGCGCTGATCGTCACCACGAACCTCTCCTTCGGGGAATGGGTCCAGGTCTTCGGCGACGCCAAGATGACAACCGCCATGCTCGATCGCCTCACCCACCACTGTGACATCATCGAGACAGGGAACGACTCCTACCGCTACAAACAGCGCCGCCCTCTCCCCCTCTGAAACTGTTCAAAATTGGACGCTGATACCTGTTCAAATTTCGACGCTGATTGACATAGCAGCACCGACATCGGCTGTGCAGCGGCCCCAGGCAGTTGCGGCAAGGACGAGAGCACGGCCGATCTGCAGGACCTGCTGATCTATCAGGTCAAGGGCATCGCCCAGTACGCCCATCGCGCCCGCCCTTTGGATGTCGTGGATCCGGATACCGATGCCTTCATCCTCTATGCCCTCTTTACCACCCTGACCAATGTGAACTTCAATGCCGCCCGCTTCGGGCAGATGATCCAGGAAGCGGCGAAACGCCGGGATCAGTTGCGGGCCCGTTATGAAGAGGCGGCGCGGCAGCGGGGTCAAACGCCGGAAACGCTCTCCGGCCCGGCCGCCTTTCAGCCGGCGGATGGCCTGGAGCAGATGATGGAGCAGGCGTCCCTCGCATCCGTAAAGGCGGGTGAGGACGATCTCGGCGCCGACATTGTCGGTTTACGCGCCTTGATCCTCTATGGGATGAAAGGGGTGGCTGCTTATGCCTACCACGCCCGCATGCTGGGCTACCAGAGCGACACCGTGGATGCCGAGGTCGAGGCGATGCTGGACTATCTCGCCGGCAGCCCGACGGATATGGAGGATCTCCTGGAGCATGCCCTGGCGGTGGGCCAATTGAATCTTCAGGTCATGGAACTCCTGGACGCCGCCAATACCGGCAGCTTCGGCGCCCAGGAAATCAGCAGCGTGCGGATCACGCCGGTAAAAGGCAAAGCGATCCTGGTCAGTGGTCATGACCTGCACGACTTGAAGCTGATCCTGGAACAGACCAAGGATCAGGGCATCAACGTCTACACCCACGGCGAGATGCTGCCTGCCCATGCCTATCCCAAACTCAAGGCCTATCCGCATCTCGTGGGGAACTGGGGCGGTGCCTGGCAGGACCAGCAACGGGAATTCGCCGATTTCCCGGGGCCGGTGGTCGTGACCTCCAATTGCCTCATCGAGCCAGGCCGCAATTACAAAAACCGGATCTTCAGCACCGGCCCCGTCGGCTGGCCGGGAGTGCGCCATATCGACAATGGCAACTTCACCCCGGTAATCCAGGCAGCCAAGGCCCTGCCCGGATTTGCCGCCGATACCGAAGAAAAACGCATCACCATCGGTTTTGGGCGCCATACCCTCCTAGGCGTTGCCGACAAGGTCGTGGAAGCGGTAAAGAATGGCGATATCCGTCATTTCTTCCTGGTCGGCGGCTGTGACGGCGCATCGCCGGCGCGACATTATTTTACCGACGTGGCGGACCATGCCCCCCAGGATACGGTGATCATGACCCTGGGCTGCGGAAAGTT
>JBMFVY010000177.1:0-2060 GCA_049965755.1 Phycisphaerae bacterium | reverse complement strand
GAAGGTCCGTGGAAGGATTTGCCGCCATAACTCGCGGCATCGCGAGCATACCGGTGGCCAGCAGAGCAAAAAAGACCTACGCGATTTCAGTACCAAGAGTTCCGAAAACTCAGACTTCGAAGGAAAATAGGCCAATCCAATCGACATGGAAGAACATGAATGTTGGAAGAATATGCCAAAGCCACTATGTATGGTTCATGCTATGGTCAGCAATATATTTTGCAAAAAGGTCTAAAGAAGTTTAAAAAGGCCGGAGAAGATGCAGCTAGCAAAGAACTTGAGCAACTGCACAAAAGAAATCGTTTCACACCGATGAATGTGACAAAGCTGTCTCCAGAGGAAAAAAGGAAAACAATGGAGGCACTTATGTTTCTCACAGAAAAGAGAGACAAATCAATTAAGGGAAGAATGGTCTATAATGGCAAGCCTACTCGAGAATGGTTATCGAGAGAAGACGCCGCGAGCCCAACTGTTGCACTGGAAAGTATAATGCTCACTGCAATTGTGGATGCAAAGGAAAAGCGCGACGTCATGACTGCTGATGTCCCTAATGCGTTTATACAAGCGCAAATACCAAATCTGGATGATGCTAACAAATATGTTTTCATTACAGGAGTGCTGGTTGACTTGTTAGTTGAGATGGCTCCAGAAGTCTACAAGTCGTTTGTTACGCATGAAGGCAACAAGAAAGTTGTCTATGTTCAAGTACTGCGCGCCCTCTATGGTATGTTGGTCGCGGCATTACTATGGTACAAGAAGTTCCGCATGATCTGGAACAACAAGGATTTGTGTTTAATCCGTATGACCCCTGTGTTGCAAACAAAGTGGTCAACAACAAGCAACACACTGTGCGTTTTCATGTTGATGATCTTATGAGTAGTCATGTCGATACCAAGATCAACGACATATTTGAAAAATGGTTAAACAAGATGTATGGAGCGCATGGTGAAGTTAAGACAACAAGAGGCAAGGTTCACGATTACCTGGGAATGGTATTTGATTTCTCCCAGGAAGGTCAAGTCAAGGTTGACATGGTGGATTATATTTCCAACATGGTTGAAGAATTCCCCATGAACCTCAAGCCCACGGACACAGCACCAACCCCAGCATCTGAGAATTTATTTGCTGAAGGTGATGGTCCAAAACTCGACAAGGACAAGGCCGAGTTATTTCATACTTTTGTTGCTAAGGGTCTGTTTGCCTGCAAGCGAGCACGCCCTGATATTCACACAGCTATTGCATTGCTGTGCACAAGAGTCAAGTCCCCCAACCAAGATGATTGGAACAAGCTGGTCCGGTTGATCAAGTATTGTAATGGGACACGTCAGGACAAATTGATATTGTCAACTGAGGATTTGCATGTCATCAAGTGGTATGTGGATAGCGCCTTTGGAGTGCATCCTGACCTCAAGAGCCACACCGGAGCCGTCAGGACATACGGGGGTGGAGCAGCTCAATCAATTTCTCGCAAGCAGAAATTGAACACAAGAAGTAGCACCGAAGCTGAGCTTGTTGGTGCAGATGATGCGGCAACTATGATATTGTGGACCAAGCTATTTATGGAAGCTCAAGGTCACACAATTGAAAAAAATATTTTGTACCAAGATAACAAGAGTACAATTTTATTGGAGAACAACGGTAAATGCAGTTCGAGCAAGCGTACACGTGCGTTTAACATCCGTTATTTTTTCCTGACCGATCAAGTTGAAAAAGGAAATCTCAAGATCGAATACTGCCCTACCACGGAAATGTGGGGTGATTATATGTCAAAACCACTTCAAGGAAAATTGTTCCAAAAATTCAAGAAAGCAATCATGGGACATTGAGTTTCGGCCAAAGGATTGGTCGACAGGAGTGTGTTGGAGAAAAAAGAAAAAAGAAACAAAAATAAGTATATGGTATATGAAATCGAACCGGAAGGCACGGGATGCTCAGTGAGGACCCGTGACCCATACTAAGAGTGAGTCAGACGCGTGTCTGTAATTCAACCGTGTTTCTGTTGGCCCAAACGTCTTTTTTAACGAGGAGCAGAGGTTCGCTCTTCTCTCCTCTCGCCCCAC
>JBMFVY010000176.1:0-2130 GCA_049965755.1 Phycisphaerae bacterium | reverse complement strand
GCAAAGCGACCTTTGGAACACCTTCTGGACATCCAAGTTGAAACACGCTGCCTGAAATATTGGCAGACCCGATGGCAAGGCCATGGTTGTGTGCATGAGCCGACGAATATGCGTGGAATTATATGATGCGTTGATTCGCCTGCGGCCCGATTGGCATAGCGACGATGACGCCAAAGGGGCTATCAAGATTGTCATGACCGGCTCAGCATCGGACCCGCTTGGGTGGCAGCAGCATATTCGTAATAAACCGCGCCGCGAATCGTTGGCAGAACGTTTCAAGAACCCGAAAGATCCTCTTAAGATTATTATTGTGCGCGATATGTGGCTTACCGGCTTTGATGCCCCATGCCTGCATACCATGTACCTCGATAAGCCGATGCGCGGCCATGGCCTGATGCAGGCCATCGCCCGCGTGAACCGCGTATTTGGCGACAAGCCGGGCGGGCTGGTGGTGGACTATCTTGGTCTGGCCGATCAATTAAAAAAGGCACTCGCGGCATACACCGAAGGCGGTGGCAAGGGGGATGCGGCTGTAGATCAGACCGAAGCGGTCGCCGTCATGCGACAAAAGTTTGCTGCTGTGGCGAAAATGTTCGATGGCTTCAACTATGAAGCGGTATTGAACGGTCCTTCTTCCAAGCGCATGGCTGGAATCGCCCAGGCAATGGAACACATTCTGCAATTAGAAGATGGTAAAAAGCGTTATCTGCAAGCTGTGACTGAGTTATCCCAGGCATTCGCTTTATCTGTGCCTAACGATGAGGCTCTGTTTATCCGGGATAAAGTGGGGTTTTTCCAGGCGGTACGGGCCGGATTGAGCAAAGCCTTGGAGGCTGCCGGTGGCAAAACGGATGAAGACATTGACCTGGCGATTCGGCAGATTGTTTCTCAGGCGGTTATTTCGGATCAGGTGATTGATATTTTTGCGGCGGCCGGGCTTAAATCGCCGGATATCTCGATTCTTTCGGATGATTTTCTTCGGGAAGTACGCGATCTGCCGCAGCGACATCTCGCCGTGGAATTGCTGCAGAAGTTAATCAATGACGAAATTAAAACTCGCCTCAGTCGCAATGTAATTCAAGGCCGATCGTTTGCCGAGATGCTCGAAGAATCCATCCGCCGCTATCAGAACCGCTCCATCGAGGCCGCACAGGTCATCACGGAGTTGATTGAACTGGCTAAGCAGATGCGCGCCGCCCAGAACCGCGGCCAATCCCTGGGGCTGACTGAGGATGAGGTCGCTTTTTATGATGCCCTGGGCGTTAATGACAGTGCCGTTAAAGTGCTTGGCGAGCCGACGCTGAAAAAAATTGCTCGTGAACTGGTGGAATCAGTGCGGCGTAGCGTGACGATTGACTGGACAGTTCGAGAAAGCGCCCGGGCCGGCATTCGTGTAATCATTAAGCGAATATTAAAGAAATACGGCTATCCGCCAGACAAACAGGAATCGGCAACAGCCCTGGTCATGCAGCAGGCGGAGGTAATTTGCGGCACGCCAACCCCCTAAGCCCCCACCCCTGGGAGCGCGGCTGTCCCCAGCCGCAAACGCAAACGCACCCTCACCCGCAAACGCAAACGCAAACGCAAACAACAACCGTGCCTCCCCTCACCCAGATCGCCCAAGCGACCTCCAAAAAAAATAAAAAAACTCGCCGAACTCCGCCACTCCGCGAGCCTATCGCCCCCGAATAAAAACTTAAAAACCCCTGCATTACCCCGCATTGCAAACCTGCAACATCTTGTTTTTTAACAAGAATTGCGTCATGTGGCACTCCAGCCCCCATCGCGGCACAGCAGCGACCCGCGCCCCAACCCAAGCGCAGCGTCCAAAGCTCTACTCTCACCTCACTACAAGCTCTTATCTCAACCACGCCGCGCCTACAACATACTTGGCAGCAAACTGTTTGCTGCCGACCGCCGAAAGCTGAAGGCCAAAAGCCGACCGCTGAACGCTTTTTGACAACTGAATAAAACCGCGCCCAAAAGCGCAGCGATCGTCTCGCAGCCCGCAGGCCGCGCTACCTGGGAGCGCGGCTGTCCTCAGCCGCATCAAGCGCAGCGCCCATCGCCGCCGAAGCGCAGCGACCGCGCCCAAACTCTACTTTCTACTTTCTACTATCTCCATCTACT
>JBMFVY010000175.1:0-2130 GCA_049965755.1 Phycisphaerae bacterium | reverse complement strand
CATGACTTCCACGGCGACTGGAACTATACGATCACGCCACGTCAACCGTAGCGGTTATTTGTTTACGCGCCCTTAGACCAACAAATAACCCCCTGGGGCATCGGAAATTCGGTAAAGTCATCGGCCGCGATCTGCAGAAATTGGGCGTTCGTTGGGTTCTTAATCGGTTTAGGAGCCGCCTGCAGCTTCCAGAGTGTCTTCCCGCTCCGCATCGAAAGAGTGGTAACACCGCTTCGGGTTTGGAGACAAATCTTGCCGTCTCCCGCCCAGCGGAATGCGTGAAAGTCAGGAAACCCTGCAAATTGCCTTTTCCATACCCTCGAAAAGCTTCCGTTGTCCGACAGCCGCCATAAGGACCACTCACTCGTGTTGGTGTTCACAAGGAGGTCTTGGCGCGTTACCCACCACAGGTCTGCGATCGTTTCACCGCTTTTTTTAAGCATCGGGGGCAACGGCATAAAACTTTCGCCTCCATCGCGTGTCAACACAAGGTTTTGTCCCATGCTGAACACCCCTACCCTTGACGAGCAAAATGCCACCGGCACGGAACCGATACGCCGAATAAAATGCCACCTGCCATCGCTGCTCAACGATACCAAAGCACAACCAGCACGGTGCCCAGGCCATGCACACTCAGGGCTGGTAGTGAAAAAAAGCACTTTGGATCCGCCGCCGACAAACTAACCCAGCATACCAAGATGGCCGCCCGTGACGACACCGAACCATTTCAGAGGATCCGAAGTTCGGGCGATTAAAAAGCCCCATTTCGTTGGATAGTCGTACATGGTTCCGAGTGACCAGCCGCCGACACCAACCACGCCTGGCAGATCGGTCACCCGCTCGGTACGGGGACTTCCGGCTCCCGCAAAGAGCGGCGGCTGGCTCGCCGCCGCGGCGTTGGTAGCTGCGACTGCCGAGGAGAAGCCAATCAAAGCCGAAAGGGTGAGAATTATGGCCGCCCTGGGCGTGCAGGGTTGTCTTCGCACGCCGGAGGCGCCATTGGTATAAAAAGTCGTTAAGCAGCGCTCAATGGCTTTGATCGTACCCATGTGCCTCCGCGTGCCTCCACCTAAAATCAAATGCCCCTGCCTTGAATACGCCTCGCTCGCCGGTCGCGCTATCAGAATCTCGGGTTGAATCGTGTATACCCGGGGGTCGAGACATTGGCGTCCAAATCTAACAGATCGCTGACCAACGTTATCGTACCTGGTGCTCCTTCTACTTCAGTATGAGATACGCCGAAGCTGTATCCACGCAATATAGGGCCAGGGGTGACCGATTGAGTATCCGCTTGACTAGCAGCAGTTACCACCAGGTCGCTGCCATTCGCCGGAAGGCCAATCCCGTTTTGCGCAACCGCAGCGGCGGATGCCGCCAAGTCAGCCATGGCCCCAGTCAGCGATACCTTCGGTCCGTCATTCGCCCCGACCGCCGATGCGTCGATCCCGACAATGGGGAACCACTGGACCAACGGGTCGGCATTTTGCATCTTCTTTATGGCCTCGCTCTGGCTCTGAAGGTCGTAAACACAACAGGCATCCCCCGTGACGGGTTCGTCGCCCAATACCTGCAATCCGATATTGTACCCGAAGAGCATGTTCTTGATTGCCGGGTAAAACCAAGCCCTGACGGTCGCGTCGGCTATTGGCGAGCCATTAAATGGGGAATCTATTGAGATAAATCTGCGAATATCGCCGACGCCAAAATTATTTGGGCGCAGGTACATGTCCGCAGGAAAGTTAAAGACGGGAAACTGGTCGCTCCGCCCCATCTTAGTTGCGCCGAAATTACAAATATACCAGGCGGTTGCAACGCCGCCTTGGCTGTGGCCAACCACATCAAATCGCGTGACCGCGATCTTCTGTTGCCTCAATTTGGTACACTCGTTCGCGATCAACTGCGCGACATCGGGTGCCACCTCGTCAAAGCCGCCGCTGTTATTTCCGCTCCAATCAACGGTCGCGTAAAGGTATGATCCGGCCGAGCTCTGTTGTTCGGCATTATTCAAGATGCCCGTTTCCATTAAGTCCCACGCCGATGGGGAGGAGAATATGCCATGGACGAAAATGATGGGCGGGCGGTAGATTGTGATAGTGGTGCTCGCCAATACTACGCCATAGGCCGTTGCTG
>JBMFVY010000174.1:0-2137 GCA_049965755.1 Phycisphaerae bacterium | reverse complement strand
AAACAGCGACACCAACTGCCGCAGGACATGAACAAAATACTTCAAGTTGTCGGTGTTACGATTCTCGAAAAAACCCCGATAAATCAACTTTTTTCGCCTCAGGGCATGCAACATCAAACGCCGCATGATCGTAACTCATGGTATTTATTTGACTTATGACCGGACAGCAGTGGACCGCAATATACGCTTCACCCAACCGACACGCAATAAATATTTACCAATTATACAACAACAGCCTCCGCCATCGCCAACTTAGTGCTAAAACAAAAACTCTGCATTACCCAGCCTTGAGCCATGGATGGCGAAATCCCCGATAGGGTAGGAACACCTTCTATCGGGATGCGGTTAGCCCCTGTTGCGAAGCGCCTAAATTTAAAATGAAAATCTCCGTGCCCTCTGAGAACTCTATGAAGTCCGCATTGTCAAGGCGTCCGCTGGCGTAAAGCGAATTCGGCTGTTCTGACCGCCAGTTATTCAGCCCTGAATCGAACCGGATTGCATCGCCAACACACCCCATGCACAACACGCCTCCGGCACCCTTGCCATCATTAAAATCAGCCCATTACAAGCCAAACTCAAGGCGGCAGGACGCCGCCGGCCGACAACCCCTCGCCATGCTATTCAGAGCCTTTTCCTTATGCCTCAAAAAATGCAACTGTCCGAACCCTGCAGCACTTTACACATCGCCGCAGCCCTTCCAACTCACCCCCTCAGCCCATCCGACGACAAAATCCTCCCAGCTTCGGTATCGCTGGCGCAATGCCGAACTTCTCTTGCACCGCTCATCAATAATCCCGTGTGCGATCCGGCTCATCCTTCTATCCGAGCTGCTGGAGCTTTTAACGCTCCAGGCCCTTTCAACTTATACAAAGGGTTGGGCCCATTCTCTGTGACGAGGTCTTTACCACCAGTTCTCAGACCGAGCTGCCAACCTTTTTCCCGGACGCATCACAAGATCATCGCTTTGCCTCCTTTGTCTTCTTGCACCACTCTACACCCCGGAAATCATCCTTCGACCAACGCTGGCCGAACCACCACACACCGCCTTCCTGGATGCCACAGGATCACGCCATTCACTGCCATCTCGCAGCATCGCCCACAGCTTGATCAACAGCCGACGCGCCACCGCTACCACCGCCTTCTTGCGACGCTTCTTGTTCCCACCGCTCACACGGTCAAATACCTCACGCATCCATCCAACGTTATGGTGTATACCCGTCCAACTCGCCTGAACCAGCAACGCCCGTAACTGCCCATCGCCCGCATGGCTGATATGACCATCGCGATCCATCTGTCCCGACTGGTACTTCCGCGGCGCGAGGCCCGCATACGCCGCCACCTGTTTTCCTCGACTGAACCGATGCGCATCATCCAATAACGCCACCACTAACTCCGCCGTCCGAGGCCCTACTCCTGGAGCCTTCATCAGCCGCCCAACCGCCTCCTGCTTGCCAGCATACACATCCAACTGCTTTTCCACCCGAGATAAATGCCTTTCCAATACATGCAACTGGTCCAAATCCATCCGCAACGCCCCACGCCACAACTCCTCCATACCGCACGCCTCCAAACGTTTGCTCTCGCTACCCGTCAACGTAGCGCGAACTTCCTCCGAAAAACCCTTGCGACCCGCCGGCAATTCCACATTCACCATCGCAAGCACCGCACGAATACGGTTCTTAATCGCCGTGCAACTCCGAACCAGCCGTTGCCGATAGTGGATCAACTGCCGCCATTGCCGAACCCATGGCTCGGGTATATGCACCGGCCTTATGTGACCCAGCTCCGCCATCCGCGCAAGCTTCCACGCATCATCCCGATCCGTCTTACGTTTGACCCCACGCCAACGCCACGCATCATCCGAGGTATTCGCCACCAACAGCTTCACGCCCATCCCCTGGCATAAATCCCGAATCCATCCCGCCGCGGGACATATCTCGATCACCACCAGCGATGGCTTATGACACGTGATTGTCTTGCTTCAGTCGGAATTGGACAAGGGGGCTTTTGGCGTTAAGGATACAATGGCGCCGTTTTTAGGAATCCGTTTATGTCCAGCACCGCCCGAGCATCAGCATGATGAGCCGATCCATCCCCAACGCAATGCCTCCGTGCGGCGGGGCGCCGAACCGGAGCG
>JBMFVY010000173.1:0-2145 GCA_049965755.1 Phycisphaerae bacterium | reverse complement strand
ACTCTCCGGCGTCGTCGAACAGATTACCGAGACACTCCAGATCGGCGGCGACGGCGGGGATACGGCGCTTGATGGCAACGATGCACTCCCGAAGGGCGCCGAGCTCACCACCACCCCACCGGAGGATCGAGCTGAAGCCGCAGGGGCCCTGGCGAGTCCGCAGGCATTGGAAAGAATCTCCGACGCCCAGCTTCCGGATGTGGTGCGTCGGCCGTTTGCGTGCGTGTCCGCCGGTGCCATGTGCGTATTTCTTCCCGGATACGTGGACAAAGATAAAAAGCCCCTGCCGCTGATTATTCAAAAGGCGGACGGGGCATTTTTATATGCCACCACCGATCTGGCCGCACTGCGATTTCGCCTGGTGGAAGACAAACTTACGCCGGAAGATCAAAACCCGCTCCGCGAAAACTGGCTCGCCGAGCGTGTCATATACACGACCGATGCGCGGCAGGCACAGCATTTTGCCATGGTGTTTGATACCGTCCGCGCCATGCGGTGGCACATCCACCCGCAAAGCGGCGGAACCGTCGATCTGGTGCACGCGGCCTTCGGATCCATCTTGGGTCCCGACGGCAAGCCGTTCAAAACCCGGTCCGGCGAAAGCGTCAAACTCAAGGCCCTGCTGCTGGAAGCGACCGATCGGGCCGCAAAAGTTGTCGCCGAAAAAAATCCATCCCTGAGTCCGGAGCGGCAGAAGCAGATTGCCGCCGCTGTTGGAATCGGGGCGGTGAAATACGCCGATCTCAAACAGGATCGCACCGGCGATTATGAATTTGTGTGGGAGCGCATCATTTCATTTGAGGGTAATACCGGCCCCTATCTGCAATACGCGTATGCCCGCATCTGCAGCATATTCCGCAAGGCCGGCGCCATCGATCTGGCCGGCGCCCGCGCTGAACTCGCTGAACCGGCGGAGCAAAATCTGGCACGTTCCCTGCTGAAATTTCCCGATATCGTCGAAATCGCCGCCCGCGATCTCAAGCCCCATTACATCTGCACCTATCTCTATGAATTGTGCGGCCTCTTCTCCGCCTTCTACGAAAAATGCCCCGTGCTCAAGGCCGGCGATACCGCCACCATCAACAGTCGGCTCATCCTCTGCCGCGTCACGCAGGCGGTATTAAAAATAGGTTTGCAGGACCTGCTGGGGATTCCCGTTCTGGATGAGATGTAATCCCGCCGCGGATCACGGGTAGTCGGGTCACCAAGCCCCTTTCCGCGGCAAAGCTTCTGCGATCCGGACAGCGTCCTACGCCGCGGGAGCTGCCGGGGCTGCTGTGGCGGGCGGAGGCAGTTCGGACGTGCACTGCCCGCAGCGAACCGCTTTGATCGGAATGGTCGAGCAGCAGAACGGACATTCTTTGGTTGTCGGGGCTGCAGGCGGAGGCGGCTTGGTGGTGAGCTTATGAATCTGCCCGATGACCAATACCACAATAATGAACAACGCGACAGCAATGATGAAAAAATTCAACACCGCCCCGATGAAATGGCCGATGAGGATTTTTTTATCAATCGTCCATTTGGTATAGCTTTGACTGGGAGTTACGAAGCTGATTGCCGGCATGATGATGTCATTCACCATCGCAGTAACAATACCGCTGAACGCCGACCCGATGACGAACGCCACCGCCAGATCGATCAGGTTCCCCTTGAACGCGAAATTCTTGAAATCTTTGAGCAACGACATGGTTACACTCCTTCTTCCTGAATTTACCTTTACAACCACGATTCGGACGCCGAGATTTTATTACATTGCAGGCCCGATGCAAGCGTCGGCGGTCAGGCCAAGGCGTGGGGCGTCTCGCCGGTCTTTACGGCCTGACCGAGCACGGAAGCGCACCCACCGGTGGATTAAATCCACCGGCTAACATTTCTCATCATCACGTCCGGCCGTTGTTCGTCGTTCAGTTCCACGCGTGTTGGGCGGCGCACTCCATGTGCCGGTGATTCGCAGCGCCGCCCGCCCGTGCTCGGCGTTCTCCGGACCTCCGCGCGAGATATCGTTTGTTTCCTGCGTTCTTCCGTTTCCCCGGCGGCTAAGATTATTTTCATGGCGCGATGCACCGGGCTATCCCGGATTATTCACGAACCGCCGGGAGGTTGCGGGTTTTGGGGGCATAAGTATCGTAATTGCATGTAGTTAGC
>JBMFVY010000172.1:0-2146 GCA_049965755.1 Phycisphaerae bacterium | reverse complement strand
CTATGCACCCGCCCCAGCCTGCCCGCAGCCCGTGTATACGACCCCCGTCTACGCGCCGCCCGTTTGCGCCCCCGCTCCAGTTTACACGGCCCCCGTGTATTGCCCACCACCGGCACCCGTGTTCCGGCCAGCCTATCAGCCGATCTTCCGGCCCATCTATCGACCGGTATTCACGCCGGTTTATCACCCCATCTTCCATCCATTCTTCCGCGGAGGTTGGCACGGCAATCGGTGGAACGGAGATCGCGGCTTCAATCAATGGCGCGGCGGCCGACACTGGGGCGATCGGGATGGCGGTCATGGATTCCGCGGCGGCTGGGGACATCACTGATCACCACCCTATCCCGCAGCAATAAAATAATTCGGGCATGGACGCCCAAAATCCGGACGGGGATGCAAACCATCCCCGTCCCTTTTTTTATTCCCTGTTGCCATCTCGGCCGACGCCCTCCGGCCGCTGCGCCGGGGCGGTGGTAACGTCGGAAAGCGTTTCAGTTCGGCACCAATATCTCACCATTTTGCCCGCCGCCGGTGCATTCACTTGCCGCCAAGCTCAAAGTTCCTATCATCGTCTCCGGGTTTCTGAGCGCCGGATTCCTTCGTAGAGAGGTGGTTGTTCGTACATGCAGCGATACATAACTCGTATTGTCCTTGCCGTTGTTCTGATTGCCACCATCATCATCGCCATTCAAGCCCACCAGAAAGTCGCCCATGAAATGACGCGGCAAAAGCACATCGACGCCTTCGATTCCTACATGAAAGTCGTGCCTAAATTCATCCACGACCACAAACCGTACCGATCCGCCCGTTTCCCGCTCCCCCCGTTTGCTATGCTTTTTGTGGCACCTTTTACGCTTCTTTCGCGCCCCGACGCCCAAGCCGCCTGGGTTCTCTGCAAACCCCTCTTTTTTATCCCGATCTTTTTCCTCGCGTGGTCCATCATCAAACGATCCGGCGGCTCTCTTGAACCCGCCGCCATCGCCCTGATCATCGCCGGCTGGTTTTTTCCCGTCATCGGCGACATGCAGGAAGGGCAGATGAATCTGCTCATGCTGCTGCCGCTCGCCTTGGGGCTCTGGTTTGCCCAAGACTCCAAAGTCCGCAGTCAGATTCTCGCCGGTCTTTTCGTCGCCGCCGCCATCTGCATCAAAGTCACGCCGCTGGCTTTTCTTGCCTATTTTCTGTTCCGTCGCCGCTGGCTTCTTTCCGTCTTTATCTTCATCGGCGGGGTTCTTTGGCTCTTTGTCGTGCCCGGTATCTTCTTCGGCTTCGGCCAGAACATGCTTTGGATGCACCAATGGACCAATATCATGATCACGCCCTACATCCTGCACGACACCATTAAATTTCCCAATGGCGAGTCGATCCCCGAACTGGTCCTGCGATTCTTTTCCCATGAGCCGGCATGGAAAACTTTTTCTCATGGCCACCTTGTCCTGCACTATGTCAACATTGCCTCGATTCCCCCTGCCACAGCCCACCTGATCGGCCGAATCATTCTCCTGATCATCGCGATTGCCGGAATCATCTGGGCCCGCCGATCGGTGAAGGATTTTCACTGTCGCCGTTACCCGCTGGAGATTGCGTGCATCGGTGCATTCATGCTTTGGGCGTCGGAACGGACATGGGTTCCGCATTATGTCACCCTGATTTTTGCACTCATGGCGGTGGGGATGATCGCCTGTGATTCTCTGGCCACGCTTCGCAGTCGGAAGATTGCTTGGTGGTCGCTGCTGGCGGTGGCGCTGCTGATGCCGTTCACGTCGGAATTGGCAAGAATCTTCGGTTCCAACGGTCGGCATTACACCGATTGTGCGGATGTGGTGATCTGGTGTGCATTTATTCTTGTTGGGGCGATATTAGCGGCGAAGTTCAATCCGCCCGGCGCTTATGCCGTAGCGGCCCCCGATGCAGTGGCTATCCCCACGGCCGCCACGCCATTACCGGCATGAGGGGCGTTTACCGGCCGCTCACGGAGAGGTACGCATTGGATATGGCATGGCGATGTGCCTGATCCCTATGCTGCAAGGTAGGCGCAAAAAAAAGGAGATAACGCCAGTCAGGTCACCCTAGGCTCTGTCTGAAAAGTAGTTATAATGTGAAAAGGTGTGCAAGAGGACATGGAGGTCGATTGCATGAAACGACA
>JBMFVY010000171.1:0-2190 GCA_049965755.1 Phycisphaerae bacterium | reverse complement strand
GGCAGTTCAAGACGCTGCAGAATCGCCTCGCTGTTGGCAAGAATGTTTTTGTGCCATTCGATGGATTCATTCCGATCCGCCCGGCAGATGATGACCTGCTCCACCTTGTCAAACTGGTGGATGCGATAAAGACCGGTGGTATCTTTGCCATAGGTTCCCGCCTCGCGGCGAAAGCAGGTGCTCTTGGTAACGAGTTTGAGGGGCAGTTGGGAATGGTCCAGTATTTCATCCATGTACATGGCGGTGAGCCCCACTTCGCCCGTCCCGGTCAGATATCGTTCATCATCACCGGTTTCATTGATCTCTCCGACCCGGTACGCCTGCTCGCGCCCTGCGGGGAAGAAACCGGTGCCCCGCATCGCCGCCTCTTTCACCAGCACCGGGACAACCATGGGCGTGAAACCCTTTTCATGAACCATCATATCCATGGCCAGGCGCAGGACGGCCTGATGCAGCATAGCGCCGGCGCCGGTGAGAAAATAACTGCGGGAGCCGGCGAGTTTCACCCCCCGTTCCACATCAAAAAGCTTAAGCTTGCGGCCCAGATCAACATGGCTTTGCGGTGTAAAATCAAATGTGGGAACCGTTCCCCAACGGCGAAGTTCAACATTATCGTCGGAACTTTTTCCCGCGGGCACATCTTCGTCGGGCGGCTGGGGGATGGTGAGCAGAATCGCGTCAATCTGCGGATCAAGCTGATGAATCTGATCCTCCAGCTCAGCCGCCTGTGCTTTGAGCTCCGTCGATTTCTGCCGCAGTGCCCCAGCGCGGCTCTCGAGTTCCGCTTTGGCGGCGGGATCGGTGAGCTTTTTCAACTGCCCCATCAGCGGGCCGATGTCGCGGCTGATCTGATTCTGCTCGGTGGTAATCGCCTGAAGTCGCGTCTGGAGGCTGCGTCTGTGGGCATCAAGCTCCAAAAGCCGGTCCAACTCGACGGGGATATTCTTGGCCTGAGCACCACGACGCACCGCGTCCGGTGATTCCCGTATAAATTTAATATCCAGCATGCAGCGATATTCCTGAAACCGCCTGATCAATCCCAACCAGTTCAGCGGGCCGGGATGTAGAGTCGTTCTCCGATGAAAATGTGCGCGGGATTGGGACCGATCTTCCGCCGGTTGGCGCGATAGATGAGTTTCCAATCTGCCCCGTCATGGTACACATGCCGGGCGATGGAATACAGATCGTCTCCGCTCCGAACAATGTAGACGCGGCCGCGGCGTGATGAATGATGGCGGCGCCCCACAGCTCGGTGCGAACCGGCGGTATGACGGTTTTTTCGCGGCAGGCGTATCCGCTGACCAATCCGCAGATCGCGAGCCGAGAGACCGGGGTTGGCCGCCTCAATGGCTGTCACCATACCGGGCGTCCCATAGACGGCCCGCGAGATGCCGACGAGCGTATCACCCTGCCGGATGCGATAATAGTGTCTACCACCGGAACCCGATCCGGATGAAGAGCTCGGCGTTGTACCCGTATTGATACCGGTACCGCCGGATGAACTTATGCCTCCGCCCGAATTATTACCAAGGCCAAGGCCGCTGTTTGAGGAATTATCTGAAGTTGCCCCCGATCCACCCGTATTGGAATTGTCGGAGATGGAGTTATCCACGCCCAGATTGTTTCCCAGCCCCTGAGATGTGGAGGATGTGTCGGTGGCAACGGTACCGACTGAAGGCTGCGTCCCAGCTGGAGAGGTCGTCGGCGAGGTACTCGGAGAAACGGCCGTGGTGGCGGGTCCGGTGGTCGGCATGGTGGCAGGGGTTGGAAGCGGAACACTGGCCGCTCCGCCAACCGGGTTTTGGCTCGATGCCAGAGAGTTGTCCGGGCTCGGTGCCGGGTTATTCGACTGCACCAGCGGCGGGGCTGACGATGCCGCCGTATTTTGCAGCACGGCCCTTTTTGAAGAATGCCTCAATTCGATGTAAACGACCACGAGGATAATGAGAACAATCGCCGCGACCAGTGCGATTTTAACATCCGTACGCATGGGAACTCCATAACTTTCACGTGGCGGACGCTATCGCCGGGCGATCCTTGCCGCAATGACACCTCCGCCGATGGTTATAGCGTAATCCGCAGAGGCTGAATCAACAAGACAATTCGAGAAAGGGCGAGCCGGTTGCGATGTTGGCATTTCCGCATGGCGACGTGTCGGGCCGAGTTTGTGTAAATCGCTTTACACCAGAA
>JBMFVY010000170.1:0-2225 GCA_049965755.1 Phycisphaerae bacterium | reverse complement strand
CACTTTGTCTATGGCCAGGTCCACTGTGGGCCTGAAGGGCCAAAAGGCCGTGAACGGTTACGTAAAGTCAATGGTATTGCCGCCGGAGAAAGCGGATGGATTATCGTTCTGTATAATCTGGTTATAGATATCGGTCACATTGGGCAGTTGCATACCGGGCGTGTTCGGCATCTCTGATCCACCGACGCTGATGTTGCCGTTGAGCGTAATGCTCCCTCCGGACTCAATACTTCCGGTCACCATGGCACTTCCGTTGGCCAGAATGCTGGTGGCCGAAGCCATGCTGCCGTAATAGGCGGTGTTGCCTCCCAAGGTTGCCGAACCATAAGCCGCCACCACCGGAATAAAGCTATATCCGCCGGCATGCGTGTTGAGTCCGTAGCTGCAGGCCACACCGTGGAGCCAACCATAGGGGCCGTTGGGATTAACATAACCCCAAGCCTGATTGGCTGAACCGACCCCCAATGTTGTTGCAGAAGGGTCAGCCGGCGTAACGGCGTCGGGGCAAATCGCATTGGCGGCCATGTTGTTATCGTACGGTTTAATTTCCTGATACCAATAACCAGTGGGAGATTGATAGTCATTGGGGAGTTGCCCCTGATGAGCCTGTCTGAAGGAGAGCGCCGCCAGTGACAACTGGTGAAGGTTTGAAAGACAGACAGTGCGACGCGCCAGTTCTCGAGCTTGGCCGAGGCCTGACACGATCAATGATAGAAGAATAGCCATAACGGTAATGACAACCAGAAGTTCGGCGGCACTGAAACCGCGTCGTGTCAGGTAAAACTTTTCAACGGCAATTCGCATGGGGCACCTCCAAGGATCTCCCCACCCCGCCTCACGGCCTCTTGTCACTGCATCTGATGTCGGCAAGGTCTGACATAGAATATAAGCAGTTATTAAAGCGTCCGATTAAACGCATGTTTAAAGCCCGGATTCGATATCCCCACTCAGTGTCCAGAACGTCCTAATATATTTACATTTCACATTCGGTGAAGCGAGAACCCAGACGACCTGGACGGAAATTGAAATATGTACCTTCAAGAGACTTTTGAGTCGATGGTAACGGATGGAGAATGCATGCCAGATCAGACTCACGGATATCCGCCAACATCGGTATCAACCGATAATGTCGTTAACAGCACCGATGGTTTGTTGGCTGACGCGATGCGTCACTTAAATTTGCAATCCAGGGGATATTGTGCCGGTGAAGTATGGTTATAATGCCTTGGGTCATCTTGGATTGTCACCTATAATCCGGAGGACATGAGCGTGCTGCGACAGATGAACGCGGAGGGTTGACCCATTTTAGCCGGAAATGATGAGTGAAACAGGTATATCTTGAGACTTTCGGTTGTCAGATGAACGTGCTCGACAGTGAGCTTGTTGAAGGCCAACTTCGTGCGCTGGGCTATCAGTTCGTCTCCAAGCCGGAGGCCGCAGATATTGTCTTGTACAACACCTGCTCAGTTCGGCAGAAATCTGAAGATAAAGTTCTCTCACGCCTCGGTCTCATGGGCATTCGAAAGACATCGGAACCTGATCTTATCGTGGGCGTCATTGGATGCATGGCGGAACGGGACGGCACCGCACTGCTAAAGCGAATGCCGCAGGTGGATATTCTCTGTGGTCCCGGAGAATTAGATCGACTGCCGAGCTTGCTTGAGAATGTATACAAAACCGGCCGACAGCAAGCGGCGCTGGCAGGTAATCAGTCGCGGCGAAGTTCGGTAACCGCAGATTTGGATGAGGATCATCTTGAAGCACTCGATCTGTCGCGATCCTTTTCGCCGGAAAAAAATAAATATCAGGCCTACATTCGGATAGTTCGTGGATGCAACAAATTTTGTACGTATTGTGTTGTTCCATACACCCGTGGACCGGAATTGAGCCGCTCGCCTGAGGCGATATATGAGGAAGCTCGGCGTTGCATAGACGCCGGAGCGCGGGAGATCACACTGCTGGGGCAGACGGTCAATCACTACCGATATCGAGAGAACCGTCGATCGACACGCAACGGCCCATCGGAGCGGCTTGTTACATTTGCTGAACTGTTGGCTTTTCTGCACGATAAATTACCGGATTTGCCACGTCTGAGATTCATCACCAGTTTTCCAGCGGATTTTGGTGATGACATTCTCGATACCATGAAAGCCTGCCCGCGAATTTGCCGTTACCTGCACATTCCCGCCCAATCCGGCTCGAATCGCATTTTGAAACTCATGAAC
>JBMFVY010000169.1:0-2269 GCA_049965755.1 Phycisphaerae bacterium | reverse complement strand
ACCTGGACCAAAGACGCCGATACCATCCTGGCAAAGGTCGCCAACTGTAAAGCAGCGTTAGGGACAGTACACTAGCTAGTATTGACAGGTGGCCGGATGGCGTGTGGCGTGCCAGTTGGGCTTCACAAATCGGCGGCGGCACCGCTGCGGGTGCCGCGGGTCGAGGGCCGCAGGTGCCATAATTCCTCGGTTCGGCGTGAGGATTTGGAGATAACCTATGAATCAAATAATGGACGGCCTTAAACATCCATTCCGCAACCCAGTACGTTTTTGCGATGAGGTGCCGTGGCATCGCCACGTGCTTTGGGTACCCCGCTTGCCTCATAGCGCAACTCCGGCGTCTCGCCTGCATCGCCATCAACTTGGCCTCATTATGTTAAGATTTCATTGAGGCTGCACCATTTTTAAAAATTTCCAATTTTTCACTTGCAATCTATTTGCCGGTTGGTTATAACGTGGGGGTCTGATAAATAAAAGCGCTGAATATCTTCTGCGCTTTCGGTATTATGTATTTGTTCGCAGGAGCCTTGGTCGCGTGGCATTGAGAGTTGGACAACTCGAATTTCTGCCCCCCCCGCAAAGATTGCGGCGAGCAGGGGGCGAAGGGTGGACGCCGTGTTCCACTGCGTTGCTGAATGTCTGAACTCACGGGTGGCCGCCACCGCCTTCAGGATGCGGTGGGCTTTAGCCATTCTGATTGCATTCCTGATATTTCTTCCACGCCTTGTGCATGCTGCACCCGCCGCCAAGCAACACCCCATCATTCACGTGCAGTTGGCACGGGTACCGTGGCAACGGCAATTTAGCCATCCCACCAAGGTGACATTGCCATTGATACATATTCCTTGGCTGCGGCAATTCAGCCACCCCACACCCATTTCCATGCCACTGGTGACCCTACCATGGGCCGATTGCCATGTGGTGGTATTGCATATTCCGCATCCGGGAATAAAGGCAACCCAATGGAATGATCCGGACTGTCATTTCATCATGGGCATGTGTACCGATTTACAGGGCAACCTGTGGATCGCTACCGAAGGGGCGGGGGTGTATCGGTATGATCCATCGTCCCCTAAAGGCCAACGATGGCAAGAGTTCACCAAGCAAAACACGCATGGAACACTACAAAACAACTGTATCTATGCCATCGCCTGCGATAACCACAATCGCATATGGGCGGGTGAATTAAACCATGGCATAAGTGTGTTCAATGGTAAACGATGGCAGGATTATGACATGGTGCAGAATCCCAAGCACCATGTGTTGGCTGGTCCATTGGGGAATCATGTCTATGCGATGCAGTTTGATCATTACACCGACCAGATGTGGATATGCACCGAGAACGGTATCAGCATTTATCAGTGCAGCCAGACCGCACCCGCAGTAGCGAGCCGGGCGGTTGATCCGCCCGGAATCCGACCAGCGAGTGTGCTCCAGCCGCAGCATCATCGTTGGCATTACATCACGCAGGCCGACGGTTTGCCGATGAATCCGGATTCTATTGCCTTTGGCACCAAGAGCTTGGTATTGGTGGGCACCCAATGCAGCGGTTTGGCAATTGGCACACCAAGGCAGGGAAACATATCAGTACCCGGCGATGCCCTGGGGTGGAGCTATTATCAATGGAACGTCCTTAAAGGCCCATGGCACATGCCACTGACGGCAACCGGCAACGGTTTGCCGGGTAATCTGGTCAATTCGGTAGCAGTTACCTGGAAGAACCATCTGGCGGTAGCGACGGATGAGGGGATCGCATTGGGAAAGTGGGTTGGCGTGCCCCAAAGCGCGGCCACGGCACACCCGATTCTACTTAGCCGCGGGCCTCGTGCCCGCGCTTTGTCCGCCGCACGGACGGTGTCATCGTTGAGTATCCGTCTAACCTTTGATCATGGCCAGAATTTTGTGGCCAAAGTGCATGGGTTGTGGCATCCACCCAAGCATTGGCAGGCGCCGCCGGGTCAGGTGCTGGAAAAGCTGCCAACGGAAGATCATACGACGGCCTTGGCATGGGAGCCGGACAAAGCTGCAGGTGGCAAAGCGGGTTATCTGTGGCTTGGGCATTGGCGGACGGGCTTGGATGTCTGGCAGTACAACACTCAGGGAAAAGTTATTAACCGCTGGCACATTCATGAGCCGCAGGTGGGCAATTATGTTGAATGTCTGCAGCCGCTGCAAGGCGGAGCGATGGCGGTGGGATGCTATGGCAAAGGCGTGGAGATCGTCACCCTGCCGAGCCAGAGCCGCGATGCGTGGCGAAACGCGGCGAAAG
>JBMFVY010000168.1:0-2276 GCA_049965755.1 Phycisphaerae bacterium | reverse complement strand
GCCAACAGTAAACCACAAAACCCGAGCTGGCGCAAACGTTAAGATTGTATTAAGATCATCCCGGACGCTACTGGCTTGTAGCCTTCAGCCCTGAGGCGGGGGAACGCCTCTTCGACCTTCGCCAGATAGCGTGGATCGAGCTCCCATTCTGTCATTAATAAATCCTTTCGCAGCAGCCCACCGCAGCCAGTCCTCACACATTAAACGTGGATGCGATCGATGCTCTGGGGGCACGGGGTCTTCTCTCGTGATGGCACGCAGCGCCACGAACCAGTGCCCGCCGCCGTTTTGCATATCTTCGAGAATCAGCGGGAGAACTGCATGGCCCATGGCAATGATCCGCAGATACGCCGGGTGAGACAGCAGCGCGGACAGATTGGAGCTGAACCGTGTGTCTGACCGCCATTCCTCAAGGTCGCGGTCGAAAAGGAGTTTCGCCCCCCGGCTCACGGCCGGTTGCCGCTCCGGAGAATCGTTCAGGTACTTTTTGACGGCTGCTCGCAACTGTGATGCGAGGGCCTCTCGGTCAGGTTCGAGATCGCGAACCTGCCAAGACAATTCCGCCATTGCGGGGGATTCCTTGTACCACCCGCTCAACCACGAGGCCGACGGGTCAACTGTCGACAGATGGTAAATACGACGGCACTCATCGGGAAATTCCATCTTGGCGGCTCGCGCAAAGATCGGCGGCCAGTCCACCTGCCATTGCCCGGTTTCCGTCGCCTCGGCGACCATCTCCCCTCTCTCATCATAATGATGTTCCAGTAAGTCTTGCATTTTTTAATCTTCCGGCGGCTCCATATGGCGCAGATTCGAGAGCTTGATGGCCTCAGCCAGTGCAGCTGCTTTTCGTTTAGCCCTTTCCACGACTTTTGCCAAGGCCTCAAGATCTCGATTATCCAACGCGACATCCAATTCGCGCGGCTGATTCTCGCCGCCGAGGCGAAGACGGAGGTGGTGCACCAGTACTGCTGCCGTCGGCTCGACGTTGCCAGATTCCGAAACACCCTCGGCGAATATCGGCCTGATATCCGTGTATATGCTGGCGCTCTCAAACGGATGTTCATGTGCGGTAAGGACGGTCGCCGCCTTGGCCGCCAGATATACCGATTCTGTGGACAAAAGGTTTATGAGCCGCTGGCGCCACAGGTCGGAATTTTGCGACAGGACCTTCGACTCCGCCACATTTTCGGCGGCAGCCAGCGCCTGGGCGAACTCCTCCGCGGTGGCCTCCCACGCAATTCGCGCCGCCTGCATTCCCAGAACCGCCCGCATCAACTCGTCGGCTGCAGTCCGCTGCAGGCCCGCGGCGGCTCCGACGATCTGCACCACAAAATTCGCGCGGCCAATTGCTGGGGCTGTCTTGCGAACTGCGTCCACGAAGCCGTCGAAATCTTGGGGCGAAAGCGCTGCGATCGCCTCCAAGGCTTGCACGTCGCGTTGTGGAATTCTTTTTATATTCAACATACTCAATTTATCGGACGCGTCCATCCATCTGCTTCAGCCCCGCGCCTCAGCATGGTCTGGATGTTCGCACGGTAAAGCGGATTCGTCAAGGAATGGGCCGCCTTCTGAGTCCGACTGGGTTATCTCAATTAGCCGCCCGACTCGGGCTTTGTACCCGGAGTGAACACCGCAAATATTCATGCTGGCGACAGCGGCGACGGCGGCGAAATTCACAAAAACCCGGAAAAATCGAATACTGTCGCTGTCGCCGGTGTCGCAACCGTCGCCGATCGCGGTGATGACCAGCACGGGCAATATCCTGAACCGTCAATCGCACCATCTATGGCGCCAAACTTCACGCTTTTCGACGCATTTTATCGCGGCGCGTAGCACGATTGCCATGGCAACAACCGCTGGTGGCCACATTGATCAAACCGCTATGGATAGCGTGAAAACTTCGATGGATAGGGGCGAAAATAATAAAGCGGGCGATGGGATTCGAACCCACGACGTCCAGCTTGGGAATTGCCGAAAAAACAGGCCAAAAAACTCACAAAACCCTTGATAACATTGACGATTATCAACTTCGGGGCTTGTTGCGAGCGCGCGCAGGCGAATTCGCTTATTTGCCAATAAAAACAGTATTTTTGAAAGTTGTCACGGTTCTAAAACCGTAGTTTACGGTTTTGTTGGGATAGCTGATTTTTGCCATCGAGAATGTCTCCCACAACCCACCAAGGATCTGACTCATACCCACTTTTGTGGGGAGCCATTTGGCGTAGATCGCAATAATGTCGGGTTTGGTTCGTAATACGATAGATAGACAAAGG
>JBMFVY010000167.1:0-2369 GCA_049965755.1 Phycisphaerae bacterium | reverse complement strand
CCCCCCATGCAGAAACCGAGCAGGGCAACAGGCGCCCCGGCACCTTCCGGCCGGCCATGCGCCCATTGGATCACCTTTCGGATAATCTCCACCACCTTATCATCGGAACAGGCGCCCAGAGCCTCCATCGCACCGGCCATATCCGTGTAATCAATAACACGGCCGTTAAACAGATCGGGTGCGATGGCAAAAAACCCGTGCGACGCGACATGCGACACCACATCATCGAAATGTGAATTCAGGCCGAACGCTTCGTGCAGGATAATCACGATGGGGGATTTTTCGGCGGGGTGAGCCGCTGAAATCAGCACGCTGGGTTCAAGCGTCATCCGCTTGGTGGTAATGCCGGTGGTCATCCATCCGCCTTTCTTAAAAATGCCTGCCGGAGCGGTCGCCGTCAGGCTCCCGCCGATTTCACTATGCTGTTTGTCGATACTCAGCGTGCCGCGGCGAGGACCGCCTGATAGTTCGGTTCCTGAGCAATTTCGGGCACCAATTCGGTGTAGATCACCTTCCCATGCTCATCAAGCACCACGATGCTGCGGGCCAGTAATCCCGCCATGCCGCCGTCGAGAATCGTCACCCCCAGCTTCCGACCGAAGTCCGGATGCCGAAATACCGAGCTGGTGAGCACGTTTTTAATCCCTTCCGCCCCGCAGAAGCGATTCAAGGCGAATGGCAGATCCATCGAAGCGCACAACACCGTCACATGGCCCAGACCGGCGGCATCTTTATTAAATTGCCGCACCGATTGGGAACAGACGCTGGTATCGATGCTGGGGAAGATATTCAGAATCAGCTTTTTTCCTGCAAAGCTGCGTAGTTCAACGTCTGAAAGATCCGATTTGGTCACCTTCAAACCGCTCAGATCGGTTCCCTTACCGGGCAGATCGCCGCAGGTATGAAGTGGATTGCCTTTGAGAGTAATGTTGGCCATGGTTGCTCCAAATGTGTCCGTCGCCTGTCAGTTCATCTTCAGCACGGCCCGGAAGCGAACTTTTCCGGACATCATGTGCTCAAAGGCGTCCGCCGCCTTTTCCAATGGGAACTCTTCTACCATGACATGCGTTTTTGTTAAAGCGGCAAACTCCAGACACTCTTGCGAATCCATGGCGTGCCCGCCCGGCCACCCGATGATGCTTTTGCGTTTCATGATGAGTTCAACCGGCATTACGGGTATCGGATCCGTCCCCGCCCCGATCAATATCAGCTTTCCACCCGCTCCCAGAGCCTCAATCAGCGCATGCATGGTTTTTGAATCCGGTGCGGTGGCCAGAATCGCCGCCGCCCCGCCCAGTTTCCGCAGCGCCCGGGCGGCCGGTTCGGCCGAAGTGTTGATATATTCGTGGGCGCCGAGTTTCATCGCCAATTCCCGTTTGTTATCTGAAGTGGAAATAGCCGCTACGTGAAAACCCATCGCCTTCGCAAATTGAATTCCCAGATGCCCCAGACCGCCCAATCCCTGCACACCGACCACATCGCCCGGTCGGGCGCCGCTGTGCCGCAGGGCGTTGAAGGTGGTTACGCCGGCACACATCAGCGGTGCACCGGCAACGGAGTCCAGCCCATCGGGCACGCGGGCCAGCGCATCCTGCGGCGCGACCATGTATTGGGCGTAGCCACCGTCATAGGAAATGCCGCAGATTTTCGCCTTGTCGCAGGTAATAAAATCACCCCGGCGGCAGCTATCGCACGTGAAGCATTGGCCACCGTGCCAGCCGATGCCCACACGCTGCCCCGGCGCAAAATTCTTCGCCTCGGGCCCGACGGCATCCACCACGCCGATCACCTCATGCCCCGGCACGCGCGGATATTTAATCCCGGGAAACAGGCCGTCCTTGACGATCACATCGCTGTGACAAACGCCGCAGGCCTCCACCTTCACCCGCACCAGATTACCGACCGCCTCGGGAATCGGCTTTTCCACCAGTTCAAAATTTCCCCGCGCTTTTCCCACCTGGATTGCCAGCATCTTCTGCATAAAATTCTCCTTACCTGAATGTCATAACTGCATCACCGATGAGATAACTTTAGGCGTCCGCAACGCCGATGGCAAATGGATGCCGGGCATCGAACCACCGGCAACGGCCAAACGCAATCATGGAAAATGTCAGCCGGTGGATTTAATCCACCGGTGGCGGTGGCTCGCGACGCCGGCCCGGTAAAGCGCGTGGGCTTGCGCCGAAATCTTCGCGCACCGTTACGTCCGTTGCGGTGAAAAAACTGCTAACCGCAGAGATGTTCTAAAGATCCGATTTGGTCACCTTCAAACCGCTCAGATCGGTTCCCTTGCCGGGCAGATCGCCGCAGGTATGAAGTGGATTGCCTTTGAGAGTAATGTTGGCCATGGTTGCTCCAAATGTGTCCGT
>JBMFVY010000166.1:0-2395 GCA_049965755.1 Phycisphaerae bacterium | reverse complement strand
CCCGCACCAACACAGGTCTGCGCGTCCGCTGTGTTTTGGACACCCAACACTACCCCCCGAAAATCTCCATCTCCAACCAACAAATGGAGTCCCTTCATCTGCAACTCCATGACTTCCACGGCGACTGGAACTATACGATCACGCCACGTCAACCGTAGCGGTTATTTGTTTACGCGCCCTTAGAGCGAAAAATCGCGGAAACCCCGCATGCCGCAGTAAAAACGCATCAATCAATGATCGCTGGATTTTCGATGTTTTTTTCGGTGAATTCGCCGATCTCGTTCCCCTGCGTTACCGCCCAGCCCGTACACCCGCCATGATCTGGTCGATAGCGAACGTGGTGTACCATTCCTTGTAGATACGAACCATTCTCGTCAAGATGATGCGAGAAAGTTTTTTCGCGGGCTCCGGTTTTACGATGTTCACGGGTTCTTTATCCTCCGTCATCATCTCCCAGATGTCCTCGGGAACGAAGCTATCGAGCCTCTTCGCCTCATTTTTTAACTTTTCCGCCGGCATAGCCGCCCCGTATGCGCGGTTAGCCGAGAGTTTCTCCGCTCGTAAATTACCCACGCTGTTGTGCCACTCGCGATACATGGGGTATACCCTACGCCGGCAATAGGCCGTAGGATAGATATGATCCCAATCCCATGGGCAGTCCGTGTCTTCCAGAACGAGATCCCATTGTTGATAATTCTTGAATTCTCGTGTGATAAAGCTCCGTTGCGCGAACATAACTAGCTCCTTGTTGCCGCATAATTTACCGATCAAGCTAATCAGGTTTCTCCGCGCGGATTGTTCACGCGTTTGCACATCAGCTTGTGTGGAGACGCCATCTGCAGCAACTTCAGTTGGCATGGGAAGGTAGGAATAACCTGAGAAGACCTCGTGCTTCGGGCACACCTCTCCCAGAGCTGCCAAATGTTTGTAGTCCGTGTTATCCACAATCGCTTTCACCAAAAAGCCTTGAAGGTCGTCCGGCGTTGGAAATCCGGGGATGGGATCCTCCGATTGGGTAAATAGAACGCCGAAAGTATCGGGTTTCCAAAACTCATCAGGGCGTGATGATTGGGCTGCCTCCATCCATTTCCGGAGGTTTTCCGACCTGCGTCTAGCATTTCCTGAGGCAAACCATGAGAGAGAGGTTATTGCGGCTAGTAGGGACCGATGATCCTGACTTCCAATTTTAGTTTCGCCCCCCTGGTTCAGCCAAAAAAGTAATGCTAGGAAGACCTCGGGGGCCTCCCTTACGGTTCGCGTAGCCAGAGCCGGCGGCAAGCAAAACTCATTGCAGCGTTGCGCCGACACCTCGGCCGCCATCGTGGGATCGTTCGATTCTCCATTCTCTCCTGTCAACAAGATTCTCGCTTGGGAAACCACCCTGGCAACGCGCCTCTCGATAAATACTTCCAACCTCTTTTTGAAGTCCTTGTCAGCGATTTTAACCTTGAAATCCCGAAGTTTTAAAGGCGTGTGCAGATTGGTTGGCTTGTCGCCTGCGGAAACCACGCGAACGAGGAGCGAGAAAAGGTGGGAGGGCGGCATGAATCCTGCGGCCGCATTTTCGACCGCTTCCTTGGCTTTGGGAAACGCAGATTTGAAAAGCGAAAAGATCAATTCCTCGCCTCGCAGTGTCTCCCCTCCCGTGTTTAATCGCACAAAAAGGATAGAATTATCATCCTTGTCTGTACCATCATTGTCTATCGCGCGGCTATCCAAACAATTGAGATGGACACGGTAATCAATCAATGAAGGGCTCGCCTTCCGCAGTGCCCCGAAGCACTCCACTGATAAATCTGACAATTGGCTTTCGAATTTTGATCGCCAAATTACTGGGAGGCCTTGGCACCGCGCAAGGAGGGCTTTCTTAAACTCATCGTCGCGCTCGGCATTTTGGCACATACTCCTCAGTAGAAAAGCCAGCGGAATGGGAAGCTCCGCTCCGAAAGGAAAAACGTCCCTCAACGCGAATTCGGTATATCGATCATGCCCTGCGGCCTCAGCGAAGATTTTCAACGCAGCGTTCCTCTGTCCCCAGCTCATAACGGTACCATCCTGGCGATAGCCCCAAGGATGGGACTGGCTGACCAAGAAAGGGAAAAACATCTTTTCTTCGCCTGCGGAGGCCTTCGGTAGAACGTCTATCCAGAGAACGGGAATTACATTGAGTGACCAGCCCTGCTTTGTATCCGGCTTTGCAGATGCCCACGGGTCGTAGAACCCCATGGCGATACTAGTCCTTAAACCAGCGTAATTTTCCGCCTTGCCGCCTATTTGGATGAAATATGAACCGAAACGCTCCGCTTTTCGTAATAATATAGTATTGTATATTGCAATATCTATCTTATGCAAGGAGGCGTTTCAGGTGAAAAGAATAACCCATCGAAGGCTGGCC
>JBMFVY010000165.1:0-2434 GCA_049965755.1 Phycisphaerae bacterium | reverse complement strand
TGTACCAAGAGGACATCGGGACAGGCGACACTAAGTCACAAAGATAATAAAATACTACCCGGCACATTTATGTGCCGTGGTAATAAAAATATCTCTGAGTCCTCTGTGAACTCTGTGGCAAAAATCCCTCTGCGTACCCCTGCGTCCCCTGCGGTAAATCTTCCCACGTCCTTCGTGTCTTCGTGTCTTTGTGGTAAACCCTCGTCCTCTGCGGCTCTGCGCGCGACCCCGCCGCAGCGCCCATTAAATATCTCTGAGTCCTCTGTGAACTCTGTGGCAAAAACCCCCGTCGCGCCGCGCCCCGGCAGCCGCCGCGGTTTTACCCTCATCGAACTCCTTACCGTCATGACCATCCTGATCATCGCTGGCGCCATTGCCGTGCCAAGCCTCATTGACGCCTTTCAAACC
Source organism: Phycisphaerae bacterium (assembly GCA_049965755.1). Taxonomy (GTDB): domain Bacteria; phylum Planctomycetota; class Phycisphaerae; order WQYP01; family WQYP01; genus JAJZGD01. The sequence goes on along the minus strand of JBMFVY010000165.1, from coordinate 2,026 downwards.
AACAGCCTCACCCAGGCGGCCAATGTCGTCTCGGCCTATATTGCCGAGGGCCATAACCTGGCGTTAAAAACACATCAGCAGGTCGCGGTGGTGTTTTATGAGGAAACAACCGCCGGCATGTCCGGTAGCGGACTGCCCAGCACCACGCCGACCCATGGCGGTGAAACCGCCGTAGCCCTCGCCATTGCCCCCACAGGCCAGCCCGAAAATGGTACCTCCAGCCAGCCATTGGTTTTTGAGCCATACCTCACCCAACCGGTAGATTACCTGCCCAAAGGCGTTTACCTTGGCACACTCAATGATCAAACCAGCACGCTCAACATCGCCGGTGCCCAAGCCGGAACGACCACACCCACCGGCCCCCGCTGCATCGTATTCGATGCCTCCGGCCACATGGTGATCCGCAGTTACATCGCGGCAATGGCCAACCCCGATGGCACAGCCGATTACATGGATTGGGACTTCGCCTCCGGCAATGACAACACCAGCTCCCCCGGCGTGGTCGTAACCATACCCAGCACCAACAGCACCGCGCCCAGCGCCAGCAATACCGAAATTATGGTGGTTAACTCATATACAGGGAATTTAATTCGATGATTAAGCGCCTGTTACAACTTGAGTTCCCATTGACCGAAGCGGGGGGGTATCTCGCGCAGAGCCGCAGAGCCGCAGAGACGTTTTCTAGCCACAGAGTACACAGAGAGCACAGAGCCGCAGAGACGGTATTAACCACAATCCCGAATACAAATTGTACCAAGAGGACATCGGGACAGGCGACACTAAGTCACAAAGATAATAAAATACTACCCGGCACATTTATGTGCCGAGGTAATAAAAATATCTCTGAGTCCTCTGTGAACTCTGTGGCTAAAATCCTCGTCGCGCAGAGCCACAGAGCCGCAGAGACGTTTTCTAGCCACAGAGTACACAGAGAGCACAGAGGCCTATTACCGACAACGCCAAATAGCTACCAGGGAAATAACAATTTGTTAGCCTGCACATTTATGTGCTGTGGTAATAAAAATATCTCTGAGTCCTCTGTGAACTCTGTGGCAAAAAACGTTGTGGCTAAAATTCCCGTTGCGCAAAAGCTCTGTCTGCGTACCCCTGCGTCCCCTGCGGTGAATCTTCCCACACCCTTCGTGTCTTTGAGCCTTAGTGGTAAAAATCTCTCCGCGGCTCACCGCCGTCATGCCGGTTTCAGCATGATCGAAATCCTCTTCGCCATCGCCATCCTCGCCCTGGGCCTCTTAATGATTGCCGCCGTATTTCCCGTGGCCATCAAATGGACCCAGCAGGACGCCAACAAAACCATCGGCCAGATTATCGCTAACAATGCCATCGGCATTATTGAAACCAAATACAATGCGAGCAATTTAACCGGTATCTCTACCAACCTCGCGCCGTTACCCGGCATTGTTACCACCGGCACAACTGCCGGCACGCTCACCCTCAACGATCGCACCTACGAGTTTGGCAGCTATTCACCTTACCCGGCGCCAGCACTCGCGCCGACGAATACATCGCATTACTACTGGACGGCTCTGGCCCGCCTGTCGCCCGACCAGCCAGCCGGCGGAACAAGCGTAGATTTATACATTCTTGTTTATTATAAGGGTGATTATACTTACCAATATCCGTATGTTCCCTCGACATCTTCACCGGAACCGCTGCCCGGAGGCAGCTACCCCGGCGCAGTCGGGAGTTCAGAAGACGGTAGCGGATCAGGCTACGGCAACGCTATTCCATTTGTGCAGGCAGGCAGCCTCACCGATCCCGCATTCCCTATTGGTGCCATCGGCATTGACTATTCCTCTGGCGGCGTGTTTAGAAAGATCGTCAACGTTAGCGGCGCCATTGTACGCAGCGACGGCGGCCCAGCGGGCGATACCGTGCTCTATTGCCCGCCCGCGGACAACGCAACGGCCAGCCCGCTTATTTACGTCTACACCACCACGGTTACGTTTTAGAGCTTTTGAGGTGCACTCATGCAGGTACAAAAAATTAAAAAGCTCATGCGATCAGC
>JBMFVY010000164.1:0-2442 GCA_049965755.1 Phycisphaerae bacterium | reverse complement strand
TAATGGCCGGGATTGCCTTGCGGATAGAGGCGCCGATTTTCACCACAAAGGCCCCAAGAAACGAAGTTATTGTTGATTTGAACGCCGCGATATTGGGTGGCGCGGTAGAGTAGAGGACTCAACCTCGCGTATACCTCGGACGAGCCGTGGTTGCGTGGGTTGAGTCCCCCCTCCTCGAACCGGACGGGCGGGTTTCCCGCATCCGGCTCTCTCGGTATCTTTCTTCCGAAAGCTTGGGCAGGGCAGCAGGCTCAACTCGACGAGTTCGGGGCAGCAACCGCTGGAACCCAAGTCGTAGAATCTGCCGGTACCAGCTTATGCCCATCGGTGGCCGATAGGGACGCTGACTGCGTCGTTTCAGGTGTACCGTCAATCGCTCGATGCAGTACGCGCTTATTTCGCTGAAGGGCTTGGACGCATAGCCCTGACCAAAGTAGGCTGCCCAGCCGGTGTTCCGCCTATTCAGTGATTGAATCAGCGTCCCTATCGGCAGGAGTCCCTGCTTCGGGCCAGTCATGTTCCGAATCGCCTCACGGCATCGTTTCATCGCCTTCTTGGACACCGTCATGTTCAGGTACCGTTGAGGTCGCCCTTTCAGGTCCCGATCATACCGGAATGTATACCCAAGGAAGTCCAGCGATGCTCCTGCCGCACTCAGCTTTATCGTACGTGTTTTCTCACGATTGACCTTTAACTGCATCCTACCTTCCAGCGTAGCCTGCACGAATCCCCCGATGCGACTTCCGACATGCTTCGCCATAATGACAAAATCGTCGGCATACCGCACCAGTCGAGCATTGGCCCACCGGTAAGGACCTTCTGCCATGTGGAAGAACCGGTCGAACCAGTGTAAGTACAAGTTCGCCAGCAAGGGCGAGATAACCCCGCCCTGTGGTGTGCCCTGTTTCGGACGGCTGTAGTGCTTGCCACCGCCAGGACCCTTTCGGTCTTCCACCACAACCGCTTCCAGCCACATGCGTATCAGGTTCAGGACGCTTCGGTCCACCACCCGCATACGCACGCACGCCATCAGCTTGTCGTGTGGTATCGTGTCAAAGTAGGATTGCAAGTCCGCGTCGTATATTTCCCGCCGACCTTCCCGCAGGTTCTGGCGAATTTGCTCCAGTGCCTGATGGGCACTGCGTCCGAGACGGAACCCGTACGAGCAATCCACAAAGTCTGCCTCGAAGATCGCTTCCAACAGCAGCAGCAACGCCATCTGCACCACGCGGTCTTGCACCGTCGGGATGCCCAGAGGTCGCATTTGGCCGTTGGCTTTCGGAATATATACACGCTTCACCGGTTGCGGGCGGTACGTCTTGTTCTTCAGCGATTCCTGCAGTTGGTTCAGGAACGCCGCGACGCTTTCTGGGCTGCGGGCGATGGACTCTATCGTCACGCCATCCACCCCGGGGCTGCCCTTGTTGGAGCTGACCCGGACTCATGCCGCCTGCAACACATCCAGCCGATACATCCGATCATACAAAGCGTAAAACCGGAACTTCGGCTCCTGCTTGGCTTTGCGGTACAGCTTCAGCCTCAAATCGGAGACTTTCCCCGGCAGGTGGGCCGTCAGATGCCTTTCGGCTTGTGTCTTGGTTCAGCCGGAATTGGACAATCAGTACCGACGCCTAAGGTACTGTCGGGTTCGGACGGTTGCGTTTTTTTAGGCATGGGCGAGATGCTCTGAATAGCATGTGCGCTGCGAGCGGCCGGGGGCGTTGTGCCGCCGGCCGTGGCGCTTATTCGTCGCATTCGCAGCCGACGATCCCTGGCGAGTTGGACGCCTCCATTGCTCGCTTCCGTTTGATCGGCTGTGGTTATTATGCAATTCATCGTTGCTCCGGGCAAGTCTGCGGTAAGGCCGATTCGCGTTTCTCGCGTAAAAGGTCTTGTTCGCCATGGCCGGCGGGTATGGCCGGTCGTTGCTTCTGCCGCTGCAAACGGCGAAGTTCTCGTGCCTCGGCGAGTTTTTGGTCTCGCTGCTCGAATATATGCGTTTCGCGTCCTGCGAGCTTGTCGTTGGGTGTTATATAGCCGATGGCGCTGTGGAGTCGTACGGTATTGTAATGGCGTACATAGTCGCCGGTCATGCGTTGGGCATCTTGGATGTTGAGGGGTGTTTTGGGGCGGATGCACTCCTGCTTGAGGCTTTTGTGCCAGCGTTCGATCTTGCCGTTGCTCTGGGGGTAAAAGGGGCTGGTTCGCACATGGGTCATGCCGGCGAGGCGAATAAACTGCTTGAAGTCTTTGGCGATAAATTGCGGCCCGTTGTCGGAGATGATGCGTGGTGTTGTATTGGGGAATCGTTCTCTGGCTTTCTGGAGGATGAGTTCGATTTGGCCCTCGGTCATGGATTCTTGAATATCCCAGTGAATAATGGCTCTGCTGTAGCCATCGAGGACGCTGCAGAGGTAATAAAAGGTTCCCGCGATATTGATA
>JBMFVY010000163.1:0-2467 GCA_049965755.1 Phycisphaerae bacterium | reverse complement strand
GATGACCGCTTCCGGAATTACAGCCCGACGCTGGGAAGATGGACAAGCCAAGACCCGCTGGGATACATCAACGGGGCCAATACTTATCAGTTCGTCGATTCCTCGCCGGTGGGGAATGTGGATGCGGCGGGGCTCTACAAATTACCGGGCGTGCAGGCCCCCGTGCTGGTACGGACCGGCAAGAAGCACGCTATGTCCGGAGGACGGTACTACGTTAATTACTATTACGCTCAAGATTTGGGTGTTGTCGTGACGAGCGGAGAGTCGCCACGACACTTGCTGCTATTCAAGCTGACGGAGGAGATTCTACATGGGCTTACGAAGTTAAGCGGAATTGGCGGGATAATTGCAAAGATCGCGAATTCCATCACGGATAACGGCGATTACACGATTCCTTGGAAGGGTTCGGCCTTTCCCGAGATCACGACAGTTTATTTCTGTAACGGCAAGGTCCAGTCTGTCACGCCGAAGGAATGGGGAAATACGCGTTGGGAGTGGGATACCAGCCTTCACGGGCAGATGGGGGGCGGCTTTATTATAAAAGGGTGGCAGGGCCAGGACAGGGAATTCTTCAAGTCCTTGGTCGAAACCACCAAGGAACTGATCAAATCCGCCGGCGGGGAGTAAAGTATATGAGGTTAATGTTTCACTGCCGACGTGTGATGCCGGTTGGCGGAGGTTGCCGAGTCCCTCGCAGAGCCGAGAGGCTTGCCCGGAGAATTTGGGCTGTTGCAGCGTGGCTGCTGGCGCCGAGTTTTTCGGCCCCTCTCGCCGCCGCGCCCCCGTTACTCGTTGCGAGGGGTAACCCGGTGTTGGTGAATTGCTCCAAGGGTATCCTTTTGCGGCAGACCCTTACGCTGCCTCGAGCGGCGCACGCCCACACAGCGCGCCTTGTGCCTGGAGTGATTTGGATTGGCTCACACGGGGTTGCGGCGGCTGATACACAGCGCGTGCTGCGCTGGCGTTTTACCCATGTGCCCGTAACGCGGGCGACGATTACGGCGAGCTCAGATGGGGAGCAGCCTTTGGGTTTGTTCGGCTCCGGTCAGCGTGCATTTGTTGTAACGGTTGGTGGGGGCGAAAAGGGCGAGGCTCCCCATATTTCAGTTGTCGGCTTTAGGCCGCAGAAAAACTCGGGGCCGTTTCGGGTTTGTAGTTCGCGCGGCCCCTTTGGGGCGGCGGGTGATCTGGATGGGCGGTGGCCGTCGGCAATCATCCCCGGAACGCTCAAATGGATGGCAATTCTTCCCTCGTCGGCCGATCCCCATGATCGGATTCGCATCTGGCAGTTTGGCCGTTGCGCATTTTCATCACAATCGGCGGGGTTGTTTGAACCACACAACCATGCGTTCTCATCAGAGGATGGGCGTTTCTTGGGCTGGGTTGACGGCGGACGCTGGGTAAGCGTCATGGCGGTTAACAGAGTAGCCAGCCAGCTCCGGCGTGTTCATCTAGTGGCGAGGCCCGGCCTGCGGTACGGGGCGTTTTCGGCGCGTGGGAGACGGATGGTCCTCGTAGCCAGCCACGAAGGCAGCCCTGGTGCGGTACGGTTGATCTTAGCGCGCCGGGACGCGCCGGCGCGTGAGCGGGTGCTGAAGCTGTGGGGCCGGGCAGACGGCGCAGTCAGTGCGTGTCCGCCCGTATTTTCCCCGTCCGGCGCGTTAATTGCCGCCGCGACGGTGCGCATTGGTGCCCACTGGCCGGTGGGGATATGGATTATTTCCACGGGGAGCTTCAGGACGCTCTATTACATAAAGCTCCGCAACGACCTGCCGATTGCGATTGCATTCTCCCACCGAGGAGGCAGCCTTGCGGTCGAATGCTGGTACCACGTTTTGATATTTCGTGCTACCGGTCCGCGGCCGGATATTGTTCAGAGAGTTTTTCATCGCCCGGCGTGGTATAATTTCTGGGTCCGCCCGCGTACAGTCCGTCTACGATGAATTATTTCGCAGTGGCCCCGCCAAATTGTGATTCGGCCAATATTTATAATAATTGATGGGACACGAAAAGGGTGACATCCACCGTTGTTGACATGGATGGGGCCAAGGGCTATGGCCCTGTCCTATGCCACGAACCGCACGAGCCGCTATGGGCGGTGTTATTTGTCGTGCAATTGAATGCCGGCGACAGCCGCATGTTGACGCTGTGGATGGGTGCAGCCAAGCCGGCGACTTCCCCGCATCGCCCCGGCGCGTTATGATTTCGCAAAGAATTCCATTTTGAGGCCGCGTTATGGTCGCAATCAACGAAGCATCAATGCCTGCAGGCGAAGTGAAGCCGCGTCGCGGAGCTCGCCCGCGCGGGACAGGCGGCCGAGGCACCATCACGGTATTAAATTCCGATTGGGGTACGCCAGCGGCCGGCACGCAGCCGCTGGTGGATAATCTGTATCAGGGGATGACGCTGGATGCGGTAACGGGGCTGTATGATGACCGTGCCCGCGATTATTCGCCGAGCCTCGGCC
>JBMFVY010000162.1:0-2523 GCA_049965755.1 Phycisphaerae bacterium | reverse complement strand
ATGGAACCTGATGTCGGGGTAAGGACGCCTCGACCCGCCGCAACGCCAAGACCAGAAAGAAAAAAAACACTGAACAAACAAAACCCGAACCCAATAACGATGCGGCCCAGCACCGGGCCGCAATGGGGAGACTGCGTGAAAAAATATCACGCAAGAATTATCAGGTTTCGGCAGGGGGATTCGCTTGTTTAAGGACTAGATTTCGCTGGTTGACCCGCTCGATAAAAAAGCGCACCAGCAGAGGAATATCTTCCACGCGCTCGCGTAAGGGCGGCACATGAATGGCGATGATATTGAGCCGGTAGTACAAGTCCTCACGAAACTGGCCCGCAGCCATCATGGTCGGCAAGTTCCTGCTTGTGGCGGCAATCACGCGGGTATCCACCTTGATTTCGCGATGTCCACCCAGCGGGGTGACAATGCGATTTTCCAAAATGCGCAGCATTTTGGCCTGCAGCGACAGCGGGCAGTCTCCGATTTCATCAATGAACAAGGTGCCGCCATCGGCCGCTTCAAATCGGCCGATTCTCGAGCCGACCGCACCGGAAAATGCGCCCTTTTCGTATCCAAAAAGTTCGCTTTCTACCAAAGCTTCGGGCATGGCGGCACAGTTCAGGGCCACAAACGGCCCGGCATGGCGCGGCGAGTTCCGGTGAATCGCCTGCGCCACGAGGTCTTTGCCGGTGCCCGACTCGCCAAGAATCAGTGCGGTGCTGAAGACCTGGCTCGAGCGGTCAATCAGGCGATAAACATCCTGCATGCCCTTGGAATGTCCGATGATGTTGTCTTTTATTCGATCAGGCGGCGGCATGGGCGGAACAATCTTATTCTTCTGGCAAGCCCAGACAAGGTCTATGAGCCGCGTAAGCATCAGTTTGGCGTCGGAGAATTGCTCGAGATCTTTGGTGGCGCTGACGTTGATCGCCGCCACCAGCTCCTGGACGGTTTGGGTTTCGTGGATGAGCGGCAGCGGTGTATCCGGAAAATATTTCCGCCAATGGCTGATGAGATCAATGCGCGATATATCCCCCGAAATGACGCCGGCAATGACGCAGTCTATGCCCTCGCCGACATAAATCAGGGCCTTCTCCGCCGAATCGGTTGTTTTGACGTTGTAGCCGGCGTTGGTCAACAAACGCTCCAGCGCCGCCCGCTGGGTCGGATTGTCCTCGATTACGAGTATTTCATAATGGTCGGCAGATTTCGTCATCAATTATCCAGTTCATGCATCTATGTGACGTTGTTTTGCCGGGCTTACATAAAAGTCCTCAAGTATTCGTCTCATTTCAGAGGGAGAAATCGTGATTGCTCGCAAGCGAAGACATTTCTTCCATAATCATTATCTTCCTATGCAACGCGCAAAGCAAACGTGGATTTATCGCGGCAATGATTGTTGGTCCATCGAGCAGGCCGCCTGCGCCGCTTTTTAAGCTCATCATCAAGGCTGAGCGATAACCCTGTTTACGATCCGCAACAGCCAATCTCTCCGTCCCTCCGGTAGATTGGTGTGGCCGCAACATATGTATCCCTGAAACGGTTTTGGGGGTTTCACCGACCGTACCGTCGGCTGCTCCTTAGGCAGTAGATGTGAGGAGCAGCCGATATTGGTACGGGGTGGAGCAAAAGAGTCTTAAATGCAGCCGTCTATTCGTTGCGGGGCGGCGCTACAATAACAGTGATACGACTGACAACCGATCCGCCATTTGCGGTTTTGGCGTAAGCCGTGACGATGTATCCACCCGGTTGACTCGCAGAAAACCGGGCGTATTGATCGCCGCGTGAATCATCAGGCGCGAGCTTGGCGTTGGTGGGAGAAACCTTCCATTCGATGCTGGTGTTGCTGAGGTTGGAGGTGGTGGCATGAAGCCAAACCGTCTCGCCAACCTGCACCGAAGAATGATCTGATTTTACGTTGATCTGCGGAGCATCTGTTTTTTCAAACAGCGAACAGCCGGTTACGCCGAGGCTTAAGCCGGCGACCAACACAGCCCCGAGGGCACAATTAAGAAGTTTGGATTTCATCGCGAACACTCCATGGGTAAAGTTACGGGCAATCTTCTGAAGCATAAAATACTTTCAACCGCGATGGCTGCCGTCAGGCGTCGGGCTGCTTCATGGCACAACTCGGAAATTTGGTCTCCCGGTTACCACAGCTCTGACGGACATTTGTCTAAACCAAAGTTCCACCTTCTCTGGCACACCTCTCCGCGCTGTAACCTCTTGTTAAATCCAGCTTTACGTCACGTTTGCGGCTGATTTTTGCCGGCAAAATGTACCCATGTAATTGTTGCGTTTAGTGCTTGACATGATGTTTTAATCGTGTTATAACGTGCTCATGTACATTGACGTGGTCCCCAACCGTAATTCCCCGCCCGCCGTGCTCCTGCGTAAATCCGTACGCGTGGGTAATAAAGTGCGTAAAGAGACCCTCGCCAACCTCTCCGAGCTATCCCCTGCACAAATCGAGGCCATGCGAAAGGTGCTCAGCAGCGATACACCCGCTGACTTCGGTGATGCACAACG
>JBMFVY010000161.1:0-2542 GCA_049965755.1 Phycisphaerae bacterium | reverse complement strand
AATATCGCACAGTGTCCGTCCCATTTCATGAAACGGATGTGAGGATTGCCGCGGGTGACGGCCTTTCCCCCCTCCCGAGTGTTTTGACTGAAATCCCGAGCTTACGGGCAGCCTTTGTCGCCCCGAGAGTCTCAGCCAATGACACTGCCTGCGTCTTGTAATCCGCAGTATATTGAGCACGAACCTGACGTTCCATAGTGACCTCCAAGTGGTTCTGTCTATTGCACACATCTTTGAGCGCTTTTTGGGTCCGAGGGACGCGCGCTAACGAGGGGCTGGACACAATTCCGCGGGTCTGATAGCCTTCCACACTCAGCGTAGTATGTTGGAGGAAGCTGGGGAGCGTGACCAAGAGATCGCGGTGCGAAGATCCTGAGGCTTTGTCTATCATCGCAGCTGGCACGGAGTCGGTTGAGTGGGTCGGGCAGGAGTTTGCCGGCATTGATCTGGAGGACAAGCGGTTGGATCGGCGGTTGGTGAAGACGGCCACACTGTTGACAAAGAACCCAGGGGCGCCCATCAATGAGGCGTGCGGGACGTGGGCGGCCACGCAAGGGGCATATCGGCTGTTCGACAACAAAAGGGCGAGCCCGGAAGCGATTCGCAGGCCGCATATTCGCGAGACGATGCGGCGTGTCCTGGGGGTTGCCGGGCCAGTCCTGGTGGTGCAGGACACGGTATTCTATTGCTACGGACAGCACCCGAAGACCAAGGGACTCGGGCCGATCGGCAAGAGTAACAGCACGCACGAGCGGGGGCTTTGCGTGCATAACGCACTGGCCTTTACGACCTCGGGAGTGCCGCTGGGGATGTTGAGCCAGAACATCTGGGCGCGCCAACCGGTACCCGAGGAGGAACATCAGGAGAAAGTCGAGCGGCTGCAGGTGACGCCGGTTGAAGAGAAGGAGAGTTTCAAATGGCTGCAGGCGATGCGCGAGACTCGCGCGCTCGCCGTGCCGCGCTCGAAGCTGATCCTGGTGGCCGATCGGGAGTCGGATTTCTGGGAGCTGTTGGCGGAGGCGAGGCAGGAGGGTGCGCATTTCCTGATCCGGGCGCGGGTGGATCGCAAGCTCGTGCCTGAGCAGAGCGAGTGCTGCGAGAGTATCGAGGAAGCGCTGGCCTGTGCGCCGGTGCTCGGACAGAAGAGCGTCAGCATCCCCGGTAACGGCAAGCGCAAGGCGCGCGAGGCACAGCTTGAGGTCCGTGTGACGGAGGTCACCATCAAGCCGCCGCAGCGGCGCGGCCGGGCCAAGGAGTCCGCCTCGATCGAACCGATCGGCGTGCGGGTGATCGCCGCCACCGAGCGGAGTCCCCCCGAGGGCCAGGAGGCGGTCAGTTGGGTATTGTTGACGGACTTGCCCGTGCTGGACTTCAAGAGCGCTTGCGAGAAGATCGACTGGTACGGCAAGCGATGGGGGATCGAGGTTTGGCACAAGGTGCTGAAGTCCGGTTGCAACGTCGAAAGCTGTTTGCTCGAGACGGCCGAGCGACTCGCCCGCTACCTGGCCCTGTTCAGCGTCATCGCAGTACGCTTGATGCACGTGGCCTACCTTGCCCGCGTGCAACCGGACCTGGCTGCTACGGAGGTCTTCTCCCAAGAGGAGATCGAGGCGCTGCACGTACGGGTCCATCACGCCCTGCCCGCGGCACAATCCTTGACGCTCAAGGAGGTCGTGCGCATGATCGGCAGCCTGGGTGGGCATCTGGGGCGCAAGGGCGATGGGGACCCCGGGATGACTGTCATCTGGCGCGGGTGGCTGCATCTTTATGAGACCGTGATCGCGCTGCGCGCCGCTCGATCTGCGGGCCTGATCAATTCGAGCTGATCGATGCGCTACTGCGGACGCACCTTCACTGCCGCCGAGCTCGAGCGCATCCGTGCCTTGATCGCCGCCGAGCCTGCGCCGAGCCGGTACCGCCTGTCTTGCCAAGTGTGCGAGGAACTCCCCTGGCGCCGTCCCGACGGGCGGCTCAAGGACATGAGCTGCCGCGTGGCGTTGCTGCGCATGGCCGCGGACGGTCTGATCAGGCTGCCGCCGCCGAAGAAGTGGCCCGCCAGATGGATCAGGAGAGTGCCGTATGATAGTTACCGCGTCGGATATTCTGCGAGACCTTATATCCACCGGCCATACTATCCGGCTGGATGGTGATATCGTCCGGGTAAGGCCTGCATTACCTCCCGAAAAGGTGGAATTACTGCGTCAACATAAGCCGGAAATTATTAACCTACTCCGCGCGGATTCAAAGACTGGTTACGCGGTTACGGTTACGTTACCGCCGAAAACCAGCCAAAACGCGAGTAATGTAACCACACAACCGCCTAAAACCTTTACCCGCCTGGAATTGGCCACCGCGGCATTGAAGCACCTTATCCCCGATGAACAGGCTCAACGGAAGATCAGGGCTTTGGCTGAAGCGGACGCCAAAGGCTGGCGATTCCTTGGCACGGACGGTTATCAGCACGTTCTTTCCGGGAACATTATGGATCAGGTCGAGCGGATCACCGGCAGGCTGATTTGCTTCCAATGCAATGCGGACAACC
>JBMFVY010000160.1:0-2552 GCA_049965755.1 Phycisphaerae bacterium | reverse complement strand
GGTGTTATCCTCGCTTTCCACGAGGTAACACGCAACACCCAATTATAAGTTACAATAATTTGAATTCACTACACTAGGATAAGATTCACGAGGCGCTCCAGCGCTTCCTGAGACCCTGAGGGGGCGGCGACGATTGGCAACTCACGCAGCTCGGCCAGCGTCGTTTGACGGAAGTCGTCCTTTGTGGCGATCGCGGACGTGTTCACGTAGAGCCACGACAATAGCCTGCTGTTGGCCAAGGCCAGAAGGTACCGCGGGCTAAGCTCACTGCGGGTTAAAATGAAAGGGTTGATGTCCTTCTTGAAAACAGCGGCCGTCTCCGTGAGGGCAGCGTCGATCCGGTCCTGCCTGTTGATTATGCGGCGGATGAGCAGCTTCGGGCGTGCCTCGTAGAAACGGATGAGCGAGGGGTGCCTGGACATGTCCGTAAAACCGGCCTGGTTGAGGTGCAGGCAATACCGGCGCACGTGTGCTCCCGGTGCGAACGGTAGGTGAAATTGTGACGCCCGCGAACCACCCCGGGCAAAGGCGCTCGCGGCGAGGCCTTGGGTCGACTCGGTGATCTCGCCGAGTGTAGTGACGTCCGGTCGGCCCCGCAGCCTCGCAAGAAGGGGCGCCGTCGAGGGGCTGAGCAATAGCTTGAAGCGTGGGGGCTGGACCGAGCCCGACGCCACCACCGCGTAGCGCGGGGCTCGAAGTTCATCGAGCCCCGCCCTCTTCCCGAGAAGGGCCACACGGTAGCTGGCCGTCGGCCCCCTCAGGATGCTGTACACGCCGGTGTCGACGTAGGCGGCGCCGAACGAGTCGAACGGTAGGTTCACCAGCGTGTGAACCCCAGCGGCGGCGAGGAGGTGGCGGCGAAGCTCGATGTAGCTCTCGCCCGTTTGCCAAGTGACCGACGAAATAAAGGTAAGGTTCCCGTCTCGCCCGAGGAGCCCGAGCGAAGCGAGGATGAAGACGGCCGCGGAGTCGAATTTTCGCCGTAGTTGCGGGAACCTCGACTTGAAGCGGGCACGGTCGCCTTCCGACATCCCCTCCGTCGGAATGTACGGCGGATTGCCAATCACCACATCGAAACCACCCTTTTTGTGGAACACCTCCGAAAAATATATCTGGAAGTCAAAGGTCTTGTTGCCGTTGGTGAGCTGTTTAATGGTCTCATCGATCCGGCGCTTGTACTGGTGCTTTTTATCGCTGTCGGTTTCGTCAAAATATTTCGGCTTGAGTTCTTCCAACTGGCTGAGAAGCTTCTCGTTGAACAGGGTTTTCTCCACGCCCAGAAGGGAATTACCCACCACCACTTTGTAATCAAGGTTCGGCAGCGGTTTGATCTGTTGCACATCATCCTCATCCACCACCAGCGAAAGCCAAAGGCGCAGCTTTGCAATCTCCACCGCGCCGGGGTCAATATCCACGCCGTAAAGGCAACTCTGTATTGCATGGCGCTTGAAGTGGTAGGCCGACCGCTCGGCCACATCGTTGAAATAGGGTTTCAGGGCGAGACGCGCACGGACAATTTCCTGCATCATCCCCACCGGGAAGGCGCCGGAACCGACCGCCGGATCGCAGACGGCGATCGCGGCGAGCTTTTCGTCCAGCAGCCGGGCGTGCCGCTCAATCGTCTCCGGCAGCTCTGCGGAATAAGACTTCGTGCCGCCGAGGCGGGCGGCCTCGTAATCCGCCGCCCGATCACCCGCGTGGATAAACTCTTCAATATCACAGCGTGGCACAGACATTCTTGTCTGTGGTTCCTTTTCCTGGCCGGGTACCGCTGGTTGAACACAGGCAGGAATGGCCGTGCCACCCTGGGCATGGGTGCCACCGAGGTAGAGCCAAAACTGGTCGGATGAGATATTTGCCTTGGCGGGGTTTTCCGCTATGTAGCGGACGAAGTGTTGGTACTGCCGCTCACTGCGAACAATGTGGTCGTATGACTCATCCATCCAAAGGGAAGCCCCGGTATTACCCAGGATTTCGTTGGCCCTGCGGGCACTGGTGCCTTTGATCCCCTTGAGGATTTTGGCCAATTCATTGCCGGCAAGCGGCTCGAGAAGCAAATGGACGTGATTGGGCATGATGACCGCGGCGTGAAGCTGCAGCCGCTCGCCGTTGAAGCGAAGTAGGCAATCTTGCACGGTTTGCCGGACATCGGGCCGCGCAAGGGCGCATGAACCGTAGCCGGCATCAAGCCACGATTGCAGGCGCTCGCCGAACCGCTTGCTGTACTCTTCCCATTCGGCCTCACTCCACGGCTCGGGATGCTGGTTGGACCAAGCCTCCCGTTCCGCACGCCACGCGGCGAGTTTTTCCTGCGGCAGGGAATCGGCAAGCCGGAATGTGACCCAGTAAATCGAGCCATCTCGGGTCCAATGGGGGAGATTACGGTTGGTTTTCTGAGTTCCTCCGGCGGTGGGGGCACAGACAGGAATGTCTGTGTCACATTGGGGAGGTGGGGCCTCAGAAGTGGGGATATCAGGAGCCGCTTGCGTTGTAAGGTTTTCCGAACGGCATGATATGAACAGATGTCGATATGTGGCTGTGTCCCGGGTCGG
>JBMFVY010000159.1:0-2565 GCA_049965755.1 Phycisphaerae bacterium | reverse complement strand
CGGCATGGAGCGTGTCTGCCGCTTGATGGTCAGAGTCTCTTCGATCAGTTGCTGGAACCCGAGCTTCTCCAGCATGGTGGCCACCGGAAGCAGCCCGCCATACGCGGTCAGATTGTGCGCTTCAAAGTCAAAGGGCGTGGAAGCCCCAATTTTATTAGGCTCCGGAATAACTGCCGAAACCCCTTGATCCACGGCCCTGCGGCCGTTATGCTGATTTACGTTCTTCACCATTTGGGTGACTCCTGGAAACTGGTTCGCGAAGCTCGCAACCTCGCGTCCCTACTGTTGTAAAACAGAGTTCTCAGGGGTCGCCAAATGGCTCCCGTGCATGCATTATGAGAGTGCGCCCTTGCTTGAGCGGAAGGTTGTAGACGATCAAGCCTGCGGGGGCTGTCTGGCCCCCGCACCCCCAGGATTTAGCGCTTTGGTGCCTCTCCCGATAGGGAGTAGGGAGTTTCCCAAACACCAGCGAGAAGGGGATGCCGTGGCATCCCCTTCGATCGGTCGAGGCCACTGAGTCGGCGCTCGGGTTGCTTCCCAGCATGGCCCTATCCTCCGCTCAGTCCGGTCTCATTCTACTGCGGCAGGATAAGTGGCGCATCTTTGCAGGGGGTTCTGAAAGGATCACACTCAACCTTAGGGGAAAGTGGTCCGGATGAAGAATCAAGTTGCCCCCAAGGAGGTACCCAGCATGCTGAGTAGTAATGTCAAGTATATCGGTTTGGATGTTCACAAAGAAGCCGTAGCGGTTGCGGTGCGCAATGGCGCGGGCAAGTTGGTGATGGAATCGATCGTCGAAGCCAAAGCCAGGACGCTGCTCGATTTCCTCGATGGGCTACGGGGCGAGTTGCATGTGACGTTGGAAGAGGGGACTTGGGCGGCTTGGCTCTATGACGTGCTCAAGCCGCACGTGCAGGAGGTCGTAGTCTGCAATACGCGCCGCAATGCCTTATTGAAAGAAGGCAGCAAGAATGACAAGGTGGATGCGCGCAAGCTATCCGAGCTGCTCCGTGTCGGAATGCTGCGCGCGGTCTACCACGGAGAGAATGGGTTGCGCACGTTACGCGAGCTGGTGCGCAGCTACCAGGTGATCAGTAAAGACTTGCAGCGGGTGATGAACCGTATCAAGGCGCTGTATCGCAGCTGGGGCATTCCCTGTACGGGCACGCAGGTCTATGGTCGGCGCCATCGCGAGCAGTGGCTGCAAAAGATTACCGAGGCTGGAGTGCGCCGCCGAGCCGAGCTGTTTTATCAGCAGCTGGATGGATTGCAGGACTTGCGGCGCACTGTGCGAGGAGAACTGTTAGCCGAGAGCCGGAAGCATGCGGAAGTGAAACTGCTGCGCCAGATTCCTTTCATCGGCCCACTGCGGGCCGCGCAGCTGGTGGCCCTGATGCAGACGCCGCACCGATTCCGGAACAAGCGGCAGCTGTGGACCTATAGTGGCCTGGCAGTGGTGACGCGCGACAGCGCGGAATATCGTTACGTGGACGGGCAACTGCAACGCGCGAAAAAGCCACAGCAAGTGCGCGGCCTCAACCAGAATCACAACCACGCCATGAAGGAGATATTCAAGAGTGCGGCCCTGAGCGCCTCTGGTCGTCCCGGGCCCTTCCAGGATTTTTATGCAGACCTGCTGGCCAAGGGAATGAAGCCGGAGTTGGCCCGTATCACACTGGCACGCAAGATCGCCGCCATTACTCTAACGCTTTGGAAGAAAGGGGAGAGCTTCGACGCCAAAAAATTGAAGTCACAAGCAGCTTGAGCGTATGCGTGAGGATCAGGCCCATTGCTTGGGTTTTCCTGGCTAATGACAGCCTTTCGGTTCTCGCGACGCTCGGGTCGAGGGAGAGTATCTGCTGAATTATTAGGCAATTCCCGGTACTGCCCGTTCAGCACCGGAGTCTCCAGTGCATCCTATGCTCCCTCGCACAACCAAATAAAGCTGTAGGCCACGAGTCTCACATAGGATCATGGTTGGCACGTTGTCCCGAACCAACACTCCTGCTTGCACAGCTTCACGAGCCATGGGCGTCAAACCGTCGGAAACATGAAAACCACGCGATATGACCTGCAACTGGCCGGGTCACACCCAAAAAATATGCAGCTAGCCCACGGCGTCGCCCACTTCGAGATTGGGCTGGATGCAAGCCAAACAGCTTCCCCTATAGGGGAGCACGGGAGAGTTTTTCTTCTTGACATCCACTCTCATAGGATAATTCAGGTTTAACAACGAACAATATTTGCTGCCTCCAACCCCCTCGTTGCATTTCTTGTGTCGATAACGAGCTGAGCGTGCTCAACGATGGATGGGTAGTCGTATTGCGAATGGTCCGTAACGATCACAACGCAATCGAAATCAGGTATGCGTTCAAGAGGCGTGCTGCTCATGTTAAGGGCATATTTGCGTCCCCGCCCCACATGAGGGAAAAACGGGTCGTTGTACTCGACATGAGCACCGCGTTTCTGCAGTAGCTCGATGATCGTGAGAGAAGGAGACTCCCGCAGATCATCAATATCACGTTTGTAGGCAACACCGAGTACGAGCACTTTTGATCCGCGAAG
>JBMFVY010000158.1:0-2685 GCA_049965755.1 Phycisphaerae bacterium | reverse complement strand
ATGGCCAACAGTAAACCACAAAACCCGAGCTGGCGCAAACGTTAAGATTGTATTAAGATCATCCCGGACGCTACTGGGTTTATCCCGGCGGACTTCTTCAATGGCCCCGCATTCCCAGCGAACAGATAATCTGCGGCTCGTCGGGGGTTGCATCGTCCGAGACATGGCAGAGCCGGCCGTCGCGGTGCAGGGCGACTACGAGTTCCGCCAGCGCCCCATCGGCGGCCCCGGCCTTGAGCTGGCGGGCCAACGTGTCGGCTGCGGATTCCGTGAGCGGATACTTATAAATCTGCTCGATGGCGGTTTTCAGCTCGGGCATGGGGAAGAGCGTGCCATCGGTTTTTGCGGCAAAGGCGCTCAAGCGTTCGTAAGTGCGGGCGCGTGCGCCGGAGGGCCGGCCGAGCTGGCCGCCGGTGGATATTTCATTTTTAACAATCCACTCCGCGCCCTGCTTCACCAGTTCATGGTGGCTGGGGATGCGAGGCAGTGCGGGCGTATCGGGTTGGCATTCGGCCGCCTTGAGGATGGCGAATTGCGATTCGGTCACGCTGCGGCCCTCGTTGTCCACCCAGGCGAGGGCGTCGGTGCGGTCGGCGGTGCGCAGATAGACCAGCACGCCGTCCGGCTTTTCGGCCGTGGGCGTGTGGGGCCGGGTGGAGTAGACGACGTTGGGCATGGCGGGAATTATTGTTTTAAGGTTTGGGTCGGCATCGGTGGCGTTTTTCCAGATCTGCCAGGCGTAGGAGGCGAGATCGACCTCGGTGTCGTCGTCGCCGTTGAGTATGCCCGATTTTTCGTGGTAGAGCTCCAGCAGGGGCATATCGGATGGTTCATCATCGAAAAAAGCCTCATCGGTGCCGACCACTTCGGCATTGTCTTTGAGGCGCTGCCGCACGCGGGCCCGCAGCCGCAGAACCCGCTCCACGCCGTCGGCGGGGAGGAAGGAATAGCAGAAGATTTCGTCGGCCTGCTGGCCGATGCGGTCTACGCGGCCCGCCCGCTGGATAAGCCGGATGATGGCCCAGGGGAGATCGTAATTCACGATGATGTGGCAGTCCTGCAGGTTCTGCCCTTCGCTGAGGACATCGGTGGCGATTAATACACGAATTTCATCGCCGGGGGGTGCGGCGGGCGCCGGGCCGGAGGCGGGCGTGTTGGACACCGGGCTGAAGCGGCGGGCAATGGCGGTCGGGTCGGGGGTGTCGGCCGTGACGCCGACAACGGAGATGCCGCGGGCGGTGAGTTCGCGGGTGAGGTAATCCACGGTGTCGGCGAACTGGGTGAAGATGAGTACTTTGTCGCCCGAGTGGGTGCGGCGGACGAGGTCGGCGAGCGCGGCGAGTTTGGCGTCATCGCCGGGTTTCCACGGGCCGACGGAATCAAGTATCTGCTGCAGAGCGGCGGCGTCGGCGGCCAGATCGGCGGCAAGATGGGTCTGGAAAAGGGAGTGGGGGAGCCATTTGAACCGGCGCCCGAATTGCTGCGAGTATTGGCGATAGATGTCAGCGGCACGGCGGCGCAGATCGCCGGGCTTGGTGGAATCGGAGATGGCCGGATCGGAAGGGTCGGAGCCGGGGCCATTTGAATCGGCCTCCTCATCATCGGTCGCGAAGTCCATTTCGGTATCGCCATCGCCTGAGTCGGGGTCGAGCAGGCCTATATCCTGCGTGCCGATGGGAAGCGGCAGTTGATTTTCGATGGCATGAAGCCAGACGAAATTGCGGAGGATGTGCCGCTCGATGGAGAGGATAAAGGCGTGGCCGCTGCTTTCCAGCCGTTTGAGGAGATTGGTGCGGCAGATGCCCTTGAGCCGCACGCCAGCCCGGGAAAGATCCTTGAGTATGGCCGTTTGGGCAGCATCGGCGGCCACGGCCGGGTCGCGGTAATTGCCCAGGCCGTAGCGCGGCAGTTTCAAACTATTAAGTGTTTGGATCACTTCGGCGGAAAAGAGGCGGGCGTATTGATCGTTTCGGTCTTTCTCCTTGACCTGAAATTTGACGGTGCGCGGAATGCGGGTGGGAAACTTGGCACGCCTGCCATCGGGGAATTCGAGATATTTGCGGCCGGTGGCGGGATCGGCTTTGGCGTAGTTCTGCTGGATGAAACTGCGGGTGCGGCGGACAAGATAAAGGCGCATCAGATCGCGCCAGTCGTCGGCGTGTTCGCTTTTTTCAAAGGCCGCCAGCGAGCGCACGGGACATTGGTGGCGGCGGGTGAATTCCGCTTCGCCAAGCTCGCGCAGCAGCCTCTCGGGCCGCAGGCCGATGTCCTGCCCCTCGCCGATGAACAGGCGGAGCTGATTGGAAAGATCAAGGTACGTTTTGTTGTACGGGGTGGCGGAGAGAAGAATAACTTTGCTTTCGTTGGCGCGGATGTACTCGGCGATGGCGCGGTAGCGTTTGCCGTCCTTTCAATTACCCACAAGTTCGGTGGCGAAATTGCCTGCCACGCGGTAGAAATGAAGGGTTGCCGCCATGGATGGCGGTGCATTTGTGTTTATTCGGGACGACGGCATGGAAGCTTGGATCAATAGTGAGCTGTGCGGATGTGATTTGGGTGATCGACGGTTGAACCGGCGGTTGGGTAAGTTAATGGAGGACCTGTCACAACGGGTTGGCAAGGGGATTCCGTTGGCATGCCAGGACTGGGCGGCAACAAAAGCCGCGTATCGTTTTCTGAGCAACG
>JBMFVY010000157.1:0-2714 GCA_049965755.1 Phycisphaerae bacterium | reverse complement strand
GTTGGAGATGGAGATTTTCGGGGGGTAGTGTTGGGTGTCCAAAACACGGTGGACGCGCAGACCTTTGTTGGTGCGGGGGCCCTTGGTTGCTGAGTTCCCGGGCCAAATGCCGGGTGCTCTTGGCGATCCAACGCAGCGGCGACTCGGGATCGCCACGCGTGACCGGTTCGACCAGCCGCTCCATGGCGCGGACCAACTCCGGGTCCAGCGTGGTCAACTATTTGCGCCCACCGCCGCGCCTGCGAATGTGTCCCGGGGCGATCTTGCGACCCGCGGCCACTTCCTCCATGGCCCGCAACACTGTCGTCTTGGCCAGTCCTGTAGCACGCACGACCAAGGCCAGACCGCCGCGACCCAAGGCCCGCGCCTCCGCCGCCGCCCAGAGACGACGCTGTCTTTCATCCAGCGCCGGCGACAGCGACCGGTACTTACCGCGAATTCCATTCAGCGTTGCGCGATCCATCCTCCTTATTATCGGACAATAACCACAAATGGTATCAGTTATTTATTTACAGGCCCTAAGGTGCCGACACTCTTTAAGCCCGAGGCGCGGCATATTCTGCATTTGACCATTCCCGCGGCTGTGGCTGCGGGTATTTGTGCGTATTTGAGCACGGCGTTTTTGATGAAATATTTTGAGAAGCGCCGTCTCACGCCCTTTGCTATTTACTGCGTGGTGTTGGGCGTGGTGGCACTGATTATGCTGCGGCCATAACGCTGGCCGCTCGGCGCTGTTGTTTTTGAAGAGGTATGTAGGCGCAGCAGACTGATGGCCACAACTGCCGCAGCCGATAATCCAACACCCCATGCCATGCGCAGGCGGTGTCACCGTGCGGGGCCACCACGCGGCATTAACGGCGTAGCTCGATCCTCAGGCAGCGTTCAATTGTGCTTCAAATATGGACCGCGTGCAGTACAAAAACGCCGGTTACGGCGAATGCGTTACGGTCGCCGTCACACGCATTCACCTGCCGCCAGCATCCGCGGACATTTTTGGGAGTAATTAAGCATAGAAGGGCCAATCGCGAATATGCGGCCGCGGCTCGCCGGCTTCGACCATGCGCTCAATGAGCCGATTGCGCAAATGCGCCGTTAATTCGCGCATAGACCGATTGCCAACATAATGCAGTAAAGTTCGGTCAGGCCAGCGTGTGTCCACGCGGCCCACCATGTTGACCAACTGATGTGGATCCGCCCGATTGTTGTAAAGCTGGTAGTCCTGGTATTGCAGACTACCGGGGTCGCGGGCAAGATTTGCATCCGGCGCCAAAGCCACATAAGTCCACTCAGGCGTCCGCAAGGCTCGAGCGGTCTCGGAACCACTTATCTGCACCAACACTTCATTTCGCCACGATGCACGGGCTTTTTCATCCGTAACCAGCGGCAGAAAGCTCCGGCCCTACATGCAGGAGGGCGTTTGAAGGCCCGCTATATCCAGCACGGTCGGGGCAACGTCTATCATGCTCACGAGTTCACTTACCACCTGCCGATTGTTGAACCCCGGCCCCTGAATCATCAGCGGCACATGGATCGAACTCTCATGCGGACTTCGCTTGTACTCGGAATTGCGCGTACGAAAGTGGCATCCATGGTCGCTTATGAATATGACGATGGTGTTATCTTCCAGATTCTCCTCCCGCAGCGTTTTGAAAATACGGCCCACCGACTCATCAATTGCCTTGATGTCGCCGTAATAATTATTCATTTCATACTGCCAGTCGCCGGGAAAAAACCGCAGGTCCTCCGGTACGTAACAACTGCGAAAGGCTTTTTCATACCCACGCGGGGGAACAAACCCAAACGAATCTCCGTGCTCACACGGACCATTCTGCTGATGCGGCTCAAGTTGGGAAATAACCAGCAGAAATGGCTTATCGTGCTTTTGCCGGAGGAATTTCTCAGCATGGCGGGTCAAAAAATCCACCCGGTACTCATCAGGACCGTAATGCACGGGCTGATTATCGTTATCCCAAAAACAACTGTTGTAGGGTTGAGTGCTTTCTTCAGGGGCGTCGGCTGCGAGCCACATGCCCGTAAAGCCGCCGCGGTACTCCGCCGGCACCGCCCCGACGCCCGCCTTGCCGAGAGGCGCCAGATGCCATTTGCCTATGTAGTTGGCGCTGTACCCCTGACGGGTCAACTCGGTCGCCATTGTTACGGCATCCGGGCGCAAACCAGGACCATTTTTCCACACGCCTGTGGTGGTGGCATACTGGCCGGTCATCCAGCAGGAACGCGAGGGGGCGCAGAGCGGCTGATTGGTAATAAAATTTGAAAATACGGTGCCTCGACGATACATAGCATCAAGATTGGGCGTAAAATCCATGGGATTCAGGCCGGCCGCACATACGCAATCCCAGCGAAACTGATCGGAATGATAAAAGATGATGTTGGGTCGGCGAGCCGGTTCCTTGCCCAGCGTCGTTGATGTTGCCGCCTGCACGGCCGCAATGCCTGCTGCAGGCGCTGCAGCCGCCAAAGCTGACCTCAAAAGAAAATCACGTCGCGTAGAGCCGCTTGCGTGCGGCGACGAACCTGCCGGAGTACCCATTGAGCCTGAAGCAAATGTATCACTCTGCATCATCAGTGTTACTCCCGAGTTCCAGACCAATAAAACCGTTTATGTCATGCGACTCTTACCCTACCGTCCTTCCCCATTAAAGCCAACCTAAAAATAATAAAATAAAATTTCATGAGATAGCTCGCTTGGTGCC
>JBMFVY010000156.1:0-2840 GCA_049965755.1 Phycisphaerae bacterium | reverse complement strand
CGGTCCTCTTGGCGCACATCCTGAAATGGCAGTACCAGCCTGAACTGCGAAGCAAAAGCTGGCAGCGCACCATCACCACACAGCGGAAAGAGGTCAGGTACGAACTGGCTGCATCCCCCAGCCTCAAGCCATCCTTCAACGACCCGGAATGGATGGACCTCGTGTGGTCACGAGCAACAATCCTCGCCGGAGAGGAAACGGGCATAGACATCGATACGTTCCCGGAGATCTGCCCATGGAGCATGACCGATGTTATGCGGGATGGCTGGCTTCCAGAATGAGCGGAGTGATCGTAATGTCTCAAAACAGCCCTCACCAGGCACCCGGAGAACCCAGCAAAACCAGGCCATCCGCCCCGGCCCACCTGGCGCCCACGAGACACAATGATGCAAAAGGTCTCTTTCTTCAGACTGTCACCAGGCGTGCGGGCTTTCCGATCGTTGACTAAATAAGACACCATTGACCGGAAAAACCTCTGGAGCGGCCAAAATTCATGAGACTCACCACGGACGATTCCAATCTGGGCATGCTGTTGCCTCTGCGGTCCGGTCTGGAATTGGCGGAGTACCTGCAGTTCTTGCTGCCGGAGTTCTCGGAGTCTGTGGCTTTCTCCGATTCCGGTATATGCCAGGCCGCACCTGCAGACGCGGTCATTCTCTCGTCGGATCCTGAAGACGTCGGCCACCCCTACCGTTTTCAGGGATGCGATCCAGATACCCAGGACCTGCAGATGTCGCCCAAGCGTCCATCCCTCGTAGCGGAGGAGCACTATCGCAGGGTTCTGCTTTTCGTCGAGTCGTCAAGCTTGATTCTGATGGGCCTGTCGGCTTTCAAATACCGTCACCAGGGAAACGACTGCTTTTCCCCACCCGCGCTGCTCTACCGTCGCAGAACCCGGCAAGACCGGCGCGTCCGCATCGACGGGCAGATTCTTCTGCGGCACCGGGACGGGCGGACCATCGTGGCCCGTCTAAACGATTTCAGTCCTTCAGGGGCGAGTTTCTACACCGACCAATCATTCCTGGTTGGGGAAATCTTCCTCGCCGAGTTCGAGGTTCACGACTGTGGCACCTGCGAAACGGTGGTAACCACCGCACGGGAAGAGCGACTGCCTTCCGGTGGCCCCTACCGGTATCTGGTCGGCATCAAGATGCAGCTCACCGCCGCGCAACGCAAGAAAGCCGAACAACTCTATCTCTGCAAAAAAGCAGAAGCCATGAAACAGGTCGTAGACTCCGCCCGCTCCCGAAACGACCGATAGATGACCGCTTTATCCGATTTTCTGGGGCTCTCTGAGGCCGACTTTGCCCGGATCGCGCAGTACCGGTCGATACTCGAGGCTGAGGCCGACACGCTTGCCCGTGCTTTTTACGATTACCTTCTGTCCTATCCCATCACTTCCGCCGTCTTTCGGGATTTTACACCGGAACGGCTGGATTCCCTGATCCAGAAGCAAGCCGATCACGCCCACCGCCTGCTCAGCAGTCGTCTGGATGGAACCTGGTGCGATGACATGCGCGCCGTCGGCGCCCTTCACTACCGCTGGGGCATTCAACCCGCGTGGGTGGCAGGAGCCTACACCCTCTACTGGCGCCATTGGCAGAAGGTGCTGTACACGCGAGTGCCCCTGGACGATCGGGAGGCCCTGCAGGACGCGCTCTTTCGGCTGCTGACCGGCGACCTCATGATCCAGCTCGAGGGCTATGCCGAGGCATCCCGCGAAACCGATACGGAACGGTCGGCCCTTTTCCACATCCTTTTGGACACACTCACCAACAAGGAAGGGAACACCCAAAGCACAGAATCGCTGCTCAATCGGATCTGCGATGCCCTGCCGCGCAAAAGCCGAGGCGTGGTTCTGGCCGGATACGTCCTCCGGAATGCCGGTGAAAGCCTCCTGCAGTGGACGCATCAGGCCGGCGATTGGCCATCGCCCGGTGCGGAAGCGCCTCTCGGCCCCGGGGATCCCTGTTGGGAAACGCTGCACAGACACGAACACCTCGTCCAGTCGGTGGACGATCCGTCCGCTCCCGCCTGGATGCAATCCTTGCGCGGCCGGGCCAAGGAGGTGGGCTGCTTCCCCTTTGAAACGGAAGATCTCCAGGGGGTCGGTGTGGTTGCCGTGCGTAGCCGCGGATACTTTCAGCAGGTCGGCTTCATTTATTTCGACGCCTTTGCGTCGCTGGGAGAGCTCGTCTTGCACCTGCGCAACGAGTCCTTGCGCGACCCTCTGACACATCTGCCCAATCGCCGCTTATTCCAGGACCGCCTGGCCCTCGCCCTCGATCAGAACCGGCGCCGGGAAAAACTCCTGGGTATCGGCATTCTGGATCTCGACGGGTTCAAACAGATCAACGATAGCCTGGGCCACGACGCCGGGGACCAGTTTCTAAAGACCATAGCCCAGCGTATCCAGAGCACGCTGCGCCGTGGGGATACGCTGGCCCGCCTGGGAGGTGACGAATTTGGTCTCATCCTGCCGAACCTGGATAGCCTCGACGATCTGGAATCCTTCGCTTCCCGGATTCTGGACGCGGTGCGATCCCCCCTCGCATTGTCGGGTGAGGCCGTGTATCCGGCCGCCAGTCTGGGCTTAACCGTACATCCCATGGACGACGACGCCCCAGAGGCCTTGTTGCAGCACGCGGACCTGGCCCTCTATGCGGCCAAAACGGGAGGACGGGATCGCTTTCGTCTGCACGATCTGCAGCTGGAGGACTCTCAGCACGCTGCCCTGGAACAGCGGCGCTTGCTGGAGAAGGCTCTGGAACGGCAGTGGCTGACCGTGGTGTATCAACCCATCGTCTCGAGCACCGACGGCATGACGGCGGGGGTAGAGG
>JBMFVY010000155.1:0-2866 GCA_049965755.1 Phycisphaerae bacterium | reverse complement strand
CACTGGCTGCGTAATGCAGCCCCCTAACTTGCTAAAAAAACAAGATACGACAGGTGTGCAATGCGGAGACGTGCGAGTAACCCGATCTCACAACAAGCCGCCAAGAAACCGAAGACGGATCGACAAAACACAGCAATTCGCGACACAACCTCTGCGAACTTCTGAGCCCTCTGCGGTAAAAATAATACCCGCCCAAGGCCGCAAGACGCACAGGGACGGTGGGATGAAGCGGGCAGACCCCGTGGCGAAATCTTCGCGTGCTTCGTGTTATAAAAAAGCCAATGACATCATGCGCCAGCAGCCAATCATATTTCTCCCGGGGTCCTTCATGACCCCTGCGGTTAAAAAAGTGCTTGCTGTTGTGCTCCGCATGACGCTTATTTGCGTGATTTTCCATGCCGCTTGACAATTCGATCCCGTGGGGCGAGGATATCGCCCGCCAAGTATGGCCCGGATCGGTTGTCCGGCGATACCTGAGATATAAAAATCAGGTGTCGCTTGACAAAAGATTGAAGCGGGTTAGAATACTTGGCTCTGATGGATTTGACATCCGACCGGCAACAAGCCGAAAGGGTGCTGAAAGAATCAGATGTGAGCCACCGGGTTAAAGTACTTGGTGGGAGACAGGTTGAAGTCAGGAGTAATGACTTGCCCATTACCCAAAGCCGGGCCTTAAGCGAGTTTGGTACCTGACGGCGTTGCGAATCCATGCAGCCGTCAAATAACCCTGCCGACGGCCGCGAAGAATATGAGAGTTAGAGGAGTCCTCAGCACCCGCTTACCTTGGCGGTGTCGATAAAAATGTCACCGTGGTTGGTGAGTGCTGGCGACTGAAGAAGTCGGGTTCTTTGACAAGTGAAGATTGCGTGATGTGGATTCAACAACATTCCACATCGAGCTCGATAGTGCAGTGCTGAAGATCACTGGCACGAAGATGGACGGCGAAAGCGGTGCGTTGGATGTGTTGGCGGTCGGAGGTGCTGCAAGATCAAGAGCGCTAATGAGGTGTAATGGCGACACTTGTTGCCATTACAAACAAACCAGAGTTACTCAGGTGGTTTGACAATGGGTTCACCTTGAACCCCGCATAAGAGTTGTAAAAGACTCTGAATGTTGATTGGCAGCGGAATGACTCGTGGCCGAGATCCTGCAAAGGATGGCGGTGCGATTCAGAAGCGGTTGATGAACAATGTGGTCAAGCTACTAAGGGTATACGGTGGATGACTTGGCGTGCAGAGGCGATGAAGGTCGGTGTAGCCTCCGATATGCTCCGGGGAGCTGGCAAACGAGTGATGATCCGGAGATTACCGAATGGGGAAACCCATTCACGGCCCGCTGAATGTATAGGCGGGTGCGAGCGAACGCAGGGAACTGAAACATCTCAGTACCTGTAGGAAAAGAAAGAGAAATCGATTCCGTCAGTAGTGGCGAGCGAACGCGGAATAGCCCAAACCGGGGGTAACCCCGGTGTTGCGGGCCTCAATGTGAGAGCTGCGTGGTTATCTGAAGCACTTGGAAAGGTGCGCCACAGAAGGTGAAAGCCCTGTAGGAGAAAACCGCAAAGCCTCTAGAGGTACCAGAGTAGCGCGAGACTCGTGAAATCTCGTGTGAAGCTGGGCGGACCACCGCCCAAGGCTAAATACTCCTGCACGACCGATAGTGAACCAGTAGGGCGATTGAACGTTGAAAAGTACTGCTACTAGCAGAGTCAAAAGTACCTGAACCCGTATACCTACAGACCGTGGAAGGGCGGATCCCGCAAGGGTGGCCTGACCGCGTACCTTTTGCATAATGGGCCGACGACTTATCGTTCATGGCAAGCCTAAGGTCTTAAGGACTGGAGGCGAAGGGAAACCGAGGCTGAACAGGCCGTTTCAGTCGTGGGCGATAGACCCGAAACCAAGTGATCTACCCATGGGCAGGTTGAATGGGGCTTAACCGCTTCAGGAGGACCGCTAGACGTGACCGTTGAAAAGGTCTGTCGTGACCTGTGGGGAGGAGTAAAAGTCTAATCAAACTTGGAGATATCTGGTACTCCTCGAAATACCTTTTGGGGTAGCCTCGTGCTATATCAAACCGGGGGTAGAGCTACTGAATGAAGTCAGGGGCCCGCAAGGCTGCCTGCTTCAATCAAACTCCGAATACCGGTGCGAGTTCCACGGGAGTGAGACCTGGGGGGATAACCTCCTAGGTCAAAAGGGAAACAACCCTGATCGCCGGCTAAGGTCCCAAAGAGTGTCTTAGTTATAGAGGAAGTTTTATTTCCGTGACAGCCAGGATGTTGGCTTAGAAGCAGCCACCATTTAAAAAGTGCGTAATAGCTTACTGGCCGAGAAGTTGGGCGCCGTAAATGACCGGGAATAAGGCATTCACCGAAGCCGCGGGCTCCGAGTAAAATCGGAGCGGTAGAGGAGCGTTGCTGTCAGCGTTGAAGGTTAATCGGAAGAATAGCTGGAGCGGCAGCAAGTGCGTATGTCGGCATGAGTAACGATAAAGCAGGTGAAAATCCTGCTCGCCGTAAGTCTGAGGTTTCCTGGGGAAGGTAAATCCGCCCAGGGTTAGTCGGGTCCTTAGCCAAGGCCGAAAGGCGTAGGCGATGGACAGCAGGTTAATATTCCTGCACCGTACGTGAAGGTTGATTGCACGCGACGCTGAATTGGAGTCGGTCACCCGGCTAGATGTGGGTGTGCCGCAAGGCCGAGGTCTTGATACCGAAGCCGGCAAAAATTCAGCCAAGAAAAACCGTTGCATGACGACACGTATGCCCGTACCACAAACTGACACAGGTAGACGAGGCGAATAGCCTCAGGCGCTCGAGACAACTCCCTTTAAGGAACTAGGCAATTTTCCCCCGTACGTTCGCAAT
>JBMFVY010000154.1:0-2976 GCA_049965755.1 Phycisphaerae bacterium | reverse complement strand
AGAGCTTCGGTCCCGGCGCGATCACCCGGCCGGCGATCAGCGCCAGGGCGTGACTGCGCTCGCGCGACGCCCTCCGGCCCAGCAGGCGGGGTATCCCGAGCTTGCGCATCATCCCGAGTGCCGCCGCCACATGACCATGCGGCAGCGAACGCCGGATCTCCAGCGCCTGATCGGCACCACCAACCACCGCGCCACCCGCGAGCAGCGCTCGTAGGCCATCGATCAACGCGGGCGGCATCTGGCTCAGATTGGCGATGGTACGCTTGTGAACCTTCCGCCCCTCGCGGAAACTCTCCCGCAACAGCACGGCCGGCGCCGATCGGCCATTCGGAACCACATCGATGAACATAACCCGAGCGAATCACAGATCGAGTCGCACCGCAAGCCCCATTTATGGACACAAAACGCTCGCAAGAAATCAGCGCTACGCGTGGCTATCCGCCACGTTCAGGTCATTCCCAAGTAAAAACTTCAGACTAGAGCAGAACCCTTCTGCCTTCAAGACAGCGTTCCGCTACCGGCCAGTCCTGAGCACGTGCCGATAACCCGGTTCTTCAAGGTCTTCATCCGAACCGGACAGGCAGAAAGCCACCCAGCCCAGTCGATTGGACGACCGGCAGCAGTCGAAATCGTGGTCGGAACACACAGGGCCGAGCGACCGAAGACTATTTTGGCGTATTCTTCTGCGCGCTGCCGGTAATTGCATGTCCCGCTGCGGAGATGTCCTGGCCAGCACCAGCGGTCGTGTGGCAGGCGCTCAACAGCGGCGCGATGCCGATCAGTGCAAGCAACATTAGGGCGATGGACGGGTTGAGTGGCATGCTGATGGTCCCTTCCTGGAGCAGATCCTGATCGGATGGAGTCATCCGGTCAGGTGAAGATTACGGCGAAAACAATGAGATAGAGTGTATTCCATGAGTCAATGCGAACTGAAAAGTGATCTGGTGTCCCGAATCTGAAATACGTAGGATTTCGGATTCAAAGTAAACATTCGAAAAAACAATAGGTTGGTTGCCTGCTCGTCCCTGAAATTCAACCAGGAATTTGAGGGGCGGAAGGCTAGTGCATCGGGGTAGTGTTGCCAATCAGCCCGACGAACCACAACACCGCCAGCACGATCAGCACGAGGACGAGAGCCCCGCCAAGTCCACTGCCACCATAGCGACTATAGCCATAGTATCCCCCTCCGCCACCTAGTAAGAGGATCAGAATGACGATGATGAGAATAGTGCCCATTGTCTATATTTCCCCTCCCTGCGGCGTTTCCACATAAGAGTTCTCGAAAATCTGACTGCGCATCGCTCCGACCATAGACCAAAAGGATTGTCGGCTCCAAAACGCATGCTCGAACTGTTCGTCATTGTTATTTCTTGAGTGTATCTCTGGTCTTGTCTTTCGTATCTGCTCACCCCCAATTTGATTGGGCGACGCCTACGGCCTGAAGAATTTTCTTGACACGGCCACGGCGGGTTCGATTCACCATCCTCGTGAACCGCGAAACTCTTCTCACCCTTTCCAAGGATTATCTGGTCGACCTAGTGTTGGCGCAACAGGCCCAGATCGCCGCGCAAGCCGCGCAGATTGATCGGCTCACGGCTGAGGTCACCAGGTTGTCAGCACGGGTGCTTGAGTTGGAAGCCAAACTCAACGTGCCTCCGAAAACACCCGACAATTCCAGCCTGCCTCCATCAAAGGGCCAGAAGCCCAACCTGCCGAAAGAGCGCAAGAAACGCCGCCATAGCCATCCCGGCGTCGCACGTGCGTTGGCCGAAAACCCTGATCGCGTCATCAATGCGCGGCTGACCGCTTGCCCACACTGTGCCCATGCGCTCGGTTCGGCTGACCAGCCCGAGATCCACGCCTACGACCATATCGATCTGCCGCCGATCAAGCCGATTGTCACCCGGATCAACCGCTATCATGGCATTTGTCCGTGCTGTGGCGAGCATGTTGGCGCACCCGCTCCTGAAGGCTTTCCTCCGGGGTCACCGTTTGGACCGGAACTGCGGGCACTGATCATCCACCTGCACATCACCCAGGCGATCAGCTTTGAGCGTCTTGCCATCGTGATGGACGAAGTATTCGGCGTGACGATCAGCGAAGGCGCCATCGCGAATATCCTGGCCCGCGCCGAAGCGCCATTGGTGGCGGCCGCAGAACCGATCGCCGAAGCCGTGCGTGCATCTCCCGTGATCGGATCAGACGAAACATCGGCGCGGGTTGGGGGCACCAACTGGTGGCAGTGGGTGTTGCTGGGATCCACGGCCATCTGCCATGTGATCGCCGATAGCCGTGCGGCATCGGTGGTCGTCGACTTCCTGAACGGGGCACGGCCGGAAGTCTGGGTCGCTGATCGGTACGGTGGCCAGAACGGACATGGCGAGGTCCGGCAAATTTGCCTCGCCCATCTCCTGCGCGACGCGAAATATGCGATCGAGGACGGCGACAATGGCTTTGCGCCGGGCTTTCGATGGTTGCTGCTCCGGGCCGTGGCGATCGGCAAGCGACGCGACGAATTGAAGGACACAACTCTCATAAAACACTATCGTGACCTGGAAAAACGGTTGGATCGGCTCCTGTCCAGGCCAATGCCAGACCGCCCAGCAGCGCGCCGCCTGTTTCGTGCCATGCGCCGTGATCGATCTGATCTTTTCCGCTTCGTCACGAGGCGCGACGTTCCCTACACGAACAATGCGTGCGAGCGGGCACTTCGACCGTCGGTGATCTTCCGAAAAGTGACCGGCGGCTTCCGCGCTGAATGGGGGGCGAAAGTCTATGCCGCCGCAGCCAGCGTCATTGCCACCGGGCGATTGCACGGAATGTCAGCCCTCGCCGCGCTCAGAGCCGCATTAGCTGGGGAAACCGTCATGCGGTCAGTATGATGGGGGTGAGTAATTACATCGCCGAAGCCGTGCGTGCATCTCCCGTGATCGGATCAGACGAAACATCGGCGCGGGTTGGGGGCACCAACTGGTG
>JBMFVY010000153.1:0-3011 GCA_049965755.1 Phycisphaerae bacterium | reverse complement strand
GGTTGGCCTCCACATAACGTAATAGCGTCACTCAATAACCGCTGCACTGGACGGGAAAGCTTTTGTAGCGTCCCTGATACAAATGCCCGCTTGTCTGCGGGTAATGTGCCCGATAACGTTTGACGTGCGTATTGGTCGCCCATGACAAATAAGCCGCCAGATCGCCATCACTGCGCGGACGAACCACCAAGTGCCAGTGATTGGGCATAAGACAGAAGCCGAAAATATCAATGGACGCGTGCAGCTTGGCGGAAATCAGCAGGTCCGCAAATGAGAGGTAATCCCCCGGCTTATGGAAGAGGCGCATACGACCATTGGCACGATTAAGAACATGATAAATCTCGCCGCCCAAGGCGGCCCGTGCGGTTCGCGGCATAGGGACTAATATTATCTGATTGTCGATCATTCGTCAATAAAGGTGGATGTCACCTTTGCCGTTCCCCCGTTTCAGTCGTTCTATATTCCCGGGTAGGGCCAGTTTTAACTGCACGCCCGTCAATGCAAAGGCCTCAATGTTGTAAACCGTCATTCGGAGGCCGGACTTTAACATCCAGCCATTGCGAGCTCAGACTGCTTTGCGCGAGCCGCACACGCACATGGTAGCAGCCTCCCCAGTTACCAGGAAGGCTCATATCGAAGCGGCAGCTCAGGTTGACGGGCACGGCATACTGATAAACCGCACGGGACTTGAGGAGGTAGGTTTTTGCCTTGATATTTACCGCCGGGTCATGCTTGATTAGCCATTTACCGTAAGCGGTCAATGGCACCGGCTTCCAATTGGGCAGCGGCCCGGTGTGTGGCTTGATACCTTTAATCAGGCCGTAGCCTTGGCGGCCATCCGGGCCGTCCACTTTAGTATGGCGGAAATCCACCAGTGGATTGCCCGTCAGACGTAGAGACAATGGCTTGGTGCCGGTGCAAATCCAAACGCGGAATAAAACCGGCATGCCGGTGCCGTGGGTTGAAATAATCTTCGCCACAAGCTGCGCCGTGTGCGGCTGCGGTCCTGGCAAAATGTGTGCGGTAGTCGGCTCGATGGCGGCTGGCGGCGGTTTGCCATACGGTGCTGTCACCGTCAGCAAACATCTATTGCTTACGGCAACCGACTTGGCCACGCCTCCGCCTGGGACGCCGTCCCCAAAGGCGGCGAGAAAGAGGTGACTGCCGATGGTTGCCGTGCCCGTCCCAACAGTAATCTGTGTTTTTCGGGAGATAAGATAAAGCGGTCTTTGCGTGACAAGCCTGACGGTGTAGCGCCCCGGCATGCTCATGTCGTAGGCGCGACCGAGCGGAAAATCGGGCTTCATATCTACCGACCGCCCCGGCTTTACAAGCGACATCACCGCGACGGAATTTGCCGCAGACGACCTAAACGTCCCTACCGCGCTGTGCCCATAGCGGCTTAAGTGAAGTTCTTCATTGGGACCACGCGACCCGGACTCTGCGGCAAAATCCTCGGTCGGCAATACATTGAAGAATCCCAACCGCAGCGAAGTCGGGTTGACCAGAGTGACTTTCAATGTGGTCGGGTAGCCCGAGGTGATAGTCGTGGGCTGCGCCATGATTTGGAGGTATGGATCGCGCCTTGCGGCAACCGGCGTGCCCCCCGGCGCAAGCCCCACCGATAACAATGCAACAGCCGAGAATGTGAATATCGGACGGAAGCTTAATTTCATTGGTGGTTATCCTCCTTGACAGGCAATAAGTGTCTCTTAGTTCGGCGGCAGCGTAATGGCAGGCCTCACCAGCCAAGTTGGATATTTCTGCGCTGCGACGGGCGTTAACGTCGGAAGGATGCCCGCATTAAGGGTCGGCGACTGGCCTGTCAAAATCCATGGTGTAGCCCAAGTGTTGGTTTTGGCGATAAAGGTCGCGGTCGCCGTCCCGGCAAATTTCCAAGTGCATAATTCCAGCGGAACATCAATCGCCCCCGCCATCTTCGGGTGGTACATCACCCACATCGTAAACGCCTCATCGATGCTCATTTGCGAGTAGTTGATCTGGTCAACTGCATCAGTGGGATTATAAGGGGCATCAACCGCCTCGTCGTTGTTATTGGCGATATGCGGGTAGGGATCGGTGTTATCGCATCCGGCGGGCGACTCACTGAAGTTCCCGGTTGGGGCAATGCCCGTCCACTTGTCAT
This sequence comes from Phycisphaerae bacterium, assembly GCA_049965755.1. GTDB lineage: Bacteria > Planctomycetota > Phycisphaerae > WQYP01 > WQYP01 > JAJZGD01. Next base: position 865 of record JBMFVY010000153.1, on the reverse strand, counting down.
TGGCGGTAAAGGTCTGAATGAAGTAGGACGACCCCTGGAAAGTGGTGTTATGAACGGCTGGATGGGTAAACACAATCCCCGCCTGCGCAGGCGTACTAATGGTTCCCGGTACTGCTCCAAGATAGAGATCATCAGCCACAGTCGCCCCGGGAGCGGTGGCTTTTCGGGTTGGAAACTGGTACACCGCCTTCATCGGCGTCGTCGGCGCGGTCACGTCAAACGTCGTGATAACTGCTGGGATATTCGCACCTTGCGGTTGTACCGATGCCGTAAGATTCTTTGTTTCCGTGTAATAGTAACGCTTGAGTATGCCCGGCGATGACGGATCAGGAAAGGTCGCCTTGGTATCATTAGCCGGTGCCAGGGTCACGACGTAGGCTTGGCCCGTCTCGGATGGTTTACCGCGCACCACTGGCGCACCTGTTGTCTGGTTTGACACATATCCATTGATCGCCGCTGACCCATTGCCTCCGGCGCCGGAAATTTTCCATGTAAACTTGGTGGCCAGATCGGCCGGTGCTAAAGCGGCGCCAAGTTGTATCGGCCAGCCAGCGTGTACGTTCTCGGTCCCGTTCGTTACAACGGTGCCAGCGTCATCATTTGACTGGCCGAAAATCGGGCCGGTATAAGTGATATCGAATTTCCATGATGTTTCCTGCAGGCTGCCCGGCTGCGTGGTGCCGGTGTATGTCGCGGCAAGCGCTGCGTTATTCTGTGCCGGAGCCGCCGATGCCGCGCTGCTACCAACTGCGGGTGTGGGGTAGTTGGCCACCACCGTGGATGCAGCGCCAGTCCACACTTGGCTTCCATCCAGCGTGTGCCAGTTAACCGATACACTAAGGGCCTGTAAATAAATAACTGATAC
>JBMFVY010000152.1:0-3087 GCA_049965755.1 Phycisphaerae bacterium | reverse complement strand
TCGGCTACGCCCCCATTGCCGCTTACTTGGGACAGGAGGGCTGGAACATCGGCATGGAACTGCGAGAAGGGACTCAGCACAGTGCCGAAGCGACCGACGAAACCTTGGATCGCGTCCTGCCCAGAGCCCTCGGCCTCACCAGGAAACCGATCTTGGTGCGCATGGACGCCGGCTTCCACAGCAAAACCATCGCCGCCACCCTGGCCCGCTATGCCCAGGCCCATCGGGCGCAAGGGGCGGACTTGGCTTTTCTCATCAAATGGAATCGGCGTGGCCACGATCTGGACCGGCTCATCACCGCCTGCCTGGAGGATCCGAAAACCGACTGGGAGAGCCCGCGGTCGGGGAAGCGGATCACCCTTTGGGAAAGTGCGGAAACACTGGGCACGGTTCCGGTGCGCCGGATCCTGCGCTTGACGGAACGGACGACCCTCGCCAACGGCCAACAGCTGCTGATGCCGGAATACACCTTGGAGGGCTGGGACACGACGCTGCCCCAGCATTTCGACCCGCAGACCGTCATTGCGCTGTATGCGGATCATCCTAAATCCGGCAGTTGCTGCTGCTGAACCAGTGTTACTCCTCTGATAGGATTGACACTTTTCGGCAGAGGAGCGTGCACCCGATGGGTGAGGGCAAAGATTGCGCCAAAAAGGCCATTCCTGCGGCCGTGGAGGCGATGGTTGTGGACACACTGGGCGGCCGTGTACGGGTATCCTGGGACAAGGATTCGCCCGCCACGCCCTATGGGCAACTGGTCTTTTTTACGGAATTCCTTGAAGTCAGCGGCCTGTTTGATGCTTGGGTAGAAGATTGCCCCCTGATCTACAAGAGCCCCAACGCACCCAAGAAACGCAATGTGTTGGGCACCTGGTGTCTTTCCATTCTGGCGGGCCATCACCGGTATGCCCATGTGACGGCCCTACGCAGCGACGGAGTGAGTCCCCAGATTCTCGGCATGAGCAAGATCGTGAGTGAGGATGCGCTTCGTCGAGGGCTTGCGAAAATCCCCGAAGCCGAAGGAACCGAGTGGATGCGCAGGCATTTGCTCCGCAGTGTGGTTGCGGCCTGCCACACGCCTTGGATTCTGGATATCGACACCACCGTCAAGCCGCTGTTTGGGCATCAGGAGGGAGCCGAGGTCGGCTACAACCCGCACAAGCCTGGGCGTCCATCCCACGCCTATCACGCGTATTGGGTGGGTAACTTGCGCTTACTGCTGGATGTCGAAGTCACCGCCGGGAACACCACCGCCTCCAACCACGCACAGCCGGGCCTGAACCGTGTCCTGGATAGCCTGAGTGCAGAGCAGCGCCCCTATCTGGTTCGCGGTGACTGTGGCTTCGGCAACGATGCCGTCCTCCGCGAGCTGGAAGCCCGCCAGCAAGAGTATCTCTTCAAACTGCGCCAATCCCCCCGCGTCCGGCGGTTGTTAGAGCAATCCTTCCGGCATCGGGATTGGCAGGACGCTGGACAGGGCTGGGAGGGCTACGAGGATCGGCTGCAATTGGTAGGGTGGCAACAGAGTCGCCGGGTGATCCTTTTGCGCCGCCTGCTCAAGGAGCCTCTGGTCGCCACCCGGGAACAAGCAGGGCAACTGGCCTTTGCCTTTGTCGATCGGCGCCAGACCCAAGTCTACGAGTACGCGGTGTTGGTGACGGGTCTGCAAGAAAGCATTCTGGGCATTGCGCAGCTGTATCGCGATCGGGCGGATGCCGAGAACGGCTTTGACGAGCTCAAGAACCAGTGGGGATGGGGTGGCTACACGACTCGGGATCTGGCCCGTTGCCGACTCTCTGCCCGTGCCGTGGGGCTGGTCTACAACTGGTGGAGCTGGTATTCCCGGCTGGCCTATCCCGAATCCCGCAGGGAGGCGATTACCAGCCGGCCATTACTGCTCGCCGGCATTGGCCGCAGTATCAAACACGCCGGACAGACCTTTCTGTATCTGACCCCCATCCATGCCGCACAGGCAAAATTGGAGCGCGGAATCGACAATATCCGCAAAGGGTTACAGGCCATTCGGCGGACTGCGGAGCGGTTGCTGGAAGGCGATGCATGGGGCCTGCTTGCGAGCTATATCGTCGCTCAAATCACCGGGTCGCCGTGGTCCCCACCGGCAACGATTTTGCCTATTGCTGGGCCGTAACTGCTTTTTCTAGGATGATCGATCCAGGTCTGGATCAGGGGGAGGCGATAGCCTTGCTGCCCCGCCGCTTCCTGCAGTTCGCTCTGCCATATGGTGAGAAAGCAGGCGCTGCCCAGCAATGCCTGCAGGGCCACCACAAAGAGCGCAAAGACGTGGAGGGCCCGCCACCAGAAGATGCGCACCCACCGCCAGCCCCGCCAGGCACCCAGCGGAATGGCGATCAGACCGAAGACGTTAAAGGCGATGATCAGGAGATGAAAAGCCAGGATCAACTGCGCCAGCCAAAGATCGCTTTGCACGTCCAGCCTCCCGATCCGGTCAAGACAAGGGCGCCAGGCCCGGCGCCGGCGGCGGCCCGTGCCGCGGCAGCGCGCCGATCAGCCATGCCTCCACGAAAGGGCCCATGCGCTGGCTGCAACCCATGGATCGAATTGGCGGGCCCACGCGGCATCGAATCGTGATCGCGGCTCAACGGTTTTCAGGCGCTCCCGTTACCAGGTTCTGCAGACGACTTCGCTCCTCGATATATAAATTTTCCCCTTCCGGGTGCTTGGCTATCCACTTCAGGAGGTCGTGACGGGATAGCATGCCGACCACCCGGCCGCTTTGCAGGACCGGGAGGGATATGATCTCGAAGTCAACCAGCAGCCGGGCTGCCATGACGATATCCGTATCCGGCTCCACGCTATGGACGTCGCGCGTCATCACCTCCATGGCGGTGCGGCCCTGGTCCTTGTCGGTTTCCTCTGGGTGCCGCCGGAAGACGGATTGGTAGAAGTTTTCCTTCCATATCGACGTGCGGGGCTCCAGTTGCTCGTCGGCGGCGCGATACATGAGATCCCCCGCCGTGACGATGCCCAGCATCCGTCCCTCCCGGTCGATCACCGGTACTCCGTTGATCCGGTGTTCCAGCAGTAGCCGGGCGATCTCCGCCACCG
>JBMFVY010000151.1:0-3110 GCA_049965755.1 Phycisphaerae bacterium | reverse complement strand
TAATACCTTGATTTTACAGGGTGCAAGGCCTGCGCGCAAACAGCGCGGCAGCGACATCGGTGAAATATCCGGGTTAGCCATATCATCGATTGTACCCTTGGTGCACTGTCGCGGCTACAAGCCGGGTTTTGCCAACGGCCAAGAGGTTGCGGGTGCAAGGTAAAGAGGAAGTCTCCGCGCACACACATTGGCGGCAGCCCGCATTCCACCCGGCCGCAACATCAGATGATACGTGTTGGCCAGTATGATTTCGCTTCCGGTTTCGCGAATCATCTGCGGCGTAAGTCCTTTTACGCTTCCCCGCGTCCCCACCGGCATGAAGGCGGGCGTGGCAAATTCGCCCCACGGCGTGGTGATTCGGCCGACGCGAGCCGCCGTATGAGTATCCGAATGTTCAATGGCAAAGTGTATGGACATGCGCCGGAAGTATAGCCGATACAACCCCGGATGGCTCGGTTTTTTGTCCCATGCGACGAATTGGAGTATAGAATACGAGCATGTTTACCGGTTTGGTACAGAGCTTGGGAACGATAGTGGACACCGAAGTGACGGCGGCCGGTCGGCGTCTCACCGTCGAATTAGGCTCGCTCCATCCGGTGCATCATACTGTGGGACAAAGCATTGCCGTCAATGGCGTCTGCCTTACGGTAGCCCAGCAGCTTGGCCAAGGTGTAGTGGCATTTGATGTCATCACCGAAACGCTCCGGCGCACCACGCTCGTAACCCTGCCGCCGGAGAGCCGGGTTAATTTGGAAGGGGCACTGCGGGCCGGCGATCCATTCGGCGGCCATTTTGTGCAGGGGCATGTGGACGCGGTGGCGGAGGTAACACGCGTGCAGGCCGACGCCGCGGATTGGCGAATCACCCTGTCTACGCCGCCCGACGCTGCACCGATGATTGTCCCCAAGGGAAGCATCACGGTTGACGGCGTAAGCATGACCGTGGCGCGCTCCAGTGAAAATGAATTTGAACTTGCCGTGATTCCCACCACCCTGCAGGCCACCACGCTCGGATCGCTGCGGCCGGGTGATCGGGTGAATTTGGAGACCGACATCCTCGCAAGGTCAGTGTGGAACTATTTGCAAAATATGCAGTTGCCGACTTTTGACCGGCTTGAATCTCAGGCTCTGGCAGGCCGAGGAGCGGGCCGATGAATCCGTCCGTCCCCGTCATCGGCATCACCATGGGCGACCCCGCGGGGATCGGCCCGGAGGTGATTGTGAAAGCCCTGGCCGACCCGGAAATTCGCAAGCAGGCAAAATTCGTCATCCTCGGATTTAACGAACTCATGGCCTACTGCGCCGACTTGGCGGAGATCGAGCCTTTCTGGTGGCGTGATCAGCATGACCGCCTGCGCCCTTACGACCACGATGTGGTCGTGCTGGATTATGACGAATTTTCATTCCTGGGAATGGACGTCCGCTCTCCATCCAAACAGGGTGGGCAGGCATCGATGCGCTTTATTCTCGATGCCATTGAAGCGGCGCGGCTACGCAAAATTGACGCCATCGTCACCGGTCCCATCTGCAAGGAGAGCTGGAAGCTGGCCGGATTCGGGCGCTGGCCCGGCCATACGGAACTGCTGGCTGAAAAAACGCATTCCCGCCGCCACGCGATGATGTTTGTCGCCGCCCCACGCCCGCTGGACCCACATCTGCTGGAGCAGAGCCGATCCCTTCAACCCCTCGTCGCCAATCATCGCGGTTTGAAGGTGGTGCTGTGCAGCATTCATGAGCCGCTCTTTGAACTGCGGCACAAATTCAAAATCGGTGCGGTCTTTGATCCGATCGAACTGGTTCACAACGCGATGCGCGATTGGTTTGATATGCCCAATCCACGCATTGCCGTCTGCGGCCTGAATCCTCACGCCGGCGAAAACGGAATGTTCGGCGATGAAGAGGCCCGCATCATCGAACCCGCCATTTCGATGGCCAAGGGGCAGGGGATCGATGTGCACGGCCCGCTGAGTGCCGATACCATTTTCGTAAAGGCCGCGCAGGGCGTTTATGACGTGGTGGTGGCCATGTATCACGATCAGGGACTTATTCCGATTAAATTATTGGATTTTTCCAGCAGCGTGAATCTCACGCTCGGCCTGCCGATTGTCCGCACCAGCGTGGATCATGGGACGGCGTTTGACATCGTGGGTAAAAACCGGGCCGATCCGGGCAGCATGAAGGCGGCCATCACGCTGGCATGTGATATCGTGCGGCGGCTCAAGGCCCGAAACGACATTCAAACCTCCCCACCCCCCGAAGCGGCATAGGCGCGGCGGGGCATCAGGTGCACGGTCACCCAAAAATGTTGCCGCGGTGGGAAAACCGTGTAATGATGTGGGCAGAATTTCAGCAGCAACCTTGAGGTTTGGCGAATTCAACGGCTCGCTTCAAGGCCTTGGAGCTAAGCATGAAGTATCGGAACCCCAGTATCGTCGAGGCACTCTGCGAGTTGACCTTTGCGCCGGATACTCCATGGGACTCGACCATTTTCGGACGCCTCTACGAACTGGTTAAGGCTGACTTTCCCGAACGGGAGGAGGGGGAGATCGTGACAGCCACCATCGCCCTGAGTCCTCAGGCGGGGCAGAATCCCGGCACGCCGCATATGCAGCGCCGGCCACGAATGACATTCTCACGTGACAATCGCTCGCGAATCGTTCAGGTGGCCGAGCGGGCGATTACCATCAACGCCCTCGCCCCTTACCCCGGTTGGAATGGGCTGCGTCCAATGATTCTGAATGCGGCTGGAGCCATGAAAAAGGTTATCCAAGTCCCGAGCGCAACCCAGATCGTGCTGCGATATCTTGATCGATTTGAACTCCAAGATAATCCGTTCCGCCTTGGCGACTGGCTAAACTGCGATGGCACTCTGTTTCCACGCGATCTTGCCGACCAGTCCACAGCACTTTATCAGGTGCAGCATCCGCGCAGGGACGGCGGACATTTTGCCCTGACCGCTGCATGCGGGCAGACGCAGGGCGAGGCGCCCACCCGCGCTGTTTTCCTCGACACCCAGATTATCAGGACCGGTCCGGTCCCCTTGGACGAAAATTTGGGATCGTGCCTTGACGCCCTGCATGACGGCATTATTCAAGCGTTTGAATCTGCCAT
>JBMFVY010000150.1:0-3114 GCA_049965755.1 Phycisphaerae bacterium | reverse complement strand
TCGGCCGCGAACCGATCCAAAGCTTTGCGAACATCCATCCGTTGCGCTGGTGCCAAATCCGTTTGATCGTTCTTTGCATACACCGTAACAACCAGAATCACACGGTGCTCCGGGTAAAAGGCGTAGCCGATACGAACACCACCACTTTTTCCTTTACCCGATGCCGCAAATCTCATTTTCCGCAATCCGCCCGTTCCAGCCATGACACTACCCTGGGTAGGCTCCGCAAGCAGACTTTTCTCAAATACAACGAGTTCGGCATCGGAAAGTCCAATTCGACGCCATTCACCCATAAAGTAATGCGTATAGCGAAACGCAAGCAAACGGGCCAAATTGAGCCGGTCCTTTCCATCACTCATACACAGTACTATAGCTAATCCAAAACCATAGAACAAGCCTGCTGATTAAGACCCGTTTGAGTCGTGACTGATGGGATTAAGTCACCACCACGACACCCCGATCTGCCCTACCACCATAATAAAAGCCGCAAATTCCAATATCACGCATGGCTCCTGGCCGGTTTTGAATTCGCATCCGAGCCGAGGGGCGGGTTGCTGGCCGGTTTTGCCCACCCGCGGATGGTGAGCCGAGAATGCCGCACCATAACAATGGCTCGTCCCAGCCTGAAAGGCTGATCGTCAATAGTCGTGCGTTGGCAAACGCACGATACGCGGTGCCGAAATCCCCGACCCTGTAAGGGTCATAGTTATTAAACCCGATACCCACCCGGTGCCAAAAATGCCTGCAAATAAAACAAAATGACACCTGACCCCTGAAGGGGTCCAGGTGAATAGTCCCAATGCATCGGAATCGGCAAACGCACGGTTAATGACGGTGTATTATGAATCGCTCATCGCGCAACAACCTTCTTTTTGCCGGATGCACTCCGTCCACTTTTGGCTACTCGGATATGTACAACCTTGCCGTCTCGCACCACCACCAGCGGTGTTCCGGTATCGCGCGCAATCTTGCGTGCCCGCCGCGCCGCTCGCCGCATCGCGGCCATGGATCTGACCACCATTGGATCATTGGCCGATATTCGCGTGCTCATCGGTTTTCTTCTGCTGCAGGTATCCGAGGCAAATGTCGTCTTTCCCGCCCTGTTTGGCCCGGCAATAATCATGATACGCTTTTTCAAACCCATGATTCCACTACCAAAACCGCCGCATTTTAACCGATATGCCTACGCGGGCCAGCCCCCGCTGGTCATTCCGACGTCCAACAGGGCCTGTGCCAAACTCTGCAACGACGAATTACCGCAGCCTGAAAGGTTGTTTTTCAATAGTCCCAATAGTCCCGATGCATCGGTACTCACAAACCCACGGTCATGCCATCACCCTCAAAAGTTGACCCTGGAGGGGTCCACGTAAATAGACGTGGGTTTACAAACCCACGGATATGCCGCCGCCCATAGGGGTTGACCCTGTAAGGGTCATAGTTATTACACCCGATACGCGGTCCGATGCCAAAAATGCCTGCAAATAAAGTGAAATGACATCTGGCCCCTGAAAGGGTCCAGGTGAATAGGGCATCGATTATCGGTGAGGCAGGATGGGGTATATTGTTAGAGTTCGTGATGACGTTACGTCGGCGGGTATTGGCTGCGGTTTGGGTTTCGTTGTTTTTCATTTTAGTCAATTGCGGAAATGGTAGATGTCATAGTTTCGTGTCCCCGCTTGCGGATGTTGATACATTCGGCCTCCGTTCCATGCTCACTGTCTTTGGCGCAAATATCTTCTTTTTCTTGTTATCCTGGATGATAACCTTGTGGTTTGCTCCATCTCGGAGCGTCTGCACCAAGAAGGCAATCCAGTCTGGTTCGTAACAATAGTCTTTGTGAACCTCGTCGTAATGGCAGTAGCGTGTGTCGCATTGGGCCGGGTCCGTAGCTTTGCCTGCTGGGCGCGTGTTGAAATGTCGGTAGCACAGTAGGTGGTCGTAGTGCGTAAATGGTTTGCCTAGCTTTTGGGAGACCTGCGTTATAACTTGGGTCGCATTGAGCAACCCCAAGTTGGCAACTTTTACATGCCTTGGCTTGATCAGAGTAGCGATCTGTTCATATTTCGCCATCTCATCAGGCTTGCTCGGGTCGTATTTCACGAACTCCACTGCGATGGCGTCTTTGCTTGGGTGATTGACGATCTTGGGGATCAGATAAACTTTGAAGCTGTAAGCAAGATTGTTCTGCACGTCGGCACTCAGGCTCGACCGGAATGAGTCAATATGTTGTTTCAGCCACTTGAATGCCTTAGCTTGGGGCCTATCAATACCGCTGGAGGAATTGGGGCGCCGCGAGAACTGGAGAGCGAAACTCAAGCCGCTATTGATTGCGTAACGATCCCCGAATTCGCCGCATAATGTCTCCTCAAAGTTCATGAGCATTGCCTGGCATTCGCCGAAAATTTCTGGGTCGAGTTCGGCCATAGTGCAGTGTTCGAGTTTATTACGGATGTCGATGAAAAACTCGAGGTTCTTTCGCACTGGCGGATTCTGGTCTTTGAAGTGTTGTTGTAGGCATTCGCAGAGCTCCCAGCGTTTGTAATCACCGCCTACCTTTTCGTACCGACGGGAGCCTGCTTTTCGATGGTATGGCCTGATGTGCTTTCGGACAAAAATGGCGTGAAAGAGGGCTGTCCATGCGATTACCATGAGTATTACGTAGGCCCCAGAGCGGAAGAGTGCCGTTGGGCGATTATATGTCTCGACCGCCAAGAGCGCCGAGTCTCGGGCCTTGGCGACCAAGCTCTTCACTTCGTAAGGCAGTCCCTTCATCTATATCACCTTTGCATAATTATCATGTCCTAGAGTATATCCGCTCATCCCAAATCCGAGATTTCGCTCATCATAATTCCCCATTAAACGCCCGGTGCAACATGGATCGAAACAGGGCATCGAGGTGGGCACGGCTGATGGCTTGAGTGGCTTCAAGCTGGCGGATTTCAGATACCCGTTGGGCGAATTGTTTCTGCAATGCAAGTGGCGGGACGGGTATTGGAATCCGGTTCAAGTTTGCCTGGTTCAATTTTGGTTGAGCGCTACCGGTAATATAGTCGGCTATATCAAGGAGCTCGATTACAGCGCAGAGGTATTCCAAATCGGCACTGCCGTTCTCGG
>JBMFVY010000149.1:0-3114 GCA_049965755.1 Phycisphaerae bacterium | reverse complement strand
ATTAAATTCTGTGTCCGCCCATCGTGACCGATGCTCCGGTGCACGAATCCCGGCTACCACCGAAAATCACCTCCGCCAGGCCAAGCGCGGGCTACTGTCCTTCGCCGGACGTTTACCATGGCAAGACTGTTTCCTGAACAAAAGCGGGTGAGGACACCCGCGCCCCCAGCGGTGCCTAGACCAATTGCCATGCTTGATTGGAACCGCCGCCGTCGCCAGTGTCACCGATGGCGCGACAACGCAGGCCCGGCGGACAACCAATGTGGATGGGATTATCCTACCAACAACTCAGATCGGTAGATCGGGATAAATTTCAGTTCTCGTACCAACGGTTTACGCCCGGCCATGCGCTGGGCACTGGTCAAAGACACTCCCGCGGCCAACACGACATCGGGCCCACCAACTATTTCAGTTTCAACACGGATCAGCAGTCCTTCCTGCGCCAGGGCTTTGGAAAAGCGCTTGAGGCTTACCCGCCACGGTATTCCCTGCTGCAGATTATCAGCCACCAACTGCCCTTGCGAGACATCAAAGAGCCTGCATACATCACCGTTGTAGCTGACTTCCATGATAATGTCATGCAGCCCCTTGAATTCATGAGGTGCTATTTTGACTACCTGTTTTGCGGGTAATACTTGGGCAGTCTCGGGTGGTTGAAATGTAACGACGCTGGCGGCGATACGCCGCGGTGATTGACTGACGGTATAGACCCCAAAGAGGCCATCGGTTGAACGTCGCAATTCGCCCGTGGGGCTTTGGCAGTGGGCCACATCAGGGAATATTGCCACGGTTGTATCGGTACCTTGGTCGTTGTATGCAGTGATGGATTGGCCATCGGCAATGGTGACGCGATCTGAAATGACAACGCGTGGCTTTCCCCGGATGACCTCCTTCATGGCATGACGCGCATCGACCTGTGTGAGTGTCATGATGTTGATGATCGCCCCATTGGCTGCCGCGAGGCGGATATGGGAACCACGGCCTGGTTTCACAGCGACTATATAACGATCATCGGCGACGTTGGCCCTCGCGTCTGCGAGTTTGAGCGACTCAATGCCCGCTTTGGCCAGCACATATTCCGGTCGGAATCCCTCGGGCGCAAAGAATACAAACCATTTCTCGGCCTGGTGCTCAAATTCAAACAACGGCTGGACCGTCGCGGATATTAACCTGACACCATGCCCCATATCCAAATTGAAGGGCAGGATCATCCCGCTCACGCCGGCTGGAACATGCAGACCGCCTTTATGGGGAATACGGATATCGCCATGGGTGGTATGGACTGTAAACGATTGATTGCTTTTGGCCGAAAGTTGCCGCACATCCGCATAGTTGTTGATAAAAATAAAGCCCGCACCATCCTTGGCACGGCAGGCGACGCGTAAGCGATCTTCAGCGGGATTATTGACATCATTGTCCTGGCGGCGAACTTCCATGTCAGCCAACCTGGCTCCAAAATTCTGAACGAAATAATTCATGGGGCGCATGACAAAATAGAGCTCACGAGCTTCGCCGAATTCGCCGATCGGTGCCCGGTAGTCATAGGAAATCAGTGGCAGACCAAAAAACTTAGGAGTAAAGCCGTACACGGCATCCATCGGGTTCGACCCGCCATGGTACATGTAATACCCCATTGCAATCGTTTCGGTTCCTCCCAGGAACGCGAAGGCGGTGGCCAGACACCCCTGGGCCGATGGTAAGGGGCGGAAGTTGATGCGTATGGGCGATCCGGTGCCGAGTTCCGCATAAATGATGGGAGTTTTGCCACGCCACGGGACACTGACATTAAACGTGGTGAGGGAACTATTTTGTTTGCCGGGCGGCCCCAGAAACATATAGGCGCCCCCACATGGAAAAAGGGTATCCGGATAGGCCCCTCCGGGCTCCCAGCCCGTAATGGTAAAGAAGGGAGCATTGATTCCGCTGGCTACCGCAAGATTCCGCAGATTTTCATAGTGCAACGCGTACTGCGCGCCGTGCGGGCCGCTGTAGCCTGATGCGCCGAATTGATAAATCGTATTCCACGCGTCCTGATGGGCTATCCCCAGTTCGTTTTCAAGCTGGGTCAAAATAATGGGGCCGCCTTCAGAAAAAAACATTCCCTTAAGCTGCTCTCCCAGCTTCGCATAATATCGGCCCACGAATTTCAGGTAGTGTGGATCATTGCTGCGTTCCAGCAGTGGTTCTCCATAGATCCACGGGGCCATACCGCCGATCAGAAACTCGGCGTTGGCGTAAGGCCCCACACGAATAAAAAGGTGCATCGAATACTTTTTACAAAGCTCCGCCACATACCGAACGTTGTTGGGGCCGGAAAAATCAAACTCACCCGGTCGCGGCTCGAACTGCCCCCAGAAAAAGTAGGCTTGGATGGTATTAAGGCCGCCCGCCTTCATTTTTTGGATTGCATCTTCCCATTCCTCCACCGGATATCTCTGCGGGTGAAATTCTCCCCCCACCGTGGCCAGAGGCTGGCCATCCATTTCCAGGTAAAAATTATTCGCCCGAAGCTGCGTGCCGTCCGGCCCGATTGCCCCCGGTTGTTTGATACCGGTGGTTTGGGGTTTCAAACCCAGGCCAACGGTGTTCAGGACATGTTGATTGTGATTCGCCGGCGCGGCAAAGGTTTTCCGGGATTGAGTCAACAGCACTCCCAACACGGGCAAAGAGGCTTTGAAAAGATTACGTCGATCAAATCTGAACATGAGTACTATCTCCAAAAACGTTTACGGTTCATGCTACGCCAGCCAACTCATGTCTGCGGCGGCCAAAGCTTTCAAAAACCACGGTGACCGCAACCTTAAAGTGTAAACGTTTCCAAGCGTTTTGGCACTTCAAGCTCACAGTGGCCCTGACCATAGATAAAGTGTACCCCCCCAGAAGAAAAACAAATAAGTTTGCACAAGAAAGTTCGGGATAAAATCTGAGGGTCACAAGCCATCCGCCCGATAAAACAATCGGATCAAAGGATTGATCTAAACACCATGGACGCACCTGCCGAACAAGCCTACCAACGACGCATTACCGAGCTGGCGCGGAGATCATAGCGCGGCTGCGCCGCAACCCAAAAAGATTGAATTCCGGGGATAGTCTCGGTGGGGCCGGTACCTTTTT
>JBMFVY010000148.1:0-3205 GCA_049965755.1 Phycisphaerae bacterium | reverse complement strand
GCGCCGCCTTGCGGAGTCCTTCCGTTATTGGGTCATCGCCCATGAGGCGTTGGACCCCGCAGATGCACGTCACATCCAGATTAGACTGGATTCATCGTAAGCGAGTGACTGTAGCGCATGCTCCAGAGGTCAACGCCACCAACACCCAGGAATCACTGAACCCGCACGTTCGCCCACCCGTCCGCTCGCACCGAACTGCTGAGCCATAGACTGCTGCGCCACGGCTTGCCCAGCCCAACCGCCGCCCCGCGCCCGCAAATATGCTAAAAGCTATTCGGCAGAGCTGCCAAATTTCACAATCATTTGACAAAACCACTGTATAAATGCGATACTACATAACTTGGCTGGTGTACAGGGCTGTATGCTAATGGCCAGCACAATTGCTGAATACGCAGCGATGATGCGGTTTTGAATTAAGCGCGGGGTACAATCCTGATCGCAATCAGGACGACTGCCGAAAGACAGTTGCTCGCTCCGCACAAGACATACCATCCGCCGGTTAGCACGGATGTTCGCGAATTTATCGCGGGGTAGAGCAGCCTGGTAGCTCGTCGGGCTCATAACCCGGAGGTCGGGGGTTCGAATCCCTCCCCCGCTAATTCCTTGTTTTACAGGGACTTGCAGTAACGCGAGTCCCTTTTTTATTGGTCGAAAATGGCCGGATGTACACAAAACTGTACACAACAAAATGGACTCGCCAGGCAGAAACCACTTTTACGAGGTGTCTCATGGCAAGTCTGATCCAACGCGGCGAAATCTTCTACATCCAACATTGCGTCTCGGGCAAAGCCCGCCGTACCAGTACGGGAACCAATATCTTACAGTTGGCAAAGGAAAAACTTCGCCAGTTTGAATCCTCGCTGCTTTACGGATCTGATTCACCTTTACCCACACGAACCCCCATAGACCAGGTAATCGGTGCTTATATCCGTCATATCCGCATCTACAAAACCGCCAAGAGCGCCCAAACCGACACTTATTATTTGCGCGAAGCTTTCGGCCCGATCTGCCCCGAACTCGAAATAACCAGCCGCAAGCCCAGCCAGCTGGCTCGCAAACGACCGATAGTGCCCGGCCAAGACCGACGCAGAAAGCCTATTGTTATCGAGGCCAGTTCCTTCGAGCAGATCACAACGGCCCAGATCGCGGCCTTTATCTCCGGTCAGTTTCAAGGCCGCGGCCTGGCTCCCAAAACAGCCAACCGTTACCGCGAAATACTGGTACGGCTGTTCAACTGGACAATGCAGCAGGGTGGTGTGCATCTACCGGGTGACAACAATCCAGCCGCACGCGTACAGCGATACAAGGAGCATGCCCCAGAAATACGCTTCCTAACCCTGCAGGACATAGACACTCAATTAATCGCCCTGCGACTCAAGCCGCAGTTACAAACCATGGTGGCTATGTACATATACGCCGGTCTACGCCGGGAAGAACTGCTCTGGCTGACCATCGACGACGTTGACCTGGCCAACGGCCCCCACGGTCTTATACGCATCCGCGCCAAAACCATAGGCGAACAATTCTGGCAGCCAAAAACTAAGGTCAACCGGGCCGTTCCGATCAGTAGTACACTCCGCCAGTATCTCGATCAATATGCGCCCCGCAAATCAACTGATAGGTGGTATTTCCCCAGCCCAACCGGCCAGCGGTGGGATCCGGACAACTTCTCCCAGGACCTGCGCGCGGCGAATCAGGAAGCCGGTCTGCCATGGGGCAGTCTGGATTACCGCCATACCTTTGGCAGCCAACTTGCCATGAAAGGTGAAAGTCTGTATAAAATCGCTACTCTTATGGGTAATTCGCCGGAAATTTGCCGGAGACACTACGCAGCTCTCATTCCGGAGTGTCTCACAGCTTCCGTAGAATTCTCTCCATATCTTCGATAGACTCATATGGATAGGACTATTCCGTGAATGATATTAGCACCAATCTTATTCGCATTGCAATCTTTGCCCTACCCGGGTTCGCCGGAACGCGGACATATAGAAGGATATTAGGCCGAAGAAACAAGGCCGACTGGGAGACCTTGTATGAAATACTAATTTTCTCAATACTGGGCTATCTCCTACCACTATCACTATACCCTAAAGCCACGACGACCATTCTCATGTCCATCGTCCAAGACGCCGCACAGACAAATGCATTCACACACTGGTCATGGCAAACATCACTAATCATTTTACTCGCTGTTAGCACAGCCTTCGTCGCCGCGTACTTAGCCGCCGCCATCGACCGCACAAACATTATTAACAGGCTTGCATTCATATGGCGTGTATCAAAACGCACCAATGACGTAGATGCATGGGAATCGTTCCACCAAACTCTTTCCCCGCCCGAAGCCATAATCCGCTGTCCATCAATAAATCGCGCATATCATGGATTTATTCACCGTTATTCGGAAACTGGGGAGCCCCGAGAACTTGTGCTACTAAACGTAACCGTGTATCTCGAATCGGAGGGTAAGCCATTGTACAAATGGGATAAAGCCTATTTGCAGCTGGATGCCACGGATGTTATAATTCAAGTAGGTTTTCATGAATTGCCAGCTGCACCACACGAAACTGGAGAAATGAGCGATGCCAGAAAAGAGCCCAAACCAACAAACGACAAATAATAGCCAAGAAATCAGATATTCCGCCGAAAATATCGTAATACCTGAAAATTTTGTAAATATGATAAAAAAAGGTGGCGTTAATGCCGGTGATCCAAATAAGATATCCGCACCCGCCAACATCGGGGGCAGCAGTCCGATTACGGCAAAGCCTGCAGTAGCCCAAATCAATGTTAACACGCAGCAAAAAAAATAACCCCGACCCGGCGGACTTGAGCCGGTTGCGTTGTCTCGCGGACAAATTCATATAAATCAAATTCTCGGCGACCTCATAGCCTCGAATCCGCCGAGTTTCTCTGTTTGACGGCTCCCCGGGCTTGATTTTGCTCGCTCGCACGTCGCAGCCACCTGTTTTGGCGCAGCGCTCGGCTTACCTCATGTCTTTTGACTTGAAGTTCGTTCGTCTTCGGTGAAGATTTCTTATCTCTCGTTCCTCTGGCATACGTGGCTCACCGGCCTGTGTGTCGGCTATAGCTGTAACTTTTCCCGCAGAGCCTTCTGCACCTTGCCCAGATGCAGGGTGCCAAGTTTGCCCACCGTCTTGGTTCCCTGGCGTGGGGCCGCCGCCAATATTGTGGCAAACGCCGCATG
>JBMFVY010000147.1:0-3223 GCA_049965755.1 Phycisphaerae bacterium | reverse complement strand
GGAGCATGCTCACCGTCTGGCTGGCGGGACATCCGCATCTGGCCCAGACCCTGGACCGGGTGCCCTATGCCGCCCTGGCCAGCCGGATCCAGGTCCGCATCCGCCTGGCACCGGTCCTTGAACGGGAACGCTTTACCGCCCTCGTCCTGCACGCCCTGAAATCCGCCGGATGCCAGCACACATTGTTATCCGACTCCGGACTGGAGCTTCTCCGCCAGGCGTCCAAGGGATTCCCCCGGCAGGCCGGCAACATCCTCCATACCGCTCTGCGTCTGGCCGTCCCCAAGGGACTCAACCATCTGCCGGATGATCTGCTGCAGGCGGCTATCGAGGCGTTGCGATGAAAGCCCATGACGAAATGGATGAGGCAGAGGCGCTGCTGGAGGACTGGTCGCTGCTGTTCCCGCCGGATCTCTCCGATGAAGCGGCGGCAGCCCTGAGCCAGTTCGTCACGGCATTGTCCAGCCTGATGGAAAGCCGTTATGGGCGACAAATAAGGCACGCCCGGCACTACCCCCCTCAAGCGCAGAAAGAGCCCTTCTGAGGGTAACCACCCCGCGCGGGATGGCTATCGCTATCCCGCGCTTCTCCGGGTGCGTGTTCTTGCCGAAAGACCGTGGGACAACCCCTCCGTTTCGACCTCAAACAGCTTGGGATAAGGCACCTAATTTATTGCGGGACGTAACAGGTGGCGGCCAATAAAATGGGGATCAGCGTGCGCACGGCACGTCGAATTGAGCGACAGGATTGGTGTAAGCGGTCGCTGCGTGGCGTTATTCAGTGTCGTCCGCGGATGCGGTACAAATCGGAGCGCAGGGGGTTATCGGCGAAGTGTTCTTTCCACAATCGAGGGGTGAGTTGGGCCACGTCTTTGGCGGGGTGTGTGCCAACCCGCTGGAGGACGTCTACGAGGTAATCATAGGGATCGACGCCCTGGAGCCGGCAGGTGCTGAGGAGGCTCTGGATGATGCCAAGGTGCTCGGCTCCGAGCTCCGTCCAACAAAAGAGCCAGTTTTTCCTACCCAGAGGGATAGGGCGAATCTGTCGTTCGATCTCGTTCGTGTCTATGGGCACGTCGGGATCTTCCAGGAAGACCTGTAGGGGTCCCTTGCGGCTGCGGACGTAGAGGAGAGCCTTGGTGAAGGGGTTGCTGGGTAGCAGCCCTCTATCGAGCAACTGTTGGTCTACCCAATCGAAGAACTGAGCTACTTGAGGTCGGGTGTGGCGGTAGCGATACTCTCGCTTTGCCTCGCCCGTAAGACCTTGCTCCCGAATCTCTTCTTCGATGCGGTAGAAGGCACGGATCTGCTCGAGGGCCTCGGTCACCCGCTCGGGTTCGTGGGCTTCGGCCTGGACGAACTCTCTGCGGCTGTGGGACCAGCATTGGGCGTGGATCAGACCTTCGGTTTCCTTGTGAAAGCGGGTGTAGGCGGCGTAGCCGTCGCTGAGGAGTACGGTACCTGGCTCCAGGGGACCCAGGAACTTGCGGATATGGAGGGTTCCTCGGGTTTCGGCATAGGGGAAGCAGATCTCTTGGCGCTCGCCCAGGACCGGCCAAAAGTAGCCTTGGTGCATCTTGCCCTTGCCGGATCGTCCAGCCTTGATGGGGGTCTCGTCCATGGTCAGGACGCGGGACTGGCGGATGCTCTCGAACTGGGCGGTATAGATGGGAGCGAGGAGCAGGATGGAGCGCTGCACGAGCTCGGTGAGCCAGGAGCGACTCACCCGCAGGCCTTGGGCCACCATCCGCTGGTGTTGCCGGTACAGGGGCAGATGGTACTGGAACTTATCCACCAGGATCCCGGCCAGCAGGCTGACATCGGCCCGGCTGCCCTCGAGGACGCCCATGGGCGCTGGAGCGGCGTGGAGCGTTTCCGTTTCCCAGAGCTTGATCACCGGTCGTTCGTACTTGAGGAGCACGTAGCTTCCCGGGCGTTGGGCCAATCGGTAGGTTACCTTGGTATCGATGATTTCATATGCACTGGGGTCGAGGCCTTCTGCCTCGGGCGCGGGAAGCCGGATGGTTTCGGTGGGAATCTTGCTGTCGTCGAAGAAGGGCAGGCTCTCGGCGCGCTCTTCCGGGCGCTTTGGTGCCACACGGGTATGGGCGGCGACGCTGCGCACTGGGGCAGAGGGCACCGGATCGGCGGCAAAGTCCTCTCCCAGGCTGAGCTGTCCTACGGGAGGGGGAGGAGCTCGGCGTTCGCTTTTTTGGCCAAAGAGCTGGCGGCGGAACCAATCGAGTTGCTGCTGCAGGCCTTGGAATTTTGCTTCGAATTCTTCTCGGATGGCGGCATTGAGTGCCCGCTGTAATTGCCAGGCAGCGAGGGCTTCTGGGTAGGTTTTTGGTACCGGGATTTCTGCCGTTTCCATTGCAGAATCATAACATTACCTTACCATTTCGGCAAGTTTTTCGGGGGCTTGGCGGTGATATCGACGGCGCTGCCGTCCCGCCTCGATGCCCTCCAGCAAGAGCTTCAAATGGGTCCAATCCAACTCTGCAGCCGGAGGCTTGCACCAGTCCCAGAAGCGGCCGCGCTCCAGCCGTTTCCCCCAGAGGCTGTAGCCGGTCCGGTCCCAGTACAGTACCCGGATCTGGGTGGCACGGCGGTTCACAAAGACGAAGCAATGCCCCGACAGCGGATCGCGGCCCAAGGTATTCCGCACCAAAGCCGAGAGTCCATCGAAGGACTTGCGCATGTCTACCGGCACCAGGCAAAGAAAGACCCGGATACGACCCTCAGGGAAAAACATCTCAGCCCCGGCGAATGGAAAGAGTGCAGCCCGCGCCCAGGTCTAGGCGAATCTCCAAGGGGAGAGCCGCCCCGGCGGTGACCTGCCGGTCTAACTCGAGCTCTACGAAAGCGGGGCCTTGCCCAGCGCCCGGCTCGGGTAGTGAATTCTCTGCTGGCACCAGTCGGCGGCGCCAGTAATAAAACTGGGAAAGAACAACTCCCCGCTCGGTACAAAAGCTCGGGATCGACAATCCGCTCTTCTTCTGTTCCTCCACCACCGCCTGCCAGTATGCCACCCTATCGCCGTTGTTGCTATTTGCCGTATCCATGATCGTAGCCTCCAAAAACCAACAGAGGCGACAGCTTGGACAACGATCAACGACAAGAAAAGAACGCCGCAGAGCGAGCGCTTACGAGAGTTCGTCCAGGCCGAAGCCCACGAACCCGAGCGGGTGACCGAGGCCCTCGAGCAGATCCGTGCCTTCTAC
>JBMFVY010000146.1:0-3313 GCA_049965755.1 Phycisphaerae bacterium | reverse complement strand
GGCATCTGAAAACAACATTAAAAATGGAGGTATTGCACGGGAAAAGTCCAAAGATGGTGGAAACCGAGATTCTCGCCTATGTGCTGGTGTACAATCTGGTCCAACTGGTTGTCCACGAGGCTGCGGCAAGGCAATGCGTGGCGCCACAGCGCATCAGCTTTGTTGATACCGTGCGGTGGATTCTGCATGCCGATCCCGACCAAGACATGCCGCCGATACTGGTGAATCCAGACCGCCCGGGTAGATTTGAACCGCGTGTCCGTAAGCGGCGGCATAATGGATACAGTTATATGACAAGGCCAAGAGCTGAACTCAAAGAGATGATCGCACGCGGGGAGAACATCGGATGCAGGTGATATGGGAGCTTAAGTTAATGGCATTCGGGACAGGAACCTGTTAAAGAGGATCAATATTGGGCGTATGGCAGGGTCAGGCTGAGTTGATTACTTTGGTTATGCTTTCCGCGGCCTTCCTGTGGGAAGGGCCCGCAGGCGTCGTCCGAGAAGTTTTTCGAATTTACTCAGGATGCTCTCGCCCGCCAGCGGTCTGCCGGTATGTGTGGCTCGGCGTAAAGAGGTAACGTCTCTGGGGTCGTCTGATAGCTGCAGGAAGGACTGCCAAGCTTCCGGGGTGGGTTTAAATACGGCGCCATTTAGCAGGCCGGGCGGGAAGTTTTGAGGCAGAGGGTTGCCGGTGTGAAACGCAGCGCTGGACCAGGGGTAGTTCCACGCGCGGGTGGTCATGGAAGCGCGTGCCGGGTTTCGCTCGACATAACGCAAAGCCCGCAGGAGATGATGCGGGCCCAAAGGACAGGAAAAGAAACGGTTCTGCCAGAGATGGCCGGAGCGTTGGTGCAACCGGTTAATGTATTGGGCATAGCGAAAATGCACCCGTCCGATGGCCCGCGCCAAGGCATTGGCGCGGGAGCGTGTGGCAATCAGGTGGATATGGTTGGACATCAGGCAAAAGCCCGTGATTGTCACACCCAGAGCGGCCGTTTCCTCGGCCAACAGGGTAAGGTAGACGCGGCGGTCATCATCAACAAAAAAGCAATACCGTGCGTTGGCATACGCACGGCTATGAAAAAACAGCCCTTCAGGCTGGGATTAACGCGTGAGATTTCTATTGAGAAGCAATAAATTGAGATTTTCGCGTTTACGCAAGGCCAGGATTTGACTATATTGTCTGGGGCTTTATTATTTGCAGCAACATAAAACCGCCGGCGAGTATGTTGGTGCCGGGGGCGTGATGGTATCGAGTTTAATGTGAAATGGAGTAACACCATGCCTCAAATTCAAGATCGGCGGTATCAGCGACGTGAAGTGCTTAAATTGGCAACTTCGACAGCCGTAATGGCGGCAATCGGGGCCACGGTGGCCAGTTCCTATGGCCATGCGGCATCGCCAAGCGGAAAGGATTACCCTGAAATCGCCAGCGGTGATCCTCCCGCCCCGGAATTTCACGGCCCGCGTGTCGTCGGTACAACGCCTGGCCGGGATTTTATCTTCAGGGTTCCCCACACGGGCCAGGGGGCGGTGGCGGTTTCGGCCCGCGGCCTGCCGGACGGGTTGCGCATGGATAATGCCGGTATTATTACTGGAAAAGTCAAGCGAGCCGGAGAATATAAAGTGCGCTTAACGGCCAGGAATAATTTGGGATCCGCGCATCGCACTTTGCGTATTGTCGCCGGAGAACACAAACTCGCGCTGACTCCGCTGATGGGCTGGGAGGCGTGGAATGTTTTCGGCACGACCAACAACGCGGAGCGCACTCGGCAAGCCGCAGCAGCAATGGTTCGGAGCGGTTTGGCGGCAAAAGGCTACAACTATATCATCGTTGATGAGGGGGCGCAGTTGGGACGCGATGCGGACGGCGAATTAATGGTTCCAGCCTCTTTTGGCGGCTACGGCGCGGTGAAAAATTTGATTGATTATGTGCATAGTCAAGGACTCAGATATGGTACGTATTCATCGCCTGGCGTCAAAACGTGTGCTGGGAATACGGGCAGTTATGGGCATGTGCTGCAAGACGCGAAGACGTACGCGCGGTGGGGCGTGGATTATTTAAAATATGATTGGTGCAGCTATTCGCAAAAAGTTCCGAGGCATCCTGATCTGGAGCAGAGAATAAAGCCCTACCGTGAAATGCGGCAGGCATTGGATCAAATTGATCGGGACATCGCCTACTCTATTTGCCAGTATGGATTGACGCATGTTTGGACCTGGGGAGGCACACCGCCGGTGTGGGGAAACACGTACCGCATCAGCACCGACATTACCGATTCATGGGGATCCATCTACAACAACGGGTTCAAATGTGACGGCAATTTATTTCCCTTTGCCGGACCGGGCCATTGGAACGATCCCGACATGCTGGTGGTGGGCTACGGCTGGTTTGAGGCTGGCCCAACGGGAAGCATGCACTGGACCAACCTGACCCCGCATGAGCAGCTTACGCATATTACGCTGTGGTGTATGTTGGCGGCACCGCTGCTTTTGGGGTGCGATCTGGAAAAGCTCGATAAGTTCACCACTGATCTGATAACCAATACGGAAGTGCTGGCTGTGGATCAGGATGAGCTTGGAATTCAGGGCCAGCGCGTGTATCGCCAGGGATCGGTGGAAGTCTGGGCCAGGCCGCTCTGGGATGGCACGGCGGCGGTGGCGGTATTTAACTGCGGGTCAGTTCCAGCGAGCGTCACGATTCCATCCTGGGACATGCTGGATCCGGTGTTGCGCCGCGGAGAACAGCGGATGCGTGGAAAACAAAGCGTGCGGGATTTGTGGAAGCGCAGGGATCTGGGGCTAAAGGCCACCTTCAGTGCGAAAATTCCCATACATGGTGCCCTCATGCTTAAGGTTGGTACACCCAATAATACTGATGATTGACCTGTGAATTGTTTGCCTTACATTGCAGCGGTCCCGGCGCACCGGGATGGCCCTGTTGGAATTTGCGCGGTACGCTGCGGTTTATAGGGCCATCGCCGGTATCGGCAAATATTCGGGCAACCGACATTGTCCGGACTATGAAACATTCGTGGCGTGGAGATATCAGTTGATTGTAAACACACTGCTTGCGGTCGTATCAACGGTGCCATCACATTCCAGTGCGATCATTCACCTGTTTCCAATTGATATTGCGATTCTTCTGGTTTACCTGCTGTTTGTGATCGGCATCGGAGTGATGACGGGTAAAGGACATCAGACCAGCGAAGACTTTTTCCTTTCCGGCAGGCGCATTCCCGCCTGGATTACGGGGTTGGCGTTTATCTCGGCGAACTTAGGCGCTCTGGAAGTCATGGGAATGTCCCAGC
>JBMFVY010000145.1:0-3368 GCA_049965755.1 Phycisphaerae bacterium | reverse complement strand
TCGGCTATTGCCACCTGCACGCAGCAACAACGCAGCGTCTTTGAGTTCCTGTACCAGACCATCAACAACCACCTCGCGGGAAAGCCCACACCCTCGCTTCTTCCATCAGGCCCGTGAACGGTTACGGCGATTGTTCGTCCTCCCCGGCTCCGCGCCAACTCCGCGGAGCGACGGCGAAATTGTTTGCACCGCATCCGATGCAGCTTGCGCTTAGTTCTCAAAGTTTTGAATACTGTAACCACCAACACATAACCATCGCGGCTATTTCCCGACAATCTTTACCTGCTCACGGTGAAAAGCTTCGCTTCTTTCTTTCCAATAAGCTACCTGCTCCTGCAACGATTTACCCCGCAGTCGCCGGTAAATGCGTTCCGCGCCACGGCGCTTCATCGCCACACAATCGAACCGTTTACGAGTCGTTCTCATCAGTTACCTCCGGCGGGGCGTGAATGCCCAGCACGCCGTAGCCATCTCTTTTATTCACGGCATTATAACCGCCAATCTTATCGAAATGAACAATATGCTTGAAATTCCAACTCACAATCAGATCGCACCCCGCCACCGTCGCCAGGGCGACGTGCAATGCGTCCGCCTGCCAGCGTTCACCCACAACGCCCGCCTGAATATAGCTCTGTTGCAGCGCCACAGCTTCGCCCGTTACTGGAAATTCTTCCGCCACGGGCCTCAGCGTGTCAAAAAACTCCACCACCATTTTGGGAGCAGCGGCAATTTCGTCGCGCACCACCGCCGACACCAAGAGACGGAACCGCCCCCGGCGAACCTCTTGAAAAAACCGCCGGCTTGCCGTCGCAAACTCACGGTCAAACACACCGCCATATACCGATGTGTCGGCATACACGCGAATAGCCTTTGACTTACTCGCCATGCGGTTACCTCAAGGCAATCTCGGATCATAAGGCAGCATCAGCCAAAATGGCCGCCGTCGCCTGCAGTATACCGTGCCCGTGATAGGCCGCTGATTGAAATCGAGGTCCACCATTGCCACTTCGGCAATGACCCGCACCTGCCTGTGCCGGAAATGATCGTTCGCCGCATCGTGGCCGATCACCGCCGTGGTGTTCCAGTCGGCGTCCTGCGTAAAATAGAGCCGCGAGTGCAATGGGCTGGTGTTGTTGTCGTATTCAAATGTGATGGCCGCTCGGTCGGCAACGCTGCGCCGGGTGATCTGATTGACGTAGTGGTTGTTGCGCCGATCCACCTGTGCAGCAGAATCCACCGGCATAAAGCCGGTGGCTCGCCAATTTCCTAAACCATCCAGCGTGTAATTTCTGCGTTGATCCGTATTCGGCAAGACCATGCAAGCCCCAACATTTCAATTACTTTGCGGAACGTAACGCGCCGGGCGGACGGGCGCAAGCGGCGGGCATAACGGGATAATGGGCGGGAAACTTCCGGTGGAGTAAATCCACCGGCTCGCATTCAGAATGGTCGCGTCCGGCGGTTGTTCGCCGTCTCCGCGCCAACTCCGCGCCTCCGTGCGATGCACGGTGTCATGCTGACGCACGATGTAGGTTGCTTTTTTTCACACGAGGGGTGAAAGACGCAAAGATTCCGCCACCGGGCCTGCCCGCTTCATCGCACCGTCCCTGTGCGTCTTGCAGCCTTGGGCTGGTATTATTTCAACCGCCGAGGTCGCAATGGATCGCAAAGGCTCCGGCACGGAATCAGCGCACCTTGCCGTACCGCCTCCCCGCGAGGTAAAGCCTTGAGCTCTCCTGATCAACTGTGCAACTTCTACCTGTTCTGGCGTCGTCGCCGCCCGGCCACCGGCTGACATTTGCCCTGATCATGATTCCTATGCTCAAACCTACCGGCGTCGCCGAGTCGGGAACCGGCCATGAATCGGGCGTGGAGCAGCCGGTGCCGCAGGCGTTGATGGGAAGGATGTCGGGGCGTATCCCTCTGTGACGGGCACTGCCGATGATGGCCCGCCGGTGGCGTTCGGCCGACCTGCCGCCTGCTGCGGCCCACCGTCGAACCTTCGATTGGGTTCCGGACTCGGGGTAAATCCCGGTATCTGGGCCGGCTCAAGGAGCACGTTGGTGAGTTTTTCGATCTCGGTCTGCATCTGCCCCTGCCCATGGGCCACAAAGGTGTAGGCTTTGCCGCCGGCGCCCATCCGCGCCGTGCGCCCCACCCGGTGCACATACACCTCCGGGTCTTCCGGAACATCGTAATTAATCACGTGCGTAATTTCGTGCACATCAATACCGCGGCTGGCCAGATCCGTCGCCACCAGAATATTAATTTTGCCGTGCCGAAACCCGCGCATCACCCGCTCACGCTTGTTCTGCATAAGATCGCCATGAATGGCCGATGCGTTGAATCCGCGTTCATTGAGCGCCTTGGCCACTTTATCCACAGTGCGTTTGGTGCGGCAGAAGATGATCGCCAATCCCGGCTTTTCCGCCGCCAACAGCAGCTTGAGCGCCCGCAGTTTATCCCACGGATTAACACCAGCGTAATACTGCTGCGCCTTGGCGTTGGTGAGCGTGTCTTCCGGTTTGGCGGTGAAGATCGTCTCGGGATTGCGCATGTGCTGCTGCACCATCCGATTGATTTCATCCGATATCGTTGCCGATACAAAAATCATCTGCGGATTGCTGCGGCAACCGTTAATAATCTTCCGGACATCATCGCGGAAGCCGATGTCAAACATCCGATCCACTTCATCAAACACCAGATGCCGTATCTGTTCCAGCGGCAGCAGTTGTCTGATTTGAAGATCCAGAATTCGGCCCGGGGTGCCCACGATCACCTGCGGCCGACGTTCCATTGCCTTTTCATCGTGGAGCACTTTGCGTCCGCCGTACACGCATGCAATACGCGTGTGTTTATGTTTTGCAAACCGAATCATCTCTCCCTCTACCTGAACCGCCAATTCACGCGTGGGAACCACGATCAGCACCTGAAACGCGGCATTCGCATCGAGGCGCTGCAGCAGCGGCAGGCCGAATGCCGCCGTTTTGCCGGTGCCCGTGCGGGCCTGGCCGAGCACATCACGTCCGGCAAGCACCGGCGGAATCATGCGCCGCTGGATTTCGGACGGCTCAACAAAATGGATCTCCGCCAGCGCCCTTAAAATGGCATGTTCAACGCCGAGCTCTTCAAACGCTTTGGGAACAGGTAATTCGGGGGAATGAGTCAAAAATAAATCTCCTAGAGGGATATAGTATTGCAAAATCGACCATTTATCAAAATATGGAGCGCCCTGCGGCCCGCAGGCCGCCACGACGCCGGGCGCTGAAGATTGCGGGATAACATGCTGCGATTAAAGGAATTACGAACCTGTCCGGCCTTTGCCGTCGTCCGCGTCATAGGCATCCACGCGCTGGGTGCCCGCCACA
>JBMFVY010000144.1:0-3505 GCA_049965755.1 Phycisphaerae bacterium | reverse complement strand
GGCTTGTACCCGTTGCGCCAGCCGCGCCGCTCGCCGTTGCGCTCATACGTCCCAGCTCCCAGAAAACTCGTCATCTCCGCTTCCAACACCTGCTGCACCGTCCGCTGCACCAGTTCGCGAAGAAAATCCTCCCCGCCAAATCCACCTTGCAACCCCTCCACAATCCCAATACCCTGTCCCTTGCGAGCCGTCTGCATCGTCTTCCTCCTGAATGTCGTCTTCGTAAACAACATCCTAAGGAATCGCCATGATGGCTCGCTCTCGCTCACCCTTCAACAGCTTCTACAGAACTCTACGGACTCAATCTCCGGACTGTGGGTACTACCCACAATTTCGCACTTTTTTGAAGGAGTGTACCCACAAAAGTCCCCACAGTGATTTCCTCGCCTGACGGATATCAAAACAGGCGGATAATCAACCATCAGATGGTTGATTATCCGCCATCAGATGCAGGGTCAAAGAACGATTGGCGTGGAAGTCAATGCTTCCGTAACCCTCGGTAGCCCTACCTCACAATATTTCGCGGAGCTTGGCGCGAAGAATCTCCTTTCGTTTCTCAATGAATTTGGGAAACTCTGCGAACCCGAGAAATTCCGCCGGTGGTAATTGGCGGTCCGCGCAGAACTTTTCCTTGGAGATCTGCTGTCGTTCCGCCTCCGTTGAAACCCAATCGGACAAATCTGAATCCTGCTTTGACTTGTTTTCGTTGGCATCGAGGTGCCTGAGATTCAAGATGCTATTCCAGTTGCTTTCGTCCTTGTAGAACGGGAGATCGCCGTTCGAAATACCCGCGGTGGCAAGCGCTTTTGGCTTAAACTTGCTGGCCGGGTGTAAGTGGTCTCTGTGAAAATTCCCATTCTTGTAGTCGAGTTCGGGGGTAAGCAGCGCCAGGATGGTGAAGGCCTTTCTATCCTCGTATTGGGTGTAGAGCAATGAATCTATGAATTCATCGGTCACCTGCGGGTCCTTGCCTTGCGCGCGCAGGATTGTAGCGACTGCCGCAGCTGGAAATTCTGTCAGTTCCGGAAGCAGGTACGGAGGTCCAAAGTTTTCGCCGAAGAATGCTTTTCGAATTGCGGCGAGAATTGTGTCGGCTGAGGAGCCAAAGATGCCTTTGAGCAGCATCGTATGTAACCAGCGACGCATCGTGTCCCGATCACCGCGAAGGCCAACTTGTGAAGTCAGCCCGGCGGCGATTCCTTTGTGATGAACCCAATAGATAATTGGAAGCAGTGCGTTCTTCGAGGTGAGGTAGCTCTCTGTGTAGCCGAAATCGCGAATAAGATCGAAGACCGACAGGATGCTTTGCTGGATTTTGTCCCAATTTTCTTCAAAGACTCTGACCCGGTCTGCAGTGAAATTCAAAACTTTATATCGGATGTCTGAGCTGTAAAGATATAAGCAGGCTTTTAGTTTCCATCACCGGGTCTAAACCCACCGCCCAGGGTAATCGCATGAACGCGGGGGTGTCTTTGCAGATGCGGCATCAGTGTTGATACTCGTTTTTGAGGGTGGTGGCAGGTTTTCTGTTTCCAGGAGGAGTCCATGGAGACGGAAAGCCGTTTGCGATTGGCAGATGTATTTGTATCGATTGAAGATCCTCGGCAGTCAGCCAAGGTCAAACACGATCTGGTGGAGTTGCTGGTAGTGGCGGTGAATGCGGTATTGGTGGGTGCCGACACATTTGTGGAGATCGAGTTGTGGGCCGAGGAAAAGCTGGAGTGGCTGCGCGGCTATCTGCGGTTGCCCCATGGCATTCCCTCCCACGACACCTTTGGACGCATCTTCGGATTGATGGATCCGGAGCAGTTCGAGTCTGCCTTCCGGCGTTGGGTGAGCAGCATTTTACCCGCTCTGGGGGCGGAGATCGTAGCCATTGACGGCAAAACCAGCCGTCGCTCGGGTGGGGTTGATGCTACAGCGCTGCACCTGGTTTCGGCCTTTGCCGCCGGGGCCGGTTTGGTGTTGGGGCAGCGAGCTACAGCCGAGAAGTCCAACGAGATTACGGCCATTCCCGAACTGCTTTCCACTCTGGCGCTGACCGGTTGCACGGTCACCATCGATGCCATGGGCACGCAGACCGCCATCGCCGGGGCGATTCAGGAGCGCGGAGCCGACTACGTACTGGCGGTCAAGGACAATCAGCCCAAACTGGCCGAGTCTATCGAGGATTTCTGGAAGAGTTTTTGTGCCCATCCGGCCTGCCATACGCCGCACACGTTTGCCCAAAGCGTGGAAAAGAATCATGGCCGTATCGAAACGCGCCGCTGCACCGTCTTCGATCAACTGGAGTGCCTCGACAAGCCACAGCAATGGAAGGGGTTGCGCTGCTTCATCGTGCTTGAATCGGAGCGCACCATCGGCAACAAAACGACCCATGAACAGCGCCTGTATATCAGCAGCCTGGCTCCCGATGCTGAACGGATCAGCCACGCCATCCGCTCTCACTGGGCAGTCGAGAACCGATTGCACTGGGTCATGGACGTCTCCTTCAACGACGACCAGATGCGCGCCCGCACCAAAGCAGCCGCGCACAACCTCGCCGTGCTCAAACACATTACCCTCAATCTGATCCGGCTCGATCCAGTCAAACGAAAAGGAAGCATCAAAACACGAAGAATCATCGCCGCTTCCTCCGACAAATACCGCGCTCAACTCCTCGGACTCGCTTAATGTTCATGCGATTGCCCTGACCCACCGCCTTTAGGCGGTGCGCTTTCAGCATCCGTGCTGGATACTGGAGAGATGGTGGAGTATCGGAAGAGTTCACACGCGATTTGGGAAGTGAAGTACCACGTAGTGTGGATCACGAAGTATCGGTATAAGGTGCTGCGAGGCGAGATTGCGGTACGAACGCGGGATTTGCTGCGGCAGATATGCGAAGGGCGGGAAGTGGTGATCCTGCAGGGTTCTGTAAGCCCGGATCACGTGCATATGCTGGTAAGTGTGCCGCCGCAGTTGGCTCCGGCGAAGCTGGTGCAGTATATGAAGGGCCGGTCGAGCCGGATGCTGCAGGACGAGTTTCCGCAGTTGAAGAAGCGCTATTGGGGGCAACATCTGTGGGCTCGCGGGTACTTTTGTGCGAGCGTGGGCGCGGTGGACGAGGAGACGATTCGGAAGTACATCGAGAGTCAGCAGTGGGAAGACCCAGGGGAGAACTTCAAGATCACCGCGGAGTGGACCCCGAAATTGAGACAGGGGAATAAGACACATTTCTCAGCGAATGGAGAATAGTGTCATGGGTCTGAATCGACGGAAGTTCACGCGGGAGTTTAAGGAAGCCGCCGTGAGGCGGCTAGAGTTGGGGGCATCGGTGGCGGAAGTGACCCGTGCCTGTGAAGTCAACGCGAATGTCCTGCATCGCTGGCGGCGCGAACTGCGCGAGTTTGGCGGCAAGGCATTCACCGGGCCGGGTCGGAGCCGCGCCGATGAAAATCGCATTGCGGCGCTGGAACGAAAAGTGGGCCAGCAGGCGGTGGAGATCGATTTTTTACGGGGATGCTTG
>JBMFVY010000143.1:0-3551 GCA_049965755.1 Phycisphaerae bacterium | reverse complement strand
GCGTTGCGCGATCCATCCTCCTTATTATCGGACAATAACCACAAATGGTATCAGTTATTTATTTACAGGCCCTAAGGAACAGCAACTGGGGTTGTTTGCCGACCGGACAAGTTGCCATGATTTTAAAGCCAACCAGTTTCGGGTTCTGCTGAGTGGATTTGCCTATATTCTGATTGATCATCTTCGGAGAACGGTGTTGGGGGGAACCGAACTGGCCACCGCTCAAGTAGATACGATCCGACTCAAACTCTTCAAGATCGGTGCGGTGGTAAAAACCAGTGTACGCCGCTTGGTGCTGCACCTATCGAGTGCCTATCCACTGCAGGCGTTATTCAAACTGGTCTGCGAACGGCTGGGCGGACTGGAGATAGTGCCGGTAGGTAAACAAATGAGCGGTTAAATCGGAGCGAGACACCAGAAAAGAAAGGATTGACGCATGAAACAAAAATATAGGTAAAGATGTTGGGCGGCCGGGAGTGTTGCGCGCTGAACGCGCCCAATCGAAAAATTCGGCCGGAATTACCCCCCCGCCATCGCCGTCGGACTACCTCTGGCTAAAACCTATGAAATATCCGGGTTAGCTGCGTCCCCGTTTTACTCGCCCCGACAGCGGGCACCATGCCAATCCGTCAGCGCCTGCCGCAGTGTCGAAACAGAAAACATTTCCAAGAGCCAACGGCGTTTTACAGATCAAATAATATCTACCTTGGGCATGTCTGACTTCGTCCAGGCCGGCTTACCGCTCTGGCTTAGGCGGCCGTGGGTTTCATCCCAATGCAGGTGCGTGATGTCAAATGTACCATCCTCATACTGGTAGGTTTCGCCGTCATCCTGGTAAATATCGAAATCAGCATTGGCTCCTCGATATACCTGGATCGAAGCAATTTTTTGTGGTTGGTGTGTGTCCAGTATAGCGTCTCCAAACGGGATAATCGAGCCGGCGCGGACAAAAAGAGGGATTACATCGATGGGCGCGTTCACATTAATCATTTGCCCACCGTGCAGCTTTTCGTGGGTCCAAAAGTTATACCAGTCGCAGCCTGCTGGCAAATACACTGGGCGGCTCGTGGCCCCCTGTTGCGTCACCGGTGCGACCAAAAATGCCGGCCCGAACATGAATTGATCAGAAATGTTGCTCACGTTCGGGTCCGTTGGAAAGTCCATCCACAACGCTCGCATGTACGGAGCACCTGTGCGATACGTTTTGTAGGCAAGGGAATAGGTGTACGGCAGCAACTGGTATCGAAGGCGAAGATATTTCTCAAGGATCGGCGTCGCCGCCTTGCCGAACGCCCAAACCTCATTGTGTTTTCTCTCGCCGTGTACCCGTGTCACAGGTTGAAATACACCCCACTGAAACCATCGCACAAATAGTTCCGGGTAATCCAAATAGGCACCAACTGTTCCTCTGGCACCATCTGGACTGACCAGCGGCTTATGAGGCGGACGGTAATAGGCGTGATTCGGTGGTCGCATAAACCCGCCGATGTCCGTACTCCAATAAGGCATGCCGCTGGCCGTAAAGTTCAAGCCGGCGGTGATGGATCGCCGCAGCATATCCCATGTGTCTAAAATGTCGCTCGACCAGAACAAGGTTCCATGCCGCTGGGCACCGAGATAGGCGGCTCGCGCCAAAATTAATACCCGACGACTCTTGCCAAAATCACGTCGAAATCCATCATAAATAGCCCCGGTCTCAAATAGCGGGTAGACATTAAAATACCTGTTACCCGCGCCCACATATAAAAATTGATGCTCGGGGCTGGTGTCCGGCTCGGTTTCATCCAACCAGATATAACTGAAACCATCTTTCTTTACATAATTATTACGGATGGTGTCCCAAAACCATCTGCCCGCACGCGGATTGGTCGCATCAAGGTTCGGGCCTGTCGGAGCTTTGGCCCAGCCAAAATAGGGGGTACCGTCAGCTTTTTGGATAAACCAGCCCTTAGCCTTGAGCAGCTTGTAATATCTTGAATACGTCGCAAAATGCGGCCAGACACTTATCATCGTCTTGATACCCATGCGACCAAGCTCGCGATTCATCGCTGCCGGGTGAGGCCACCGCGATGGGTCCAGATCGATATTTCCCATGACGGTGAAATTAAGGAAGTCCACCACCAGCACATCAAGGGGAAGATTTCTTTCCCGGTATCCCTTGGCCACCTCCAGCAATTCCTTCTGGGTTGGATATATGCACTTGCTTTGTATGTAGCCGTATGCGCCTTTTGGCAGCATGTGGGTAACACCCGTCAGATGGCGATACCCCGTGTATATTTCATCAGCCTTATCGCTGCGAATTACGAAAAACGAAATCTGGTCTCCAACCTCAGACCGCCACTCGTTGTTTTCGTTAATTGCCATTTTGATTGTCGTCTTCGATGCATTATCCCAGATGAATCCGTAGCCTCGGCTCGATACCATAAACGGCACCCCGACGCTCTCCCCACCCATTGCCCCGTAGTTATGCCAGCATTTGATCAGTTGATCGCGCAAATCCAGATCGCCCATCTGGTGCTCACCCAAACCGTAATAGTGTTCATCAGATGGTGAATCAAACGTGGCGGATATCGTGTAGCCAGGGTCGAGCTTCTTATGGGCTTCCGTGATGTTCTCGCCCGAATAGGGACTGTTTTTGTACATTGACCACTTCCACAACGTCAGAAGAGTCTTCCCTTCTGGAGTCTCTATGGTGACAACATCAAACCGCAGATTATTATTTATTACAGGCTTACGCGGCGGACGAAGCTTATCCCTTACCTGTTGGTAGACGGGATCGCGCGGCATGAGAGTTGGTGGCGGTGGAGATCCCGGCGATACACGCACCACCAGACCGGCCGATCGCAGAACGTCAAAACCGTCAGAACCCACGCTGTGGCTCCAGCCGTTACCGGAGGGTTTGGCAATGAACCCGTATCCCGGTTTGGCCAGGGCACCGTCTTTATCTAGACTCAGCGTAATACGTACAATGTTGGCGGCGTATGGTTCCACCAAGATGGTCGCGTTACCGCGAGTCAGTACAACCTGGCCATTTTCAATCTGAGAACCCGCTTCAGTTCCTCTCTGTGCGGCCCTAGTACCCGCAGCAAAACCGAGCGGTGCAACCGCGTACACGGATGCAGCAATTCCCCATAACGCCTCGCGACGCGTAACCCTGACATCTGAGAAGCTAGATGACGTCTTCGATGGTATTAGTTTCACTTTTGCGCCACCTCCATGAACAAAAACCTTCGATACAATATCTACGGCATAAATCTGTGGTAACCGTTCACGGCCGTTCGGCCTGCCAAGATCACCACGAGCCCGACCACAGGTAAAGTTTACCCCCTTCCTCAGAAGAAATGCAAATAAATCTCCATAAAAGAGTTTGGCATAAGCTTCCAGCATTCCATACGATCCGTCCGATAAAAGAATTTAGATCAAAGGATTGGTCAAAGCGGCTATCCCAGTGAATAATGGCTCTGCTGTAGCCATCGAGGACGCTGCAGAGGTAATAAAAGGTTCCCGCGATATTGATATAAGACACATCGGTATGCCAATGCTCGTTGGGT
>JBMFVY010000142.1:0-3574 GCA_049965755.1 Phycisphaerae bacterium | reverse complement strand
ATTCTGGTGTAAAGCGATTTACACAAACTCGGCCCGACACGTCGCCATGCGGAAATGCCAACATCGCAACCGGCTCCCACGAGCTGCCCAGCGCTTGCAATATCAGCCGGAGCCGTATAATCCAGAGTGCGGTGCAAAGGGCCCCGCAGAAGCTGGCTTCTGAAAGGAGACCGATTGTGAAAATATTTATTGATACCGGCAGTCTTGAGGAGATCAAGAAGGCCAATGAGCTGGGTGTGCTGGACGGCGTAACAACCAATCCATCGCTGATCGCGAAGGAAAAGGGTGTGGATTTTCACACCCGCATCCGTGAGATATGTCAGGTGGTGAAAGGGCCGGTGAGTGCGGAGGTGGTCAGCACCGACGCGCCGGGCATGCTCAAGGAAGCGGAGGAATTGATTAAGATTGCGCCAAATGTCACCATTAAACTCCCCACCATCGCGGAAGGTGTCAAGGCGTGCAAAATTCTCTCCGAACGGGGCGTGAAGGTTAATATGACGCTGGTCTTTCAGCCTTTGCAGGCCCTGATAGTGGCCAAGGCGGGGGCGACCTTTGTCTCGCCATTCCTGGGGCGATTGGATGACATCGGCCAGGACGGGATGAATGTGATTCGTGAAATCCGCACGATTTACAACAACTACGGCTACAAGACCCAGATTCTGGCGGCCAGCATCCGCAGTCCTCTGCATCTGGTGCAGGCGGCGATGATTGGTTCGGATGTGGCGACCGTGCCGTACAAGGTGCTGGAAGAAGTTCTGCGTCATCCGCTTACCGATACGGGACTGAAGAAATTCCTGGAAGATTGGGAAAAATCGCATGCCTCCAAGGCGTGAACCGACGAGGCGGATATCGGGCGCTGCGGCCGGGCGGCGGGCGATGGATCAGGCTGCGGGCGGGGAGCCGGCAGCGGATTCTGCACGTGAACCGGCCGGGCGGATCAAGCCGATCGTGGATCCGCAGGCCCCGTGGGTGCAGCTTCGCAATCTGCAGTTCGGCGTTCAATTATTCCGCAAGATGATCGGCCGGACATCCCCGGATGCCCGCGATGGTGATCTGGTAACGGTCTACGACCGGGACGCGGTGATTTTCGGCACCGGGATGCTGAACCGCGCCTCACCGGTGGCTCTGCGGATGCTCACCTTCGGGCCGGAAAAACTGGAAGACGATTTCATTGCGGCGCGGATACGTGCGGCTTCGGAATTGCGACGATCACTGCGGATTTTGGCGCACAGCGACGCCTACCGGCTGGTTAATGCGGAGGGGGACCGCCTGCCTGGGCTTATCGTAGACTGCTTCGGCAGCGTCGCGGTGGTGCAGATTCTTTCGCTGGGAATGTTCCGGCGGCGGGAAGAGATTGTGGCGGCGGTGAAGGAGGTCAGCGGGGCTGCGCGGGTGATTCTCTGCGCTGATGAGGTGCACCAGCGGGCGGAGGCGTTTGTGCTGCCCGTCCGCCGGGATGCGGCCGACGGAGAAACGACCGTCATCAATGAAAATAACATTAAATTCCACATTGATCTGCAGCAGGGGCACAAGACGGGTTTTTTCTGCGACCAGCGGGAAAACCGCCGGCTTTTATGGCAGCAGTGTGCGGGCCGGACGGTATTGGACGTATGCTGCTACACTGGCGGCTTTGCCATCGGCGCCGCCAAGGGAGGGGCGGAAAGCGTGACCGGTGTGGATTTGGATGAAAAGGCGATTGCCGTTGCCCGCCGCAATGCACGGCTCAACAACATCAGCACACGCACGCTTCAATGGGTACACGCCGACGGGTACGCCTATCTGCGGCAGATGAAGTCCAACGGTCGGCAGTATGATGTGGTGGTGCTGGACCCGCCGAAGCTGATTGCCGACCGGGAGGATTTTGACGACGGTCGCAAGGCGTATTTTGATCTCAATAAACTGGGCATGTCGGTGGTGAAGCCGGGGGGGCTTCTGCTGACCTGTTCATGCAGCGGGCTGCTGAGCCAAGCGGATTTTCTGGATATGCTTCGGGGGGCGGCGCGCAGCAGCGGACGGCGCCTGCAGATATGGCGGGTATCCGGTGCAGATGGGGATCATCCGGTGATGACGGAATTTCCGCAGGGGTGGTATCTGAAATGCGCCTGGTGCCGGGTGTTGGGTGGTGCACCGGGGGCGGCGACCGCTCCGGATCAGCCCGGCTGATGCGAACGTAAGTACATTCCTAAAATACACTTACGATCACGCGATCGTGCAAATTTGGGCGGCACGCAAAAAAATGGAAAGATTTTTCTTCTCATAATTGACTATCACCTTTATAATTTCCGTCGGCTGGCTGATGTCCGGGCTTGGCGGCTGGCCGAATGATGAGTTGTAAAGCCCTGTTTGATTTGGTTTTGCGCGCAGTCTGGTGCATTACTGTCGTGCTTGGGTTATCGGTCGTGGATGCACGATCGCTTGTCATTCTGGTTGGAGTGCACGGGTCCGCGGGTAACGGAACCGAAGCGAGCGGTGTAGGCTGGATGTGCGGCATTTATCATAAAAGAGCCCCAAGGAATACGGAGCTCTCTATATTTCGGAGGTTTGTACGCTATGGATGGTAAGATTGTCAGAGGATCGGCACTGAGTTTCAACATCGGCAGCAAAAAGCCGCGAAGCGCAGGGATGAACATCCTGATCTATGACCACCCTCTTCATCCGGAATTGGTTCCCGTGACGGCACGGCGAATCCGGACGATGGGTGAATTTGATGTCACGATGTGGCTCGTTGAAGGGGGCGGCCACATGGCGGGTGTTACACACCGTCATACCATTTGTGAATTGGCCTGTTTTCCGCAGAGGTCGCTGCCCGATCGCGGCTTGGTGGACCGTCTGCCCTGCAAAGGGGACAAACAGTTTGATGTTGAGGCCGGGCCGGATCACCATTACTACCTCACGCTCAATGAAGAGCATCTGACCGACACTCAGTTCGAGAATGCGGTTGGTGAATTGCAACGCATTGCGGATGAACAGGATGGCATCATGACCCAGCGCAAGACCGAGCTGGGACAGACGGATTACATTTCCGTGCTGGTGGCGGCGCTGCATCGTCGAGCGGTGCATATTGAAGGCTTCCATCTGCTCAGTGATGCTCGTGTGATGATTCGCACACAATCCATCGTTGAACCGAATTCGCGGTAAGTGTCAAACTGCCCATGGCGCCGAGAGTGCGACCGACGTTTTCAATGCATAAAGCGGCCCATCGGTGCATGGGACGGATCCGTCCAGCGGGAACATAGGCAGGCTTCCTGCGCCCAGATCGCGGGGCCTCAAGCTGTTGGCTGCGATCTGCGGCGTCGTGTTCGCGTCGGCGGATGTTATTTTTCCACATCAGACTTGGGTATGATAAAGAGACTCTATGCGAGAAAAAAGACCATGGGCGATCGGCGTGCTGCTGAGTTTGCTGGCGGTCTACGGATGGTTGGTTCATCGTCATGGTGCGTATGCTCAATCGGCAGGCCGCGCTCAAACTGGCGGCCACCTGTTTCATGCGGGTAAACTTCCCGGCGCACGCCGCGCGTTTCCGTCGACATGGTCGAAAACGCGCGTGTTTGCCGACTGTGTTGAACTTCGTGAC
>JBMFVY010000141.1:0-3627 GCA_049965755.1 Phycisphaerae bacterium | reverse complement strand
AAAAACGACCGCAGAACCCACCAAACCCCCTCCAGTCAGGCAATTTCTCTTACCAAAAACAGTTTTTCGGGGTTAAACTCTGGGTTAACAATTCCCTGAATTTTAGGCTTTCACTGAGATAGTGGGCCGTAAAAAGGCGTCATCTTCAAAACTTTTTATAATCACGAATATCCTTCGAGGACTTACCGTAGCAAGAGATTTGTGAACCCAGCGGATTTCGTTCTATTTTTGAGAACAAATCTGCTTCGCCGCAGAAAAGATTCAGGTTCGGCGGGACGCCTGCTCTTTGCTGCACAATTCGCGAAAGGCCTTGAGCGCCTCCCACGCCTGCATGGGGGACATACGTTCCAAATCCAAGGCCTGTATCTGCGAAACAATCTGCAGGCTGATCGGATCAAACATATTCACCTGCCCGGCGGCCTTGGTGGCCGCGGCTCGCGGACGAGGTCGTCCGACCTGTACAGTGAGCTGATCCATTAGGCGCCGGGCCCGTTCCACCACGCTGCGTGGTACACCGGCGAGTCGTGCCACGTGCACACCGTACGATTTGTCCGCCCGGCCGGGAACGATGCGGTGCATGAAAAGGATTTGATCCTGCCATTCCCGCACCAATACGCTGACGTTGCGAATTTTTTCCGAGCTGTCGGCCAGTTCCGTAAGCTCATGATAATGGGTGGCGAAGAGCGTGCGGCAGCCGACATTTTCGGAGAGATGCTCGGCAATCGCCCATGCCAGTGCCAGACCGTCGAGGGTGCTGGTTCCCCGCCCCACCTCATCGAGAACGACAAGCGCATCGGGCGAAGCGTGAAGAAGAATATCCGCGGTTTCGACCATCTCCACCATAAAGGTGGATTGGCCGGCCGCAAGATCATCCGATGCACCAATGCGTGTAAAGATGCGGTCGACGAGGCCGATAACCGCCTCCTTGGCGGGAACGTAGAGACCGGCCTGAGCCATGAGGGTGATGAGGGCAACCTGCCGGATATATGTGGATTTACCCGCCATGTTGGGGCCGGTGATCAATTGCAGCGTTGCACCGTCGGGCTCGAAAACGATATCATTGGCGACAAATTTTTCCTGCAGGATCTTTTCCAGCACGGGATGGCGGCCGTCGATGACCCGCATTTCGCGCTGCGAACTGATAACGGGCCGACAATAGCCGCGAAGGCGTGCAATGTGTGCACCGGACATGAGCAGATCCATCTCGGCGGTAAAGCGGGCGATATTCTGCAGCGCGGGAATACTCTCGGCCAGTGACCGGACGAGCGCCTGATAGATATCCGCTTCGAGCGCGATGGAGCGATCGCGGGATGTCAGAGCGCGGGATTCATACTCCTTGAGTTCGGGCGTGATGTAGCGTTCCGCATTCTTTACGGTCTGGCGGCGGATAAATTCCGCCGGGATGCGGCCGGTGCCCGAGTGGGAGACTTCAATGTAAAATCCGAAAACTTTATTAAATCCGACTTTCAGATTGGCAATGCCGGTGGATTTGATCAGATTATTCTGATAATCGCTGAGCCACTGCCGCGAATCGCCGGCGAATGAGCGCAGCTCATCGAGTTCAGGGTTGACTCCGGCTTTGATGTACCCCCCTTCCCGGGTGTGGGCGGGAGGATCATCGGCAATATAACTGCGGATTTTCTCGGCCGCCGGTGTGACCGCGGCAAGGTGCTTCCGCAACGTTTCAAGCATGGAAGGGGGCGGTTTATGCTGAGCCATGACAACCGCCATACCGGCAAGCGCCTCAATGGATCCGGCCAGCGAGCGGAGTTCCCGCGGCCCGACGCGCCCCATGGAAATGCGGGCGGCGGAGCGTTCAATGTCGCCGACATCGGTAATCAGGAGGCGACACTGCTCCAGGAGTTTGGGGGCGTCGATAAATTCGGCGGTCATATTGAGCCGACGTTCAATGGCGGCGGCGTCACGGAGAGGAAATAATATCCAGTTCTTGAGCAGGCGGGACCCCATGGGGGTGCGTGTTTCGTCGAGTGCTTCGACGAGCGATCCGTGGGCGGCGTTCTGGCGGTAGGATCGCACCAGTTCGAGTGATTTAATCGATGCGCCATCGATGATGAGATGGCGGCGCCGATCAAAGGGTTGCGGCGGAGGCAGGTGGCCGAGGGCCGCGAGCTGCGTTTCCGTCAGATAACTGATGATTAAACCCGCGGCACAAATGGCGGGATCGGATTTGTTTTCATAACCAAAGGCGTTGAGCTGGGAGACGCCATAGTGCTGGCGGAGAATTTCCTGAGCCCGATGCGGCTGCGCCTGCCAAGCCGGGCGCACGGTGAGGGTAAACCGCCGGGATTCGGCCAGTTGGGCGACCATGCCGGGAGGACGATGATCCGGTCCCTCGGCAACGAGCAACTCGCGCGGGTTAATTCGTGCCAGTTCACTCAGGCAGACCGAAACCGTATCGACGAGCGTTAAAAATTTGCCGGTGGACAGATCGCACCACGCCACGGCTGCCTTTGGTTCATCGACATCCAGCAGCCCCTCATCGGCGGCGGCCGGAGATTCTACGTCGGCGGTTTTCGACTCCGGCAGCACCACGGCGGCGAGAAAATTTTCCTCGCCGGTGGGAAGCAGATTCTCCTCGGTCAGGGTGCCGGGGGTGATGAGGCGTGTGACGCGGCGTTCAATGAGTCCCTTGGCCTCTTTCGGATCTTGCACCTGCTCGCACATTGCCACACGATAGCCCGCAGCAATCATCCGCTGTAGGTAGCCGTCAACGGCATGGTGCGGAACGCCGGCCATGGGGACGGGGTTTTCCCCCTTGCTGCGACTGGTAAGGGCAATGCCCAGCACGCGTGAGACCGTTCTGGCATCTTCATAGAAGGTTTCGTAAAAATCCCCCATTCGAAAGAAGAGAATGGCCTCGGGATACTGGGCCTTGTACATCTGATATTGGCGCATGGCGGGCGTCAGATCCGCGGCGCTGATCGCGGCAATATCGGTTACGGAATCGGAGGGGGTATCAGGCATGGGGATGATTATATCGCTGCGGGTGAAAAAGCACCAAGGATGGATCAACCGTCGAGAAAGACGCGGCCTTTTTTCCGGGCGGCTTTACACGGACGTACGATGGCTGGTTTGCAGTGCGGCTGCCGCGATTGGCGATATTGTAACCGTCTCCCCTCCGAGAATGCCGACGGGCGCAGATGGGAAATTATTTTCACCGCAGGGATGCAAAGGTTCGAAGAGGTTCCGGCACTTAAGCCGCTCGCGCCGTCGAACCGTCTCCGCGTTCGCCGCGCCTCCGCGCGAAATATGGTTTGATGCTTGCGCATGATGTGATTTGCTTTTTTCTCACACGGAGCACGCGAAGATTTCGGGTAACCGTTCACGGGCTCAAAACGGCAATACAGCTTTAAATCAAGCTATATTATAGGACTAATATAAGAAACCCAAGCTGGAAATAACCTCGTACAGCTGAAACCACCGGTTATTTAGCTAATTTCGCCACTTTTGCCCGTGAACGGTTACGATTTCGGCGGGCATTGCGGGTAAAATCACGGCGCGACCAACGGTCGCGGCTTTATGGGCGATTTAACCCGGATTATTCACGAACCGCCGGGAGGTTGCGGGTTTTGGGGGCATAAGTATCGTAATTGCATGTAGTTAGCC
>JBMFVY010000140.1:0-3781 GCA_049965755.1 Phycisphaerae bacterium | reverse complement strand
CCTGTGTTTCGCACATTAGTCCTATAATATAGCTTGATTTAAAGCTGTTTTGCATTTTTGACCCCGTGAACGGTTACGATTTTTCAAAGCCCGCAGGCCCCGGATGCTTTCAGCAATCCACAGCCAATCGCCAGGCTCTCTGCTCTCGGTGCAGCAGGCTGCTATCGTGAGTATGATGGGGAGACACCCCGGCTCAGGGGGGAGCGCCGTGAGCAAGACGTCCGCAATATTCCCCGTTCCCTCCTCTGCCAGCGTGTATTTGCTCAGGAATCCAGTAAGAGCCAGACCGCCTTCGTCGGGCGGCTGAACGGTTTTCAGATATTTCGCAATGTCTACCGTCGGCCCCTTCACAGGAAGATTGATACGATTGATGTACGCGAGGCGGAGAGCACGAATCACCTTGGGATTCGCGATGCCGAGGAAAATATCCCACGTGCGCTTGATCTCGGGGAGATATGCGTCCAACCCTGCATACGGAGATAGCCTGTTAAACGAGTACCCGCCGGACCTCACCTGCACCAATTGCTTTCCGTCCTCGTGGAAAAATTGCAGCGCCTGTACGCCGCCCGTTCCACTCATGGGAGGCGGCCCGGCCGTGCCGCCGCTCGGCGGCTTTCCGGAGAGAAGCCGTTGAAACTTTGGGTAAGAGTCTCGGTAGGCGAGCAATGCGGCCGCTTCCAGCACCGCCCAATTCAGCGTGGGTGGAAGGTCGCAGCCGATATCCAACACCGCCTCTATAACAGGCGGATTTCGGAGTTTTGGGAGATTATCGCTCATCATCGGTCCCTTGATATTATTGCATCCCCAACGTTTTCATCGTCCGGTTGGCTAGGTGGCCAAACACCTTGCTCTGTAATCCTACCCGACCGCTCCCACCGCCGCCTGATAATCCCCGCTGCCAGCCCACCGCACCGAGCCAAACGTACGCTTGAATATATCACAGAATACCGGCCCCATGCCCGCTTCCCCTCTCCGCCACGCATCGCCCGCCAAATCTGAAGATAAAAATGTCGGCTCGCTGCCTCGGAATACGCCTTATCAAGTAGCCGGCCATGGTGGTCGGCAGATGTGAATGTTCAACACGCTTGTTAAGGAGATGCATATGAAAGTTTTCGGCAAAATCTTCTCGGTATTGGCCATTGTCGCCCTCATCGCACTTTTGAACCCCTTTGGTGTCCGGCCCGAAATGGGCAGGGGAATCGCCTGGGTCGGTGCCCAAACCCAACGCTATGGCAACTATCTTTCGGGTAAGCACTCAAAACACCGCATACACATAGTTCCACCCCCGTTCAATCCGTTTCCATTCATCAACAACGGCGGCTTTAACGTAAAGGCGTTCCAGAAGACCATGAATACGCCATCCACCGCCCCTGCCACCACGCCGACCACACTCCCCGCGGTTATGCCCGGCAAAGTCCCCACCACATTTCCCGCCTTCGTCCCAATGAATACCCCGCCGCAGGCGCCATCCATTCCCACAATCATCCAGCGGGATATCAGCACCGGCACGTTCCGGTAAGCTGCCCGCCCGCTGCGGCCTTCCCGCGCCGGGTACACCCCAAACCACCCAACCATCGCCTCATGGCGGTGGTTGTTTTGTTTTCAGAATTTTCCATTTTTTATGTCGGTTTCGCCCCTGCGGATTCGCTTATAGGGGTGGCTGCAATGGTTGCAGCTTGGATTTGTGTTTAACTTTTTCAGGAGTCTTATCATGAACGCTCTCAACTCACCCAAGAACCCGCGGAATCCGAAGCCCCGTAAAAATGCGGACCCATCCATTGCAAAATTGTTGGCAATGTTCGGGGCCGCCACAATCCTGATCGCCATCAATCTTCACGAAAAGCCCCACACGGCCGCGATCACCATCCCGGTCACCCACTATTCCATCCCGGCCGAACTGGCCGCCACCATCGGGGGACAATCCAATGCGATTTTGAATCCCGCCTCCGGCAGCATTGCACCCGAACCTTGCTACAAAAACCGCAGCGATGGGGTGAATTTCGGCGGGGGAGTGGGATCGCTTCCCGCCGGCACCGGCACGTCGGCCGCCCAATCGGGAAAACAACCCACGCTCACCATTGCCGAAGCGGCAGCCGCCGCCGGCCCCCTGACCTTCATCAAGGCCCCGGCAACTTCCACCACAGGCGACACGCCCATCAATCCGATGCCCATAAGCCAGCGGCAGATATCGCAGATGATGAAGATGATCGGCGGCATTGAAAAGCCTCTGCCGAAGATGATTTCTCTGCAATTTTCTACATCGTGGAAAACCTCGGGCCCATATACCAACCTGGCCAAGCTGCCGCCCCTTGGGTTTCATTTGCCGCTGCAACTCGCCCCGCGTACAAGCAAGTCGATCCCGGCGCAC
Source organism: Phycisphaerae bacterium (assembly GCA_049965755.1). Taxonomy (GTDB): domain Bacteria; phylum Planctomycetota; class Phycisphaerae; order WQYP01; family WQYP01; genus JAJZGD01. The sequence goes on along the minus strand of JBMFVY010000140.1, from coordinate 1,413 downwards.
GGCAAATAAATACGAGCGGGGCGTAGCTATCTACACACCATTGCAACCCCGGCGGAAAAATAAAGGGCACTCCGCCGTTTCCCGCATGGTGGACAGCCAAATCGGGGGGTTGGCGAGCTTTTATCCGCACGCTCATCTGAATCCGATTTGCATTCCCTCCCGGCGGTGGTACATTTTATCCGAGCTTCCTGCATGTTCGGCAGGGCTAAAAGCGTTAAACAGTTACATCACATGAACGATAGCGAGGCACCATGCCAATTCTCATTATTTGTGTATTTATCGTGGCGGCAATCCTGACGGGCCTCCGCATTGCACAAGAGTATCAGCGTGGGGTGGTATTCCGGCTGGGCCGATTCGTCGGCATACGCGGGCCGGGGCTGTATTGGATTTTGCCGCTCGGGATTGAACGCTCAACCACCATCGACACCCGCACCCGCACGGTGTCCGCTGAACAGCAGGAGACCATCACACGCGACAGCGTCACCATACGTGTCAACGCGGTTCTCTGGTATCGAGTTACCGACGCCTCCAAGGCCGTTATCGAAGTTGCAGACGCTCCCTCGGCCGTTTACCAATTGGCGCTGACGAGCCTGCGTAACATCATCGGCCGACACGATCTCGACGAGGTGCTGCAGGAGCGCGACAAAATCAACGGGCTGCTGTGTGATAATCTGGTCAGTGCAACGGTCCCGTGGGGGATAACGGTGGAGCGCTTTCAAATGAAGGATGTGGAGCTGCCGGAGGCTATGCAGCAGGTCATGGCGATGCAGGCGGAGGCGATCCGCGAGAAACGGGCACGTATTATCAAGGCGGAGGCGGAATTGGAAGCTTCTAAAAAGCTCAGCGACGCAGCGCAGCAGATGGCAGAGAACCCGGTTGCAATCGAGTTGCGGCGCATGCAGATGGTGTCGGAAGTTGGGGCGGAAAATAACAGCACGACGATCCTCATGATTCCGGCAGATTTTGTGACACTTTCGCAGAGCTTCAGCAGTTACCTGCGGCAGCATGCGGCCGTAAAAACCGCGCAGCCGGAAAATAAAACCGCCGCGGGAAGCTGAGCCTTACGCCGCGAAACAGCCACCGTGCGGCAATCAGCGGCAGGCTTTGGCAACTTTTCGGCCTTGGTTGCGAGGCAAAGCGGCTTTTACCCCGAGGCACCAAAGTTGGGCTGGCGAGGCCGCTTCAACCTTCCCCCCGGTCGCGGCCAACGACTCGAACCTGTGTTGCGAGCCCCACCGCGGTATGCTTTATTAGCCTTTTAGTTGAGAATCATCATGGATTTGAGAAGCTACCTGCGAATCTGTTTATTCTCGGCGGCCCTCGCCAGCCTTTGGGCTTCAACGGATGTTCCATCAGAATTTGATGCTTCGCAGGGCCATATGAGGCCGTAAAATCAACGGTTTTTGCGTCTCG
>JBMFVY010000139.1:0-3807 GCA_049965755.1 Phycisphaerae bacterium | reverse complement strand
ACTGGTGGTTTGGTATATCGGATCTCCACCCTGAAGAAGATCTCATAAGCTGATCGATATCCCAAGACTTTACGTGGTCCATGGATAATACTGTCCAAGGCTCGTTGTACTTTTTCATCACTGAAATTCGTCAATTCCATTCCCTTGGGAAAATACTGCCTCAGAAATCCATTACTGCCCTCATTCAATTTACGCTCCCAAGAGTGATAGCCCACATTCTTCACTTCTAAAACCCTGTAGCGGTCATTTTTAAGTCATTGACAAACAAGTATTTTGTCAGCATCCCATTTCATGGCATGCAAAAATACTTAAAAGACAATAACTTATCGAGACTGGACAAGCGTATTCCGTCTTGCTAGACTGTGATCTCGTCTGAACGGGTGTCCAACGCTCCCTTGGGAGATCCCTCTTCGAGGAGGTTCATCGTCTTGGATCGAATACACGAGCCCCGTCGGCTCAAAAGACTCGACCATCTCGGCATCATTGCCGGGACCATCGACGATCTCGGGATCGTCGAGAAGATCGACTCCTTCGTCCCTCCCGTCCCCCAGCGCATTGTCTCGGTTGGCAATGCGGTCAAGGCCATGATTCTCAATGCTCTTGGCTTTGTCTCTCGTCCCCTCTACCTGCACTCCCAGTTCTTCGATGGAAAACCCGTCGAGCATCTCTTCCGGGACGACAAGACAACGACGGCTCTCCCTCCGGGCGCTGATGCGGCCTCTGTGCCTCTTCTTCCCGATTCCCCCGTGGAGGGGAAGAAACGGGTGCTCACGGCCAAGAACTTCGACGACAACACTCTGGGAAGAGCTCTCGACGATCTTTACGAAGCCGGTCTCACCTCGGTCTTCTTCCATACGGCTTCAACGGCCATCGGGAAGGCCGCCCACATGAACCGGGCCTTCCAGAGGGCGCAGAGCAAACCCGTACGGGAGGCGCTCCGTCTCTACCGTCTCGACTCCACCTCCTTCTCTGTCTCGGGAGAGTATGCCGAGAGCGAAAAGGGGCTCAAACGCGACAGGGAACGGGCTGAAGCCAGAAAGAAGGCCGAGGCCGCCGGAAACACAGATCTCCTTGCGGCCTTGGACGAGGAAGAGGAGGAACCCTTCGTCATCCGCATCACCCATGGATACTCCAAGGACCATCGCAGCGATCTCAAGCAGTTCATGGCCAACATTGTCACCGTCGGCGACAGCCGGGTTCCCATCTGGTTCGAGGCTCTCTCAGGGAATGCCTCTGACAAGCGCACCTTCCGGGAGTCGATCGAGTCCTTTCTCGAGAACATCAAGAAGACTGGGGAGACCTGCTGCTTCGTGATGGACAGCGCCGCCTACACCTCCGAGAACATTACCGCCCTCTCGCCCCGCATTCATTGGATCACGAGAGTCCCTGAGACCGTTGGCTTCGTCAAGCGCCTCCTCGCCGAGGTCGGTCCTGTCCTTCACGCCTTCACCGATCCCCCCAAGGATCCCGGCACCCCGTCCTGGGTCCAGACCTGACGGATTTCACCCAAGCTGACCCACCCAATTTCACCAACCTGACCCACTGAATTTCATCGCAACTGACCCCCCAATTTCACGCAAACTGACCCAGAAAAAGAGGTGTTGCACATCTGCGTCAAAACCGGTTTCCTGAATAGGCTTCATAACAACAACCTATTCACAAGGAGGCCGGTAATGGCTGGAAAAAGGAAAGGGACTCGTATGATTAAGGAAATTAAGCGATTGAAGTCGATGGGACTGGGGAAGAGGGCAGTGGCGCGAACGCTGGGCATTTCACGGAACACTCTCAGGAAGTATTGGGAAGAGGAGGCGGAGAGTGAGGCCAGGAGAGGGCCAGGAACCTATCAGGCTCCCTGGTCGGAGATGGTGGACTGGAATGAGGTCGGAAAGGCCCTGAAAAACAAGCAGACACTGGCCCACTACTGGGAGGAACTCCAGGCGGAATTATCTCCTGAGGACTCCCTTCGTCAGGTCCCCTATGTGAGCTTCTGGAGGGAGTTCCGACGGCGGAACCCGGAGTCGTCGTTGCGCTTCGGAGAATTTTTCAAGCCGGGGTCCTGCTGCGAGATCGACTACAAGGGAAAGCGTCCCGGCTTGGGGTATACCGATCCGGTGACGGGGATGTTTGTGGTGTGCGAGCTGTTTGGCGCCATGCTGAGGTACAGCCGGTTCCTGTCGGTAGACGTGACCCTGACCCAGCAGAAGCCGGAGTTTTACGGATCGATCGACAAGGCCTACCGAGACTTTGGGGGATGTCCGACGATCTCGGTGACCGACAACCTCACGCCGGCCGTAACAAAAGCCAGCAAAAATGGGGACGCCGACCTGAACCCGGACTATGCGTTTTTTTGCGAGCACTACGGGACGGTCGCGATTCCGGCGGGGCCGAAAAAACCGACACATAAAGATGGGATCGAGAAAGAATTCAACCTGTTTTGGCGATGGTTTGCGCACAGTCTTGTCGGGAAGAGATTTACCTCGCTTGGCGAGTTGCGGGAGTTCACGCTTGCGGCGTGCGAGCGGTACAACAACCGGGTCCAGCGTCGTATGGGAGAGTCCCGCAGGCAGCGTCTTGAAGAAGAGAGAGCCGTCATGGCGCCTGTTCCCGAACTTGTCTACGAGTATTGCCTCTGGAAAAAGGTGCGTCCTCACCCGGACTGTCACGTCCAGATCCTGAAAAATTACTACTCGGTGCCGAACGCGTATCGGGGCAAGACGCTGGACGCTCGGATCACCGCCCGTCATGTGGAGATCTTCAATGGAACAGAGAAGATCGCGACCCATCCTCTCCTGGCCGGAAACAAACAGGGCCAGTATCAGAGCGTGGTCGGGCATTTTCCTCCCTCCCAGGTCTTTCTTCTCGAAACGTTGCCCAATCTCATGCAGGAGAAGGCCAAGAGCGCCGGCCCGCAAACATTGTCGCTCGTGAATCGGCTTTTTGAACTGGGCAACCATCCCCTGCGTTTTTTCCGGCGCGTGCAGGGAATCATCGGGCTCCTGAAGGAGGTCACGGGAAAAGAGCTTGAAAGCGCGGTTCAGACGGCCAGAGTGTTGGGGGAGGAGCTTCCCCGGCCGTCGATCCTGAGGGAGATCGTCCGACAATCCCGGAGCGCCCCGGAAGAGACGGCCCCTGTCGAGCGCAAGCCCAACCGCTACGTTCGCGGGAAGACCCCTTCGAAGACGCCGGCCGAAGCTCCCGGAAATGAGGAGAAGCAGGCTGGATAAGGAAAAGGCATTCATGTTCTGAGGAGGAGTAGCAATAGCGTAACAATAATCATAGCCGAGCGATAATCGCCATATAAATAGGGAGAATCTCATGAGTCTCAGCTACGATGCCGTTGCGGAGGTGGCCCGCACACTGGAGTCCGAGGGAAAGTCCGTCGGCGCCCGAGCCATCCTTGATGTTCTGAAAACAGGAAGCATGACGACGATCCAGAAACACCTCTTCCGATGGAGAGAAGAAAGAGCTCGTCTGGCCCCGCCGGATCTTCCCGAGAGCCTTCACCGGGCGATCCTTGGCTTCGCCGAGGCCGAAGTGAAGAAAGGACAGCTCCATCTGGAGAGACTTCTCGACGAGATGCGTTCCGCCCTTGCCGACGTCCTCCGCACAGGGGAGGAGCAGGAGAAGCGGATCCTTGTCCTTGAAGACGAGCTTCGTGAGCGGGAGGTCCGGATCGGAGACCTGAGCGAGCAGATCCGCCATCTCGATGTTCGCATGGGGGAATGCTGATGGATTTCACCCAAGCTGACCCACCCAATTTCACCAACCTGACCCACTGAATTTCATCGCAACTGACCCCCCAATTTC
>JBMFVY010000138.1:0-3830 GCA_049965755.1 Phycisphaerae bacterium | reverse complement strand
ACAGCGCGGAATTTCCTGGCCTTCGTCCAATTTGCCTCAATCCTTTGTTGGATCAAGTGAATGTCAACACGGCCTAAGCTTCTGTTGGGATAATATCCAAAACTTCCGTCGGGCGTTTTCCAAGTAGATCAATCCGCTTCCAGCGGCCGGTTACCCACCAGATAAAATTGGCAACACCGGAAAAGCAGATGTAAATCGTCGCCATCATCCATGGACCGCTTACGCCATATTGGGGCGCCAGCATGGTCACCACGCCCCCTCCCGCCACACAAATGGTCATTGCAAATCCAAGCGTGATGAGCGACGGTATGATGGTATCGCCCGCACCACGAAGAGAGCATACGAAGATGACATTCATCGCATCAAATACTTGGAAGACGGCGGAAAAAATCAAAATGGTTTCGGCCATGTGCAAAGCCACGGCTCCACTTAAAAATACGCCTGCAAGCGCAGCGCGTGCAAGCCAGAATACCAAGCCGCATCCCCCCATATAGATCACCGCCAAACAGATTCCCCATCGGGCAGTTTTAATGGCCGACGCCATGTCGCCGGCGCCAATCCGATTGGCGACAAGGGCCGTAACAGCATTGCCCAATCCCACAGCCGGCATGAATGAAATGGTGACGTATCGCATGACCGCACTTTGAGCTTCAGCGGCGGCAGCACCAAAGTGATCCACCCAAGCGAGCGTAAATATGGTCCAGCAGAAAATATCACCCGACAATTGGGCACCCGCAGGTACACCGACACGCAGTAATTTCAATAATATGGGGAGCCGAACCCGGCTTACATCTTTTATCCGAAAACCCATCTGTCGCTGCCAACGGTAAAAATAGGCCATGAGTATTAATAAAGACGCAACAGATGCGACGAGGGTCGCTATCGCCGCCCCCAGAAGATGAAGGGCAGGGCAGCCGAAATGACCGAATATCAATGTGTAATCCAGTGCCAAATTAACCACATTACCGGTGATGCCGGCGATCACCTGAATACCGGGGCGATGCAGGCCCAGGAAAAAGCTGCCGATCGCAAGCCCGGCAAAATTGATCGGTGCCGTGGCCAGCATATAGCGGGAAAAGAGTGTTTCGAGGCGAAGCAATTCTCCGGTATGACCGAAAAGTTGAAAAATATCACCGATGTAAAACGCAAGGACAGCAAAAACAGGAATTGACAAAATACTCATCCAGATAGCCTGCCAGGTATATTGCACCCCCAGCTCAACCTGCCGCTTGCCGACAGACTGCGCCATGAAGGTATTGACCAGTCCGGCCACACCGAAACAAAGTGCAAGCGGCACAAACGCAGTGAGTCCGCCGTTAAATGATGCGGCCAGATTTACTCCGCCATCGATTCCCTGCCGATCGAGCAATGATACCAGCCAGCCGTCAATGAACTGCATGACGGTTAAGCTCGTCGCACCGACTATCGTCGGTATGGCCAGTTGAATCAGTCTGGCCAGGAGAGCCATAGCGCTGCCGGAATCCTCCGTCACCTCACCTATAGCGGCCACACCCTTGGCATGGATGGATATGTCCTCAGGGTCAAACTTCATGGGCCTCGACCGCTAAATTGAAACTCCCGACTCACGCCACTATCATACACTACAGATTTTGAGGTGTATGTTATGAACGAGAGTTTGATTCAGTTTGATCCTTCCCTGTGTATCCCGGCCGAGAAGGCGGCGCCGAGGTATGGGCCTGGAAAAGGTTTGCTGTGGTTGATTTTTCTGGCAGCGGGAACCGCCAGTATTATCGGAAATATTTTGATTCGCACAAAATTCCTTCCTCAAGCCACTGCTTCGAATTACCACCAGGTAGCCATGCTGGGTTTTGCTTTGCATATGTTGGGCCCGGTTTTTGCGGCCGGGGCGGTGGCACTCTCTCCTCGCGTTAAACTGCTTCACGCTCTATCGGTGCTGGTACTGGTAATTGCCGGAGCATTCACCTTATTTTTGATTTTCACCGGCATATTTACCATTACCCATATTCGCTGAGCTGCTGCGTCGGTACGACGTGAAATCCTCGATATGTACTTCAGAAAGCGGCCCCAAAAGGTGTCATATTTCCACGATCGCATCATGCTGCCATCGGTGGGCTCCCCCTCTGTCATGCGATCTGGTTGCCCCGTGCCGCGAACCATCTATCATGATGAATATTTCGTATGCGTCGGCACATCAACATCGCCATGCAATATTACCGACAACTGAATAGCCATTTCGGCGATCTGCACTGGTGGCCTGCCAAGTCTCCCGTCGAAGTCGTTATTGGCGCCGTGTTAATTCAGAACACCAATTGGTCAAATGTTGAAAAAGCGATTGGCAATCTTGATGCCTTTCGTTGCCTCAACGCTGAGGCGATTCTCGCTCTGCCCGGCCACAAATTGGAGCAACTGATCCGTCCCAGTGGCTATTTCAGGCTTAAAGCCGTGCGGCTGAGGCGGGTTATGGAATGGTATTCCCGACACGAAAAAGTCTCTCCGCCCCCCTTCCGTCATGTATCCGACCAAACTCTGCGGGAAGAATTGCTTGACATAAACGGCGTCGGCCCGGAGACGGCGGACAGTCTTCTGCTCTATGCGCTCAACCGCCCCGTATTTGTGGTTGATACGTACACGCGTCGAATCGCCCGGCGGCACAAACTTCTCGATGACGCGCAGTGCCGCGATTATCATGAACTGCAGAAATACTTTGTGGAACATGTTCCGCGGGAAGTTGCTATCTACAACCAATATCACGCCCTCATCGTGGCAACTGGGAAGCATTTTTGCGGACCGAAACCTAAATGCGCACAGTGTCCGCTGCGCCGGTATTTGCCCTCCGGTACAAGTTATAGAGGGTTAAGTAAATACGCTGGGGAATATCCTTGAGTATGCCATAATGGTTTTGGCGAGGCTACCCCTCGGCGGCAACGATGGAAAGAAAGGATTCAAACTTATATCCGTTTGGTTATCAGCTGCTGCGGGCGCGTTGTAACATTGAGACAGGCGGCTCTTATGCCGACGAGCACAGGCTCACGGGAGCGAGGATTTTGGTATGGCCGATCAGCTTGTGCCCAAACCAGCTTGAGATTAGGATATCGACTAGCGGTTAGGATAAGTCTTCCGCACTTCGCGAGGTATCGGCACGGCACGGTGACCGGCGTAGGTCGCGATGAACGTAGGTGGCCCGGATTTTCCACTTCCGCTTCGTCAATATTCGCTGCCGTATTGAAATCTCGCATATATTGAAACATAGGACGGGTTCAAACAATGATGTCGCAGATCGAAAATGTTGATCCTTCAGCCGCCGATGGTGGCCTTTCGGACGAAAACTTCATTCAAAGCTGCCAGTTTGAAATCGAAGTGAAGTCGCCTGTTGAGCGGTCGGTGCGCGTGACCGTGCCTGAATCCCTGCTGAAAAGCGAATATGAAAACACGATGGCACTGACTTCCACGCAGGTAGCTCTACCCGGTTTCCGCCGGGGACGTGTCCCCAAACGAATACTGGAGAAACGTTTTGGTGAAGATCTTCGCAAAGAGTTTCTGACCACGACGATTCGACGCACTCTGGAAGCCGTCGTTACGCAGAACCATTTCCGCGTGTTGGGAGAGGCTGCGATTGAACCGGAAGACTTGGTACTTCCACGTGAAGGGCCGCTGACGTACACGCTGCTGCTGGAAATTGTACCGGAAATACCCCTGCCAGATCTGACCACGATCGATCTGGTTCGACCGAAATTTGAAGTAACTGAGGAACGCATTGGAAAGGCGTTCGATCATCTGCGCCGAACGATGGGTGTGATGCGGCCGCAACGCGGCCCGATTGAATCTGAAGATCAGACATTCGTAAAGTG
>JBMFVY010000137.1:0-3838 GCA_049965755.1 Phycisphaerae bacterium | reverse complement strand
CGCCATCCATGGCGGCAACCCTTCATTTCTACCGCGTGGCAAGCAATTTCGCCACCGAACTTGTGGGTAATTGAAAGATTCACGGGCGGACGGTCGGAGGGTTTGAAATGGTCGAGTCCGATCACCGGGTGATTCGGATTCCAATAAAGCAGCCAGCTCAGCATGCCGGGAATGCGTGGGCCGTAAACTTTCTGGGCCTTCGCATCAACCCACCCCATGATGCTCATGCCGGCAGGGGCGTCGGCCTTGAAATGCCCCTCGAAGGCGGCGAGCTTGGCGGGCTGATATTTGGCAATCATGCGGGCGTTAAAATCGCCGGTGAGGAGTTGCAGTAGCGAGGTGGCCACCGCGACGGTGAGAGCAATTTTGATGCACCGCTGGGCGCAATCGACGTGGCGATTCCGCAGCACATAAAACGCACTGACGGAAAGGACAAGAAACGCTCCGGAAAGCAGGGCGCCGATGAGCGTGTGGGAGAGGCGATCTATCGAAGATGGATTCAGCAGGACTTGGGCGTAATTGGTCACATGGGCCGCGATCGGCTTACCATTTTTATAGATGAGTTTGTAACCGGCGGGCGTCTGCATCCATGAATTGGCGATGGTGATCCAGACGGCGCTGAAGGCGGACCCGAGAAACACCATCAGCGTGGAGAAAAAGTGCAGGCGTTTGCCGACCTTATCATGGCCGAAGAGCAGAATGGCCAGAAAGCCGGATTCGAGGAAAAACGCGAAGATTCCTTCCATGGCCAGCGGGCCGCCGAAGACATCGCCGACGAATCGTGAATAGTTGGCCCAATTGGTGCCGAATTCAAATTCCATGACGATGCCGGTGGCGACGCCAAGCCCGAAGGTAAGGGCGAAGATGCCGGTCCAGAAACGGGCCATCTGGGAATAGACCGCTTTGCCGGTCTTCAGATAGAGCGCCTCCATGATGACCATCATGAGGCCCAGTCCGATGCTCAGCGGGGGGAAGATGTAATGGAATGAGATGGTGAGGCCGAACTGCACACGCGAGAGAAATACCGGGTTCATCTTTACCTCCCCGATTCAAATCAGCGGGAATCGGCGTAACCAATGAAATCACGGTAGCGATACGCCGGGCGAGTGTCAAACATTGGCTCGGGCGTGGGTCGTATCCGCAGCCCCGGCCCAAATCGCGGCCGGCCGCGTCCATGGCAAATGTTAGCCGGTGGATTTATCCGCCGGTGCCCCTTGCGGTAAATAAACCATATCTCGCGCGGAGCCGCGGAGTTGGCGCGGAGACGGAGGCGACGGACATCCACTGGATGCGATCACTGCCCATCTTAGCCGGTAGATTCATCCACCGGTGGCCACCGCGGTGAAAGAGATATTAACCGCAGGGGAAAAAGAGGACCGCCGAGGCTTAATAATATAATCTTGGTGTTCTTCGTGTGGAAAAAAACAGATTACATCGTGTGTAAGCACGACTGCGTATTTCCTTTGCGCACCTGAGTCCATTGCGGTAAAAAACAGTAATCCCGTCGTGCCCAGCACGACAACGCTTTTGTTCACCTGCTCTACTGTCGCCTCTCTGCCGGTGTCGCCGGCCTGCCCGGAAAATTTGCCACGCCGCTTTATTTCAGTGCGGTTGTGCTCCGAGGACGGAATGGGGCGCCGAGAGGTCGCGGTGATTTTCAATTTACCATTTTCCCACCTCGCCGCTACACCGCAGGGGCGCGATTGGGTATATTCAAGGGGCAGAAGTGAACTGATACTGGTTTGGCAACGTGCCGTAAATTTGACCATATCCGATGTTCAGGTGCGAGGTTGAAATATGAGGCCATCTGAAGCACTGCGAAACCACCGTGACGCGGTCGTGCAAACTGCCGAAAGAATCGGCGCGCACAATATCCGTGTTTTCGGCTCCGTACTGCGCGGCGAGGATACCGACGGTAGCGATCTCGATTTGCTTGTGGACGTTCCGCGGGGCACGACGCTCTTGGATATGGTGCGTTTGCAAAACCTGCTGGAGGAGCAGCTTGGCGTGCCCGTGGATGTTGTGACGCCCGGCGACATTCCCGCCCGGTTTCGGGAGCCGGTGGTCAAGGGAGCCAGGCCGATATGAGCAAGCCATTACGTGACGGGGAATATCTGACGCATATTTGCGACGCCGTTGAAAGAATTCATCGCTATACCGCCGGAAAAAGCGAGGTGGACTTTATGGCCGACGAGTTGCTACGGGATGGCGTCATACGCAACTTGGAAATCATTGGTGAGGCAGTTGGCAGGATAAGCCCGGAACTGAAATCGAGGCATGAGGACATCCCTTGGCGCGAAATATCCGGGATGCGTAACCGGCTTATTCACGGTTACATGGATGTAAACTTTGAAATGGTGTGGGACACCGTGGCGACGATATTACCTGATTTTCTATCGAGAATTAAAAACATTCAGAAAACATCCCTGTAGGCCGCGTCCCCACCTCCGGGCGGGATCGGGAGTGGGCGGCGCGGGGAAGGGCCGTTGCCTTCGGCGGTATTGGCGGGGATGCAGAACGATGAGCGGTTGAGTGGGTCGATACAGATTCCGCATACTTGCGTGAACGACAGGCGACATGGCCGTCTCACCAGTCTCAGGCAAAAAGGTCTTCAAAGATTTTCGTATTGTGCTGCTTGAGCCGATCTGCGAACTCGTTGACGTAGAACATGTCGGGGAGATATCGCTGCGCCCGCACGCTGATCGTGAAGTCCGGCTCTTTCGGGTCGTTATCAAACAGGACGAGACCGACACCAAAAAGCATGCAGAGCGACTCCAGGCGGCTCTGGTCATCCCTTGAAATCGAGTTCGGCATAACTACATAAGTTTTGGCCGAGAAAAGACGGTAAGCTACGGCCTGCCCGAATGCGACGACAGATTCCTGCGGATCAGTTTTGATTTCTGCTGAAACAATCTCTATGGGGAATTTGATCAGGTTCGAGGCCGTCGGTTTGTATACACCAATGACATCCGGAGTTCCCCACTTGGTTTTGAGTCCCGCGCCGCCCAGAGATTTCGCCACTGTCACCTCATCGAGGTCGTTCTTCAACCACTCTGCGAACGGTTCGTAAAAGTCTTTTTCCGATGCCCCTGCCACATGATTCGCCTCTACCACCGTTGGTTCAACCGGCTGGCCCTCCGCCGACACCGACTGAAACAGTCCGCGGCTTGGTTTAATGACCTTATCAGAATATCGGGTTGCGAGGTCCCAGACCGAACCGTGGACGGTATTTTGAGGTGTTTCGGCGTTCCGGCGGACTATCTCGCGGACCAGTTCCGCATAACGCACACCGCCGGGCCTCTCAGCAATGATCTGCAGTGCGAGTTTACGAATCTGGTCTTGGTTGAGCTTGGCCACGGAGTATCCCCTGCGAACGACCAGTCGGATTATAAATCCCATAATCCTCTTGTCCATAGGTTTGGAGGTACTTAATTTCCGGCCGAGCGGTGTAGCGTTGAGTTTTGGCAAGCTTACGTGGTACGGCCGCCGACGGGCCCGCTGGTTTGCTTAGCGGGCGGGCGGGACTGATAATATCAGGGACTTAAAATATTGGCGATAAAACCCTCTGTCCCTCGTCAACAGACGATCGGCCTGATGCAGGGCGTGCGCCTCGATGGGAAAATCCGTGGCAATAGTTTGGGGATGGTTATCTGTCCCTTTAGCGGATACAATTGTTTTCATACTTAGATTGTAGGAATTCCTACTTCAATAGTTAAATTGCTCAAGTTCGGGCCGAATGTGCTCTGCTATCTACTCTCTCAAACGGATGTTCCAGCAGCATATTTGACGTAAGTCGTTGTATTACAATTTGTTAAATGTGTTTTTTCGCATTTATGTG
>JBMFVY010000136.1:0-3928 GCA_049965755.1 Phycisphaerae bacterium | reverse complement strand
AGGAATCCGGGTCGGCCCCCCACAGGATCCCGGATGGGTGAGGAGTCGGTGAGCGGCTCGTGACAGACGGTCATCCATGTGAAGGATGGCCGGCGGTGATGGAGTTGGAAGCAGTCGGAAAACGAAGTTTTTGAAAGCTCCCCTCGGGGAGCTTTCAAAGGCCACATCCGCTGCTTGGACAGCGGCATGAACATCCCCTCACTCTCACCAACTTGACTTTGTTAGAAGAGAATGAAAGACGTGAAGATGTCGTCACCGAGCCTGCCTGCTTCATCGCGCCATCTTATCTTCCGGACCGCGGCGGTTCCAACTGAGCGTGGCACGGACATTCTTGTCTGTGTTCCCCTCCGTCGGACGGACGATTCCCGCCCCGAAGCCATTACAATTTTATCTATTGCGGCCACGGCATTTGCTCCAACGTCCGAATGCCACGCAGTTGTTCGCCGTTCCGCGAGCCCTGCGGTGACCGTTAAGACCCCCGCAGCACCCGAGCACCCCTACTGCGACACCTTAACCTTAATCCAGTTCGACCAGATTTTCGGGTGCGCCAGCTCGACACGCACGCGATAGGTACCGCCTTGGCTCATATCGTACTGGCAACTCAAGTTAATCGGCACCGCGTATTGGTACACCACACCCGGCTTAAGTTTGTAGTTTTTCTCCGGCAACCTCTTCGGCGGATGCTTGAGCAACCATCGGCCGTAGGCGGTAAGCGGGGTGGGCACCCGGGACGCGACCCGAACCCCGGCGGCCAGCCGAGGTTTGGCTGCCAAGGTCACCGCTCCCCGTTCCCGCCTCTCGGCGGATATTAAATGCGGCCGGACAGGCCATTCCGCCGAGGTTACTTTTTATTCGTGGTGCCTTGCCTCTCGGACCAAGCGGAGGGTGGAAAATTCAGGATAATATCCATCGTGCGCTTGAAGCGACCGTCGCGCCCGTGCTGATATGCCCAGGCGCCCCAAAGCTCGCCATGCCAATGCCCGTTGCCATGGGTGGCATAGGGCCACCCGGCCGTGAGCAGACGGCGGATGGTGACATTCCGCTGGTGTATTTGCAGCGGGAAATTCAGCGGGGCTTGGCGCACATACACCGAGCCGATCAACCCCACCCCGGAGCCAGAGAGAATGCCGGATTGCAATTGGATGTGCTGTGCCACCTTCGCAACCACCCTCGCCATCAGTTGCCGAATGCTCATCCTCCCCATCGCCGTTACCTTCAGCCCCAGCGGGTAGCCCTTCCACGCGAGCAGGCGCTTCAGAGCAAAATGCACTACGTCGCGGTCGACGGCATCTTGCCAAACGCGCATGTTCGGCAACTGCGGCCTCAGGATTCTCACGACCTGCCGGACTGGTGCGCCCGGGGGCGGGGGGACGACCCTTGGATCACCGATCCCGCGATAGGCTCCATGCGGCCGCGCCGGAAGGATGTCCTCCATTGTCCAGTCGAATCCGTCACGCCGCTTGGCCTGCGTGTAGAGATAGCGGGTTAGGCCCTCCTTCCCGAGTGCGCCCGCGGGGGCTTGAGGCAACGCGGGTGCGGAATGCATGCCCAGAGCTGCAAGGAAGGCCACGGCGAGAACCGCGGCGGCGGCCAGAAGAGCCACGCAGCTGCTGGCATAGTGATTATGATTGCGTGATTCCATCTGCTTAATCCTTTCCGATTGTTACGGCCACGTTATGGTAAGCGTCCCGTTATTGTAGCCCACGGTGCGATTCGCAACCGACGGGTTAAGCGTGTAGCCAGCGACGATGACCGGAATATTTTCTGTGGACGCCGGGACCGTCGCCGGCAGTTGCGGATAGGCGACGTTATTCGGATTCCCAAGAGGTAGGGCTTGGCTGTATGCGAATACGCCCACGGGATCGCTGTAAACACCGGAGCCGTTCAGCGATTGGTTGATCGAACCCGTCACCCCGTTGAGCGTTTCGCTGACCACCTGCCCCGTGTATTCGGCGCCAAGCGGATTACCAAATTGGTCGACCACTTGGACGGGCAGGTTGTGGGTCGCCGTCGCGGTGAGGACCTCCTCCGTGGCCGGTACGGAAAAAATCGCCGGGCTGGTTGTTGAATTCAGCGGCTCGTCGGCGGGTGCGACGGCGCCGGTCCAACCGCTGTGCTTCCCGATCGCTTTGGGGATCTCGACGATTACCATATCCGTTCCCAGCACGGTAACGCCATTTTTTGCCACCAGTTCTGCCGTGCCAAAGAAACCCGGCCGCGAGCCGGCGCCCCCAGCTGGCGCTAATTCCGCCGCGAGCTATCTGGGCAGTCCGGAATTTCTGTAAAACCTCGATTGAACGTCGACATAAATTATAATCGGGGCCGTTTTCAAGTCCGTGCCGTGGAGTCTGGTTGAAAACTTGTACGGCCCGTATACCGAAAGGTCAAACTCTCGGTTGAGAACCAACGGCCGCCAATAGGTATAAACGATGCCGGGCCTGAGCGTGTAGGCCTTCGTCGCCGGTGGATGTGTCCAATGCCGCCCCGCCAACAGTTTTCCGTACGCCGTCAGCGGCGCGGGCTTGCCATCAATGGCCTTGACAATGGTGCGGAACGGCCCGATCACCTTACGCCGGGCGAAGTCGATGTGTGGGTTTCCCGTCATAGAAACCGTTGCGGCATGCTTGCCCGTGCAACGGAACAGTATCCGCACACGCGCAGTTGGGTCGGCCAACCCGGGATTGCTCCTTACGTAGGCGGCGATCTGCACGCCATCGCGCGCGGCTCCCCACGCCGCGGCGAACCCTGGTGCCGTCGTGTGATATCGTGTGATTGCCGGGCCATCCGGCCTGACTTTCGGCGGAAGCACCCGGAATTTAATCACATTGCTGACCATCCGCATCCCCGCCAATTGCGCCTCGTATCCGCCGGGGACGCTGAGGTCGAAAAATTTGGAGAGCCTCAAGGGCGACCTAAGCGTGTAGCGTTGGTGAGGCATCGCTCCACTGCGCTTTTCCGATCCGCCCCAGGGGAACGCGGACTTGTAGGTTGTGTATTGGAGGAGAGCGGTAGGGGCGAGTGGCCTGTTCGGGCCCCAGCACCAATACGATGGGAAGTCGAATTCCGGCGGCACCAGGCCCGGTATCAACATGAAATGGCGACCACCATTAACAACCGTTATTCGGATCTCCATTTGCCTCCCCGATACGATGCTGACGGGGCCAGCGATGATCAGCCTTGCGCCGCGTGCCGGCGTTGGACTCAATGGGGTACGGGGAACCACCAACCCCGCCGCCCAAATATCGCGGTTCGAGCAAAAGGTCGCACCCAACATCAGTGCGACGCCCATGGCAAGCGAAGCCGGGCGAATTCCGCATAACCCGCATGAAGGCCGAATCTGGCAGTTATTGGACGGTTTCAGCATGCTTTTCGCTCCTTGGATTTGATATTAAGACCAGCACAGGCGACCGCTCGACGCGCGCACGTTCACGGGGCCGGTTGGAATTTTCTATTCGCCAGGCCTCCCCACGTCGGAAAGTAACCGTTCACGGCCTTTTGGCCCTTCAGGCCCACAGTGGACCTGGCCATAGACAAAGTGTACCCCCCCCAGAAGAAAAGTAAATAAATTTCCACAAGAAAGTTCGGGATAAAATTTGATCACCACACACAATCCGTCCGATAAGATAATCGGATCAAAGGATTGGTCGAAACAGCATGGACGCACCTACCGAAGAAGCTTACCAACGGCGTATCACCGAGTTGACCATCCAATTAGCAGAACGTGATGCAACCATTGTCGATCTCCGCTCGCAGGTGGCTCATCTGTCTGCCCAGGTTGCCGCTCTGACCCAACAAGTGGCCGATCTGTTGGCGCAGGTGGCGCGGCTGTCCAAAAACTCCTCGAATTCCTCCAACGGATGTTCCATCAGAATTTGATGCTTCGCAGGGCCATATGAGGCCGTAAAATCAACGGTTTTTGCGTCTCGAC
>JBMFVY010000135.1:0-3970 GCA_049965755.1 Phycisphaerae bacterium | reverse complement strand
ACATAAATGCGAAAAAACACATTTAACAAATTGTAATACAACGACTTACGTCAAATATGCTGCTGGAACATCCGTTACAGAATGAGTTATGTATTTTTCTCTCCAAAACTCCAGCTTGATGCGGGCGGCGGCCAAGCTCCGGGGGCCCTACATCGCGCGTTACATCAGGGGCTTAGAAAAATTGAGCAGGCCGGGGGTGGCGATGCCGCCGTGGAGACGGATACGGGCCGCCATGAGGCTCGTAAATAAGCTTTACGCCGAGCAGCAGGCGGCAGCCGGAAAGTAATCATCAACCGGTCAGCGGGGAGCCATGGTGCTGGGGGGCAGACTGAATTTGACTGCCCGCCGGATATGGCATCCGCCCCCACGCAGACGTTCTGCATATCAGCTTTCTGCTGCCTCGGCCGTAGCGCCTGCGACCGAACGGATTTCCGGGCGATGATCATCCAACGAGCGAAGCATGATCAGCACCGGAATCAACATCAGCGCACAGGTGCCGAACAGGAATGTGTATCGATTCCAATTCAGCCCGACGGCACGATGGTGATATCGACCGATGGTTTCCAGAACCAGCCCCCAGAACATCGGCGAAACACCGGCCGCGATATTCAAAAGCACCAGAAGTACCGCAAAATGATGATTGCGGCCCAACTTCGGCACCTTCAGACTCTGCAAACGGTTGTTGGCGGCGGAAAAATTAATACCCGCCATGCCGGAAAGCAGATAGACGGCTCCCAGGATCGGCAGTTGCGGTGAAATGGCACCGGCTGCAATCAGAAACCAGCAGAAAAAAACCAGTATCAGTGCCAGCAGGCTTGCCGCAAGGATCGGACGCGAGCCGATCCTGTCGAGTACTTTGCCGCACCAGAACAGCGACGCAACGCCGCCGAGGGTTGAAAATGCGGTCAGCCCGATGATCTCCGCAGATGGCAGGCCGGCAATATCGTGCAGGTAAGCCACCGTGAAGACGGTCAGCGACCCCATCACCAGCATGTACGCCACGTTGAAAATGCAGAGGCGACGAAACTCGTCGGCGGAAAGCATCTTGAAAAGTGCGATACGCGATCCCGCCTCGGTGTGCAGATCCGCATCGGTGACATCCGGTACTGGCAGCAGGCAGATCACACTCACCATGCCGCCGAGCGCCGCCAGCGCAAATGCAACCGAAAAAGCGATGCGGCCGTGGAGAAAAGTGAATATCGCGGCCGTGAGAATTAATGTCAGGACATTGCCGGTCTGGCCGAAAAGTTGATCTCGCAGAAAAAATTTGCCGCGGATATCTGTCGGCACCAGCGTTGAAAGCCACGGCATCCACGCTCCGCCCGCAAGGCCCCTGCAGAGGCTGAAGACAATCAGAAGCAGCACCAGCAGCGCCAGCGCAAACCCATGCTGTGTGACGGCCACGGGTATCAGTGCGATAAAGACTACCGCCGCGGTTCGTGCTCCCCATCCGAAGATGACCATGCGGCGATAACCCAAGCGCGGAATGAGATAATTTCCGGGAATATGCAGTACCACCAATAAGGGGGGCAGGGCGGCGATGATTCCCAGCAGTTCGTCACCGGCGCCGATATGTTTGGCAAACAGATACAGAGGGGCACCGAGCACCACCGACCAGCTTATGGCATTGAAAAATGCAAACCAGTTGGCCCACGTGACGCCCACCGGGAACCCCACGCTGGAGAGCGTGCTCATCGGGATGATGGGCGCGCCCGCAAGGCGCATCAGCAGCGCCGGTCGATTTTCGCGAGTTTTACCTGTCTCCATTTCGTCGCTTTTAATTTCTGCTGGTGTTGAACCCATGGGTTTGACAGTTTCTCTTCGATTCAGTCCATCGGCCGGAATTACAAAACTTACAGGCCATCAACGGGAGTATATCAGGTAAGCCGCGATTTTTGCGCCGCTCTCCGGTGGGGGAGAAGGAGCCGGCTCAATCGGTCTTCACCGGTGTTTTGACATAAAACTCGCGATTGTTGCATATAAATGCCGCCAGCAGGGCGGTGATAATGCATGCCGACAGCAGCACGATGACGCAAACCCAGTTATGTGGATAGGCCTTAAGATGCCGATCGCCGCGGATAACCAGATTCCATGTCCGCGCCGCAGTGGCATGAATTCCATATCCGGACCTGCCGCGAAATGGCAGCAGGCGGTAGATCAGCAGTCGGGCGTAATAGATGACGGTTATGATGCGGAGATTAAACGGGATGTTGGCAAATAATCCCTCAAACAGGGCGATGTAGAGTATCCCCACTATCAAAACCCGCCGCGTGACGAGCCCCATCAGGCCGAAGATACCGCAGTAAGCAAGGACGGCCAATCCATGGATCGCGCATGCAACAAGGCAGCGCGCGATGATGTGGTCGGCATTTCCATCCGGTCCATGCACGTTATGGAAAATGACCGCATAGGTAAGTGCAATGGATATCACGCTCAACATTTCGGCCGCCGTCACGGCTGAAGCCAGCTTTACCAGATAGATCAACCATTTGGGAATAGGACGGATGAACAGATACGTGAGTGTCTGATCTTCCTGTTCATCCTGCATCACGCCGGAGGCATATATCAGCGCCAGCAGCGGCAGGAGTCCCTGCGGAATCAGCATGAAAATCAGCCCGAATTCCATCGCCTTGGGCGCAGCAAACGGATCGGTGCCGCGCGTGATCAGAGCGATGATCGTCGGCAGCAGCGCCAGCAACAGCATCGCGATCCAGCGGCGGCCGTGAATGTGCTGTCGAATGGCCAACTCGTAAAGCGCCCAGATCGCAGGTCCGATGCTGCGGTCTGTCGTTGGGATCGATGTTGATGTCCCGGCGGAACGCCCGCCCGGCGAGGCTGATTCAGACATTATTTATCCACCAGATAATGAAATACCGCATCAAGATTATCATCCTCGGAATACACCTCATCAATCGTCCACGGACCGCTCAATGCCAGAGACGGCAGCCGGGCGTAAAACTCATCGGGGCGTGGCGTTTGAGCGACCAGAGAAAGCCCGTCCGAACCCAGATGGACGCCCGCAACATCCGGATATTCCAGCAGCTTTGCCGCCAGAGATCGGATATTCCCGCCGACCAGAACAATCCGGTGCGGCTGTTGATCCATGAGATCGCGAATCTGACGGATGCTTCCCTGGGCCACAAGGCGGCCGTGATTCATGAGTACGATATTCTCGGTAAGCGCCTGCACTTCGTAGAGAACATGACTGGATACCAGTATGGTTGTTCCCTTAAGCGCCAGACGGTGAATGATTTCCAGCAGATCACGGCGTGCCACCGGGTCGGTACCGGTCATCGGTTCGTCCAGAAAGAGCACCTGCGGATCATTAACCAGCGCCTGCGCCAGTTTCGTCCGCTGCCGCATTCCCTTGGAATAGCCGCGGACGACGCGCTTCGCGTGGACGGTCATGCCGACGAGTTCAAGGAGTTCGTCAGCTTTGGCGATCGCGGCACGGTTTGGGCACCCGGCGAGCCTTGCACAGCAGGTGATAAACTCGCGGCCGGTCATCCATTCATACAAGGCATCCTGTTCCGGGCACAGGCCGATGTGCCGATTAATTCTTGAATTGTTCCAGACTTTTTCGCCCAGAACTTCCACTCGGCCCTGGCTGGGACAGAGCTGGCCGGTCGCCAGTTGCAGCAGCGTTGATTTGCCCGCCCCGTTGGGCCCCAGCAGCCCACAGACGCCCGGCATGATATCGAGCGTTAATTTATTAATGCCGATGACATCGCCGTACCATTTACTCACGTCGTGAAAGGCGATAACCGGGTTTATTTCAGGCGATCGAGTGATCGGACCGACCATTTCAGAATTCCTGTCGAAAGAAGAAAAAGTCCTGCCAGTACGGCCGCCGCCCAGTACCACGGGTACCACGGCCCACCGAAGCGGATCAGTAGTGTAGTGAATCAAATAGATTGAACATTATTCAGGACGGCGCGAGCCTTGGCAACTTTTTCCAGAATGCGTTCGA
>JBMFVY010000134.1:0-3972 GCA_049965755.1 Phycisphaerae bacterium | reverse complement strand
CGCCTCATGGATATTCATCTTGGCTACTGCATCGCAGCAAAACTTGTGGTTAATTGAAAGCTTCGCCGGACGTTTACCGAATATCAGAAAAACTCGAAATTTGTCTTCAATCAGTCGTTCAGTATGCCAATTCGCCATTGCCCCCCGGGCGCTACGCCCTTATCATCTCAAGCAGGTAAATGTATGCAGCTATCCAAACGCACCCAATATGCCATCCGCGCCATGATATGTCTTTGCGATACCTATCCACGGGGATTTATTCAAACTCGCGAATTAGCCAGTCGTGAAAGGATCCCTACAAAATTCCTCGAATCCATACTTGCGGCTCTTTGCCGCGGCAAGTTTCTCGTGAGCAAAATCGGTGCAAGCGGAGGGTATCGATTGGCCCGGCGTCCAGAAGAAATTTATTTAAGTGATTTAATCGGACGCCTGGAGGGTAAAAAGCTTTCCTCGGATGGTTCAGCTCCATCCGAGGACATGCGATCTGGAGAAGTTGCCGTCGATCTGCTTCAGCACGATCTCACCGCTGCGTTTGAAGGGGTACTGCGCCAGACAACACTTGCGATGCTTAATGATCGCGTGCATCAATACTCTCGTGGAGGTCAAATGTTTTATATATGAGCGATTCAGACAATAATAAGGTGGAAAACGTTTCGGCCCCGGCTCGAAAAGGAACCGTGGTGTCACATCTGAGATCTGTTTTTATCAGCGGACTCATCACCCTGGTTCCACTGATCGTCACGATCTGGGTCATCGAACTCGTCTATCATTTCGTTACATTCATCTCATACCCGGCGGCACAGTGGATCGTCGGATCCAAACTTTTCGAGCACCTCCTCCACGCGCCCGCCCATAGCGTTGAATACCTTGCCCCTGTTATCGCCATCATCCTCTCCATTGCTGCGATTTACGGGCTCGGCATTCTTGGTTCGTTTGTGCTCGGAAGGCAGATACTCAATGCGATTGATCGGTTCATAGAAAATCTTCCGCTCCTCAAGGGGATATACAGCACCACCAAACAGGTCATCGGCGTGTTCAGACGCGGTGGTGGGGGGGCTGGCTTTCAACGTGTGGTATTAGCCGAATTCCCCGGCCCGGGCCTTTGGACCATCGCCTTTGTCACCAATGAAATTCAGGATTCTACCTGCGGAACCCATTATGTGACCTTGTTTATCCCGATGACCCCAAATCCGACCAGCGGCTTTTTCCAGATGGCTCGAGCTGATGCAGTGCGAAATACGGACTGGACGGTTGATCAGGGAATTAAAATCGTCTTAAGTGGTGGCCTGCTGGCGCCCAGCATGTTGGATTTCGGAGCAAAGTCGGAACGTCAAAAAGCTGCGACTTAAGCGCGGGTTGCTTCGTCAACATCTACAATTTGATGCAGGAGTGTCGGTCACCGCCCTGATGATATCTGGAGGTTACACCTCAAATTGGAGCAACAATTGATCGACGGAGGCGTTTGACCGATGTCGAATTGCGTTATTGGAGAATGATGATGACAACGAACCCGGTTTCGGCTACCCCGTCTGCAAATGCCGAGATGCCTCCGGTTGAACAGCTCAAGTTGGTGCGAGAAGCCATGCTCGCGGAAATTCGTAAGGTCATTGTAGGGCAATCCGACGTGATGGAACTGCTTATGCTGGCCTTGTTTTCGCGGGGACACTGCCTTCTTGTCGGCGTGCCGGGCTTGGCGAAAACACTCATGATCAGCACACTCGCCAAAGTTCTCAGCTTGAATTTCAATCGTATTCAATTTACGCCTGATCTGATGCCGTCAGATATTACCGGTACCGACATTATTCAAGAAGATCCGCAATCAGGGAAAAGAGTCTTCAATTTCATACGTGGACCGGTGTTTACCAACATGCTCCTGGCCGACGAGATCAACCGAACGCCTCCCAAAACGCAGGCGGCGCTTCTCCAGGCTATGCAGGAATATCAGGTCACGGCCGGTGGTCAGACTTATGCTCTTGAACCTCCATTTTTTGTTCTCGCGACTCAGAATCCCGTTGAGCAGGAGGGCACCTATCCTCTCCCGGAGGCTCAACTTGATCGCTTCATGTTTATGGTAAAAGTCGGCTATCCGCAGAAGGAAGACGAGCGGCGAATCGTCAAGGCGACAACGGTTGAAGCAGGTGCGGAACCGCACGCAGTTTTATCGGCCGCCGATATTCTGTCCATCCAGAAAATGGTCCGTCGCCTGCCGGTCAGTGATCATGTGATCGATTACGCCGTCTCGTTGGTACGTGCCACTCGGCCGGGTGAGAAGGATGCTCCCGACTACATCAACAACTACCTGACTTGGGGGGCTGGGCCGCGGGCCGCACAGAATCTGGTCTTGGGAGCAAAAGCACGTGCGCTGCTGCGGGGCCGACTCAACGTCAGTTGCGATGACATACGCCAGATGGCCAAACCGGTCCTTCGTCATCGTATCATCACTAATTTTAATGCCGACGCGGAGGGTATAGATGCGGATGCCGTTGTGGAGAAACTTATTGCGTCCGTGAAGGAACCGGATGCCGATGCGTATCGACCGGTGGAATCCCATTAATCTTTCAACCAAGGTACGATGAAAAGCAGCCACGTTCTTGACTTTACGGGCTGCCACCTTGCCTATCTTGGCGCCGGTAAGGAATATTGAAGTTTCACGTCAAATCTGCCGATGCCATTCTTTAGATATTTATCGGCTTCGCCGTCTTATCGGGAAGGTGGACAACTCGGTTTTCGGCGGTCTAAGAGGTGATAGACTCATGACCATTGCGGTGGCAAAAAAGCAAAAAATCGTACCCGAACGAAAATACTTTACCCTTGCTGAGGCGAGACGGGCACTGGTATTGGTTGAAAAGATCGCCACCGACATTCAGCGTCTTGAGGCCCACCGCCGTTCGATCATCCATGAGATTGATGCTGCTCAGCGGCAGGATTCGCCGGCCGAAGAGGTGATTGCCATGGAACAGGAATTTGATTCCATGACTGAAAAACTCTCTTCGCTTGTTGATGAACTCGGCGCCATTGGAGTGGAACTTAAAGACCCCGCCCGGGGACTTGTCGATTTTCCTGCCCTGTTTGAAAATCGGGAAATTCTCCTCTGCTGGCAGTTGGGCGAACCGTCCATCGGATATTGGCATGAAACCAGTGGTGGATTCATCGGCCGACGCTCCGTAGCCGATCTTGAGCGGCCTCGCCTCACACGCTGAACCATCACTGCGTCAAAATCGAACTCCTCTTCAAAGCAGACACCGCGACGCGTGCCCACAACCTCGCCGGAGTGTTGCTCCTCCAGGTCTGAGGGATGATTCGCTGGTTTTCTGCGTCTCAACTGAGCGGATATCCACCCGGCGATCATCTGATCCACAGCGGCGACGACCAGCCGGTGGGTGCGAATTGACAGGCAGATTAACCGTGTCTACTATCCTCTGCGTGCTGCGAATTTTGAACATACGCGGCGGTAGCGTAATTGAGGAGATCAATAAATGGCTGGTGAGAATGTCAAGCAGTTTACCGATGGTAATTTTGAACAGGAGGTCCTCGGCAGCAACGAACCGGTTCTGGTCGATTTCTGGGCCGAGTGGTGCGGCCCTTGCAGAATGCTGGCACCAACGATCGACGACTTGGCGACGGAGTACAAAGGTCGTATGAAGGTCGGGAAGGTGGATACCGATGCCAATCGGAATACCGCTATGAAGTTCCAAATCAGTGCAATACCCACCATCATGCTCTTCAAGAACGGAGAAGTGGTTAAAAAATTTGTCGGTCTCACACCGAAAAAGGATTTTAAGTCGGCAATTGAAGCTGTGCTGGCGTAGCTCGCCCTACCTATTCACAAAAAAATGAACTGGGCCTCCCACAGGAAATTCCCGAAGGGAGGCCCAACATTTTATATCGACCACGATCGCGCAGAGCGTCCTCAAGCTAATGAGCGGCCGCGTAGCACAGCACATTACGCGTGAGATTGATAGCCGTTTTGGG
>JBMFVY010000133.1:0-4029 GCA_049965755.1 Phycisphaerae bacterium | reverse complement strand
ATTCTGGTGTAAAGCGATTTACACAAACTCGGCCCGACACGTCGCCATGCGGAAATGCCAACATCGCAACCGGCTCGGACTTTCGTGAAACGCCTGCGATTTGGCGCGAAAAGTGTTATATTGCGTAATTCGGTTTTTGACGGAGATTACTCGGATAACCAATGGCGGACACGATAGATATCCTTGCAGATTTAACCCCCGAGCAAATTGAAGCCGTAACCCACGTCGATGGGCCGCTTCTGGTTTTGGCGGGTGCCGGGTCAGGTAAGACGCGCACCATTACCCGGCGGGTGGCGTATCTGGTTTCGGTCGGTATTGCACCGGTGAACATTCTTGCGGTCACTTTTACCAACAAGGCCGCCGGAGAGATGCGCCAGCGTGTCGGCGAGCTGCTGACTTTTCTGCCCGGGCGGCAGCGTGCGGATGTTACGGTTGCGACATTCCACAGTCTCTGTGCCCGATTGCTGCGCGAGTTTGCCGCTGCCGCCGGACTTGATCCAAGTTTTAATATTGTGGACGGATCTGATCAGGCGAAAATTGCCAAACTGGCACTGGATCGTGCCGGTATCAGCGCTGAAGTTCTTCCGCCGGCCCGCTTACTTTCGGCAATCAGCAAGAGCAAAAACCGTCTCCAGCAGGCGGAGCAATTCGCAGCTCACAATACCGACTTTTCTTCGCGCAACATCGCCCGAGCATTTGCCGCGTATGAGCAACTGCTGAAGGAAAATAAGGCGGTCGATTTTGACGATCTTTTGCTTCGCATGGCGATGCTGCTTCGCGATAATGCAGACATTCGCGGTCAATTGCAGGATCGGTTTCAGTACATCCTGATTGACGAATATCAGGATACCAACCACGCCCAGTTTCTCATCTGTCATATGCTTGCTCTCAAGCATCAAAATATCTGTGCAACCGGCGATCCTGACCAATCCATCTATGGCTGGCGCGGAGCCAATCTGGGAAATATCCTCGACTTTGAGCAGCACTTCCCCAGCGCCAAAGTAGTCCGGCTGGAACAGAATTATCGCAGCACCAAGACGATTCTTAAGGCGGCGTCCGCACTGATTACCAACAACGTCCAGCGCAAAAACAAATCACTTTGGACGAATAACGAACAGGGTGCTTTGATCAAAATTATCTTCGCCGCCGATGAACGCGACGAAGCCCGCAATGTAGCGCGGGAACTGCGTGAAATGTACGACAAGCAGAAAATGCGCTGGGATGAGATGGCGGTTCTCTATCGGATCAATTCCCTCTCGCGGGTGCTGGAGGATTCGCTGATGGAGGCGGCGATTCCTTACCAGATTGTGCGTGGAACGGAATTTTACTCCCGCAAGGAGGTCAAAGACGCGCTCGCGTATATGCGTCTCCTGGTGAATCCGTCTGATCGCGTGAGTTTTGAACGAATTATTAATGTTCCGACCCGCGGTATCGGGCCCGGCAGTGTCGATCGAATCATCTCCTTCGCGCAGGAAAAGCAGATCAACCTCGTGGAGGCGTGTCGGCACGCGCAGCAGATTGGCGGTCTGACCAAAAAAGCTGCCTCCGCTGCGGTACTTTTCGCCGCTCACATGGCAGCTTGCCGCGCTGAATTTGCGAGCGTCATCAATCAGGCAGAGAGTGCGTCGGTCGAAAATACTGAGGAAGCCGAAGTTTCCGGTGACTCCGACGATGCCGATGGACCGGTACCGGATTTCGCAGCAGATGTTGACGCGAACGCACCCTTTCCAACGGCATCTGAGTCGTCGCAGGAGGGGGAATTTGGAAGAGGCGCCGCCCTGGATGCGGATGAAGATCAGAATTTGGACTCGTCCGATGATACGGACTCATCGCCCGGAAAAAGCCGTTCGCTGCACGGCGTGGCCGCATTGATGGACAGGATGCTGCGTCTTTTCAAATTGATTGATCATGATAAGCGCGACGCCGACGAGGTGGAGCGCGTCAACAATCTGCTGGAATTGATTAATGTGGCCGCCGAGTTTACAACGCAGAATCCCGCTGGAACTCTGACCGAATATCTTGAGCAGGTAACGTTGGTCTCAGATGTCGATAAACTCAAAGATGAACGCGGTGCAGTCACTCTCATGACCCTCCACGCTGCCAAAGGGTTGGAATTCCCCCTGGTGATCATGATCGGACTTGAAGAAGGAACGCTGCCCATGTCGCGGTCATTTGCCAAATCGGGACGCGATGATACCGACATGGAGGAAGAACGCAGATTGGCATTTGTCGGTATGACCCGGGCGAAAAAGCGCCTGATCCTGACCGGCGCCCTGAGTCGAATGACACGCGGTTATGGGGAAAGTCGCAATCCATCGCGCTTCGTGGCAGAACTTCCAAAAGATTGTATTGAATTGTTCAATGCATTTCGGCAATCGCGTCCCGCTGGGTCGCCCGGCTATCGTGATAATGTCCAATATCATCCAAGGCGCCCGCAGGGACTTCCTTCAGTCACGCCCGATGTGGCGCGGGATTCAACACCATCCACAGGAGCATTTCATCGTGGGATGCTGGTTCGACATCCGATATTTGGTGTGGGGCGCGTAGAAGAATATTTTGAAAATGGGGACAACTCGAAGGCCGTGATCGATTTTCGAAAAGTGGGCCGTAAGACGCTTGTGATCGCGTTCGCTAAACTTGAGCGGCTCGACGCCGGCTCATAGTCGCTACACCATTTTGCGCATGGCCCCGCGGACACGGCGGTTGGGTTCCTCCAGCATATATTCTCGATCATGCATCAGGCGGTGAAGTTTCGTCATGGCCTGATTTTCAATTTGTCGGACTCGTTCACGCGTAAGATCAACTCGCCTGGCAATCTGATCAAGTGTGCAGGGAGGATTGCCGTCCAAGCCATGTCTCCAGGTGAGAATTGACGCCTCGCGTTCGCTTAAATATCGAACATAGTGTCTTATCAGCGAGATAGTTTCCGCAGTCTCCATTTCGGCTCCGGGAGACGTGCACTTGGAGTCCACGATCACCTCGTGAACGGATGTTTTAGACTTATCTGGACCGTCCGCCCGCAGATTAACGCGCCGAGCTCTATTGGCCTGTTCTACCAGCGCCGTCTGGCGTTTGGTCGTGCCCATTACGTCGGCCAATTCCTTCTGATCGGGTGCACGTCCCCTTCCATTCTTAAATCGAGCCGCCGCTTCGTTCATCTCACCAAGTTTAGCCTGCATGTAAATCGGTATACGTATCGGTCTCGCCGTTGTCGAAATGGCCTTGCGAATCGCCTGGCGTATCCACCAGGTCGCATAAGTACTGAAGCGGGTTTGAAATTTTGGATTGAACATCTCAACGGCGCGAATCAGCCCCACGTTCCCTTCCGCAATCATATCTGCCATCGAAAGTCCACGATGACTGAAACGACGGGCCACACTGACGACCAGGCGGAGATTGGATCGGATCATTTCATCTCGAGCAGCTTGGTCGCCCGCGAGAATCTGCGCGGCCAATTCCTTCTCTCGCTCCGCTGTAAGCAAAGGCAACTTGCGAATTTCTTCCAAGTATACGCCAAGTTCAGAATCCGATGCCATAGGCTCTCTCCTACCGAACGCTCCTGTTTTTCTCGCCGTGGTCGGCTGGCAGAAAGGTCCACGACGGAGCGGTAAATACCGCCGATCACTATGTTATCGAAAAGTACGTGAAGAATGCAAATAAAAAACGTAAAGTTTCGGTTAAGTCGGTCGTCCCATAAGGCCGCCATCACCACATACACCTTCCCGATATGATGTTTGGCCGGATATCTCCATCTTTGGTGCGGAGATAAAATCATCGGGTGGCACTGAATCGGCTATCGATCCGAAAATCGTCATGGCATGGGCAGCCTGAACTTTTACCATTACGATTTTTCCCTCCATGGCAGGGGGGCCGTCAAACACGATGATCTGATCGCCGCGGGTACGACCCAGAAGTTGAATGCTAGGTTCGGCATCCCGCCATCGAACTGCCGATCGGTCTTTTTTTGCCAGAGCGGCAGTGAGCGTTGCACCGAGTTCGATTTCCCCTCCATGCCCCTGCCCGGATCGC
>JBMFVY010000132.1:0-4126 GCA_049965755.1 Phycisphaerae bacterium | reverse complement strand
TTTGAAACAGGCGGCGAGTGCCTGTTCCTGTTGCGCGGGTTGGAGCTTCGCCAGCAAGAGAGAGTGGCCGACGCCGATTTCTTCGCGGTAGAAGGATTCGACCACCTTCTCTGTAAGCTCCGTCAACTTCAATCGGGCAGTGACGTAGACGGGCGTTTTGCCCGTCCGGGCAGCGATCTGTTCAATGGAGTATTTCCGCTCCTCAAGATTCAGGAGAGCGCGAAAGCCGTTGGCCTCTTCCATCGGGTGAACGTCGCGGCGTTGCAGGTTTTCAATTTATCTTGAGTCCGTCAAAGGATGTCTACGACGTCTATGACGATGCATTTCCTTACGTCGTGGAATCGTTAACTGTAGTGCGTCTATGACGTGCCGTAGGAAGTGAAGTTCTCTGCTTGCCGGAGGAAGGTAGCCCGCGTTGGCGCAGTGAGCGTAGCGAACTGCGCCAATGCGGGCTGGCGCCCTTGCCTCTGGAGGTAGATGTGATTAAAGTGCAACGAATCATCCTAGCTGATGATCAGGAGCGCGGCTGGATCGTGCTGAACGATGATGGTCAGCCCATCGTGGAAGTGAATGAGTACCTGCTGTATCTCCACCATCTTGGGCGCTCGCCGAACACTGTGCGGGCGTATGCCCATCATCTTCGGTTGTTCTATGAGTTCCTGAGCGATCGACAACTCTCTTGGAAGCGGGTCGTGCTGAACGACCTTGCATCGTTCGTTGGCTGGCTACGTCAGTCGTCCGCCTCTGTCCACAAACAGCGTTGTGACACAACGATCAACGTGATCCTGGCCGCGGTTGGTTCGCTCTATGAGTACCAGGATCGGCTTGGCATCGAGACAGAAGTCAGCCGATCGCGACGGTTCGGCGCAAAGAGCCCCTACAAGCCGTTCCTGCACCATATCAATCGACGGCAATCCCTTCGCCAGTCTGTGATGCAAGTACGGACTACGAAGCAGTTGCCCAAGGTGCTTGCGGCAGTAGATATCCAGCGTCTTCTGGAAGCCTGCACTCATCTTCGAGACCGGCTTCTGTTGAGTCTGTTGTATGAGAGCGGAATGCGTATCGGACAAGCGCTTGGTCTGCGGCACGCAGACATACGTTCGTTCGATGGGGAGATCGAGATCGTTCCGCGCTCGAATCTCAATGGGGCTCGCACGAAGTCACGCAATCCTTATGTGGTGCATGTCTCCAAGCAAGTCATGGCGCTCTATGCGGACTATCTGGTGCATGAGTATCGAGAGGTCACTCATGACTACGTGTTCGTGAACTGGTGGGGCGGCCGCATCGGAACACCAATGCGCTATGCGACGGTGATCGATCTGTTCCGAGCGCTGGGAATGAGAACCGGGCTTCACGTCACTCCACACATGTTCCGCCATACGCACGCGACCGAGCTGCTGCGGTCTGGCTGGGATGCGGCCTATGTACAGAAGAGGCTGGGCCATGCCCACATCCAGACAACGACGAGCATCTATGCTCATCTGTCCGGAGAAGACATGGGAGAGGCCTACGCACGTTATCTTCGGGAGCGTGCGAAATGAGCCGCTACACAGAGCGATGGAATCGCGCCAAGCAGCGTCGCCTTCTGGCGCAACTGGAGGGCTTCTGGAGCAACGATGTGTGGGATATGCAGTGCTGTTCCATCGAAGGTCTATCTCCAAAGTCTAGCCAGCGCCGTCTCCGCTTCCACTGCAAATCGGCGGCGATCAACGGCGAGTTGAAGTATGTGTTCCGGAAGAAGTTCGTTGAAGGCCACTGGAGAAGCACACAGGAGCTGACGAAGGTCCACCTTCTTGTGAAGTGGCTGAACAGCCTGAAGCATCTTCCGCTATCGCTTATGGAGCATGATCTGGAGTGGTGGCGGCGCTCCTATACGAGCTATCTGACAAAGCGTGGCATGTATCGGATGGGAACGACCTGCCGGATGGATGGCGATCAGCAGCCGTCTGTTACGCCACGCGACAGTGCTTACATCAGCACGTTGCGCCAGGCCTATCTTCTGCTGAGCGATGCTTACGATGAACGTCCAGAGCAGGAGAAGGACATCTGGGATCTTCGACGTCTGTCGATGCTGCATAATCCTACGCTATCGCCCGGACCGCTTAACTTCCTGCTGATCCAACAGCCGTGGTTGCGTACGGCAGTGAAGTCCTTCTTGTCTTACTGTCTACCGATCTATGCCGAGGGTACATGCCGGACGCGGTTGCAGGCGGTGGTCTGCTTCTCCGAGTTCCTTGCAGCAGATAGGCCACATGCAACCGTGCGGTCGATCACGCGCCCGCTGCTGTTGCGCTACCTCGCCTACCTTCCTAGCCGAGTATGTACCGGAACGCGGAAGAACCACATCATCAACCTTCGCACGTTCCTCGAACTGGCTCACCGTGAGCGATGGCTGTCGGTTGGCCCTGAACGTCTGATCCATGATGAGGAGGTTCCACAACCTGCGAAGCGTCAGCCGCGATATATCCCTTCCGCAGTGCTGGATCAGTTGAACCAGCATCTGCACGAACTTAAACCGTGGTGGATGCGCATGGTGCTGATCCTGCAGGAGTGCGGAATGAGAATCAACGAACTGCTGCAACTTCCTATGGACTGCCTGTCTCAAGATGCACGAGGCGTCTTCTACCTTCGCTATCTTCAGGGTAAGGTTCGACGGGAGAATACGATCCCCGTCTCGCAGGAGATCGCGCGTGTCGTGCAGGAGCAGCAGGAAGCTGTTCGTGCGCGAGGTAACGCATCGACGTTGTTGTTCCCCAACGAGCGAGGTCGTCCCACACGCCAGGCCAGCTTCTCGCAGGCGATCAATCATCTGGCTTATGTCCACCAGATCAAAGATGCGACGGGAAAGCTGTTCCGCTTCCAGTCGCATCAGTTCCGTCACACGGTTGGAACGCGGATGATCAATCTCGGTGTTCCGCATCACATCATCCAGCGTTACCTCGGGCATAAAGGCCCGGAGATGACCAGCCGCTATGCCCATATCCACGACAGCACGATGCGCGAGAAGCTGTCTGAGTACCTTGCAGGGACGCTGGTCGATGTCACTGGCAAGAAGGTCATGGAGAACACGGCGAACGATACAGCGGAGCTACAGTGGTTCACTCGAAACGTGCTCGCGCAGGCTCTGACGAATGGCTTCTGCTCTATCCCTACAGTCGCTGGCCCATGTCCTCATCCCAATGCTTGTCTGAACTGCGCCCACTTCCGAACGGATATCACCTTCCTCGATGTTCATCGCTCAGAGTTGCGCGAGACAGAGCGCGTGATCGCCAAAGCAGATGCGAATGGATGGGTACGTCAAAGCGAAATGAATCAGCGGAAGCGGGAGAACCTGGTGAATATCATCACGTCTCTGGAGGTGCCACATGCGTAGAAATCTAGTGGGGCTTGAACGAAGCACGCAGCTCAGAAGCAACGCTGCGCTGGAAAGGGCGCAGAATGCCATCCGCCGTATGCAGACCGACGAACAGTCGATCAACTTCCGCACAGTCGCCGCTGAAGCTGGAGTCTCCACAGCATGGCTCTATAAAACCAAGCTCCTGCGTGAGCGCATCATGAAGCTGCGGACGGTCTCGAAGCCAATCGCAGAAAACACAGGCAAAGACCGTAGACTCATCTCCCAGGAACGAATCATCGCCACGCTACGACTTCGCGTCAAGGAACTGGAAGCGAAAAATAAAGAACTGAAGGAACAACTGGAACTGGCCTACGGCCAGCTTGTACGACGACCTTCAAACGATAAACCTGCACGTCGTGGACATGTCCACGACGTGCGAAACCGCAGTACAAGAAAGAAATCGCTTGACGACTATAGATAATTCGATAAGCTGCGCCTCCAGGGCTTCGGCATCGCTCATCTGCCGGATGCGGACGGGCACGGTATCCTGTCCGGCAATTTGCGCGGCGCGGTATCGCCGTTCGCCGAAGACGATCTCGAAGCCGTTCTCGGTGAGAGGCCGCACCAGCAAAGGCGATAGAACACCCTGGGCACGGATGCTTTCGGCCAGTTCCTTAAGCGCTGCATCCTCAAAGGTGCGGCGCGGGTTGGTCCTCGACGGATTCAGCAAGGACAGCGGGACGTTGCGGTATTCGGTGGCATTGATGACTTGGGTTTCCATGATGTTGT
>JBMFVY010000131.1:0-4270 GCA_049965755.1 Phycisphaerae bacterium | reverse complement strand
CACATAAATGCGAAAAAACACATTTAACAAATTGTAATACAACGACTTACGTCAAATATGCTGCTGGAACATCCGTTCTAACAAAGTCAAGCTGGTGGCGGGTATCAGGGTCGCAGAGGACAGCGCGATGGGCCAAGGCCCGGTGCCGAAATATTGGTGCCCTTCCAGCTCGGTGTGGGGAATATTGGGCAGTTCCGACGTGGGCGGCGTGGCCTCACCCACGCTCCACCGCCCGATGGCCGCCCGCGCCGCCTTGCCAACCAAACCCGGCCCCCGATAATAGCGTCCGCACAGCGTTTTGGTCGGCTCTCGGCGCAGCGTGGAGGCAATTTGTCATGAACGAGCATTCAGGCACATCAGCCCGGCCGATCGCCGCCCCGTCGGACATGACGTTTATCAGTAATGAATCCGGCGCGACACTGCTGGCGCGGTTCGCAGCCCTGCTCGAGACAGATACGCGCCTTCTCGACTGCCTCGTCGGATATTTTTACATCAGCGGGTTCCATAAGCTCTACCCAAGCCTCGAAGGGGTTGAAAAAGTCCGCATCCTCGTCGGCCTGGGCACCGACCATGCCATCCCGGATATGCTCCAGCGGGCGAGGCACGGTTCCGACGAGCCGCTTGCCCCGACC
Source organism: Phycisphaerae bacterium (assembly GCA_049965755.1). Lineage (GTDB taxonomy): Bacteria > Planctomycetota > Phycisphaerae > WQYP01 > WQYP01 > JAJZGD01. Next base: position 3,638 of record JBMFVY010000131.1, on the reverse strand, counting down.
TACCGATCCCATGCGGAGGTTAAGGAACATTTTCCGAATGTCGTGCTCCGTGAACTCGATGCGGCCCAGTACACGGCCGAGGTCGAGTCCGGCGTGCAGGCTTTTTTGCAATGGGTCCGTTCCGGCAAGCTGGAGATCAGGGCCCACCCCTCCGCCGGCCTGCATGCGAAGGTGTACATCATGACCTTTCACGAGGGGGACAGGGACGCCGGCCGCGTGATAACCGGTTCGAGCAACCTCACCCAGTCGGGTCTGCAGGAAAACCTCGAGTTCAATGTCGAGTTGAAGAATCGATCCGACTACGAATTCGCCGCTGCCAAGTTTAACCAGCTCTGGGCCGGCGCCGTTGATGTATCCGAGCGGTGCGAAACCGCAATCTCTAAGCATTCCCCCTACGCCCAATTCACCCCATACGAGCTTTACCTCAAATTCCTCTATGAATATTTTCGCAGCGAGCTCAATCGCCCCACGGAACTCGACGATCTTTACGTCCCCGTCGGGTTCAAAAAACTCAAATACCAAGAGGAAGCCGTCATTGCCGCCAGAAAAATCCTCGACGAATATGGCGGGGTCTTCCTCTCCGATGTTGTCGGCCTGGGCAAGACGTACATGGCCGCCATGCTGGCCCAACAGCTCGATGGGCGATCGCTCGTCATCGCCCCACCGCATCTGATTGACGCACACAATCCCGGCTCGTGGCGCAATGTTTTCGGCGAGTTCCGCGTTCCCCATACAGATTTTGAGTCCATCGGAACGCTTGATTCGCTGCTCGACCGCGACATCTCTCGCTACAAGAACGTCTTCATCGACGAATCTCACCGCTTCCGCAACGAGGATAACCAGACCTACGCTAACCTCGCCCAGATTTGCCGCGGCAAGCGCGTGATTCTGGTTTCGGCAACACCGCTGAACAACGCCCCCGCCGACATCCTCAGCCAGATCAAACTTTTTCAGGATGGTTCCAACAGCACCATCCCGAACGTGGCAAATCTGAACGCATTTTTCGGCGGCCTGCAGAAAAAACTTGGGGGGCTCGACCGGCGAAACGACCGCGACCTTTACCTTTCCACGGTGCGTGAAAACGCCAAGGCCGCACGTGAGAAAGTGCTCAAATACCTGATGATCCGCCGCACCCGGGGAGAGGTTCTGAAATATTACGGTGACGATCTCGCCGCGCAGGGGCTCAAATTTCCCGATGTCGCCGACCCGCAACCCCTCTTCTACAAGCTCGGCAGAGACGAGGCGCCCGTGCTTGCTTCCACCGTTCAGATGCTGACCCAGGGCTTCAAGTACGCCCGGTACAAGCAGCTCCTCTATTACCAGCCGGCGGGCGGCACCGCAGTGCCGGGGGACCGCAACCGTCAGTCTCAGGGCCAGCAGAACCTCGCCACATTTATGAAAATTCTCATGGTTAAGCGGCTTGAGAGCAGCTTCCACGCCTTCAAACTCACTCTGGATCGCTTTATCCGCACGTACCAGCGGGTGATCGACGCCTTCCATAACGGCTACGTTTATGTGAGCAAGAAACATACCGACAAGATATTTGATCTGCTGGAAGCCGGCGATGAGGAGTCGCTTCAGGACCTGCTCGATGATGAGAAGGCCGAGCGCCTGAGCGCCCGGGATTTCCGCCCCGACTTCATCACCGATCTGGAAAGCGATCTGCGTGTGCTCAATTCCCTACGCAGCCGGTGGGACGGGATGGGGCGCGACCCGAAGTGGGAGGCGTTCAAAGAGATACTCCGCACCCGCAAGGAACTGCTGAATGCCAAGCTTGTTATCTTCACTGAATCAAGGGAGACGGCGGAATACCTGGGTGGGCGAATCGCCGATGAGGTCGAGCGAAACGTACTCGTTTCCACCAGCGAGTCCGACGAAGTCGCGTATAGGCAGGTGACGGAAAACTTCGATGAGAGGGCCCCGCACCCCAGGGACGACTACCGCATCCTCGTCGCCACTGAAGTGCTCTCGGAGGGCGTCAATCTCCACCGGTCTAATATTGTCATCAACTACGACATCCCGTGGAATCCGACGCGGCTCATACAACGTGTCGGACGCGTGAATCGCGTGGGCACCAAGTTTGGCACCATCCGCACCTACAACTTCTTCCCCACCGATGAAGGCAACGACATCATCAAGCTCCGGGAAGCCGCCGAGGCGAAGATCCACGCATTCATCGAGATGCTTGGCAACGACGCGCGGCTGCTTACCGACGGTGAGGAAATTAAGTCGCACGATCTGTTTTCCCGCCTTAATTCCAAGGCAACGATCACCGGAGAGGATGAGCAGCAGGAAACGGAGCTTGAATATCTCTCTGAGATTCGCCGCGTCCGTGATAACGATCCGGAACTTTTCAGGCGTATCAAGGCGTTGCCAAAAAAGGCCCGCTCGACGCGCACCGTGCCGGTCCCGGCGGGAATTGACGCCAGGTGCGCCTTCCCATCGCTGATCACCTATTTTCGGCAGGGGCGCCTCGACAAGTTCTTCATCGCTACCCCGCTGGGTAATTCCATGGAGTTGGATTTCATGCGGGCCGCCGCGATGCTCAAGCCCGCTGATCCTGCCGAGCCCCTTTCTGACATTGGCACGGGCTTTTACCGCCTGCTGGATCTCAACCGCAACGCCTTCTTTAACGCCACCAGCGGCGCCGCCAGCCCACCCGGAAAAACCGGTGGTGGGCAAAACGCCTCCTACATTCTCAAGCGGCTTACCGCACGGGATTTCCGCGACTACCACGGCTTCACCGAAGAAGATGAGGCTTTCATCGGCCAAGTGGTGCGAGCGCTGGAAGATGGCGCAATGCCGAAGATCACGGCTCGGAAAGTTGCTGGCGCGCTGAAAACAGAACCCGATCCACTGCGGGTGCTCGCCATCCTTCAGCGGGAAATTCCTGCATCCCTGCTCGCACCGACGCATGCCGCGCAGCGTGCGCATGCCGAGAGCCCGCGCGAGGTTATCCTCTCATCCATGCTGCTGGAGGCGAAATGAAGCGCGATCAGGCTCGAAGGCTCGTCCAAGAAACGTTCACTCACAGATTCGACAAGGGCGTGTTCACCAATTTTGTCGTCAACCTGCTCAACGACATCGACGCAAGCAAAGCCTTTGCCTGCAACAGCCAGTATGTGAAGGATGCCTTCAAACCGCACGTTAACCGCTATGAACGCCTTGCCACCTACACTGCCCCGGACGGACGCAAGGTGGACATCATGGTGGTTCATCTCACCGATGCGGCCAAGCTCACCCGCGCCCGCACCACTCTGCGGAATTTCGTGGCGGGTTATCTGAAAAACCGCGGCCGCAAGGATGCCGCCCTCGTTGCCTTTGTTTCACCGTCCGAGTCCCTCTGGCGCTTCTCCTACATCAGGATGGAATACGCCACCGTGGAAAAATCGTCCGGCGAGATCGGCGTGGAGGCCCGCCTCACCCCCGCCCGGCGTTTTTCGTATCTTGTCGGCCCCGGCGAAAGTTGCCACACCGCCCAAACCCGCTTCCTCGGCCTCCTGCAGGAAACGCAGCGGAATCCGGCCTTGGCGGAAATCGAGGAGGCCTTCAGCGTCGAGGCCGTCACCCGGGAATTCGTAACCGTTCACGGGCCTGATGGAAGAAGCGAGGGTGTGGGCTTTCCCGCGAAGTGGTTG
>JBMFVY010000130.1:0-4622 GCA_049965755.1 Phycisphaerae bacterium | reverse complement strand
GGTGAAGCTGCACGTGAGGTTCCATGTATTAAAAGCGGCACCGGGCGGGCGCTATCGCGTGACGCTCCATCTGCAGACGCAGGCGTGCAACAGCGTTTCATGCTTTATCCCGCAGGAGCAGAAGCTTTCCGTCACCATTCATGTTCCGGGTAAGGCAGCGGGGTCATCGGCGCCGGCTGCCACCGCAGGCGGCACCGCGCCGGGAGCGGCGAAGGGCACAAGCGCCTCCACCCCGCCATCGGTTGAGAAAACTTCACCGCCAATGACCAGCAGAGCCGCCCTCGCCGCCGCATTGGCTTACATTGCCAGAAGCCCCTACGCCCCCGCCGATCAGGAACATCTCCCCATCGGGGTGATGATCGGCTTTGCCCTGCTCGGCGGTTTAATTCTCAATGTGATGCCGTGTGTGCTCCCAGTCATCCCGATCAAAGTGATGGCCATGGTGGAACAGGCCCATGGCAGCCGCCGCAGGGCCCTCGGCCACGCCATCGCATTTACCATCGGCGTGGTGGCGTTGTTTATGATCATCGCGCTGGTGCTGGGTTTGCAGAAGGCTGCCGGTGGACGCCTGTTTTTTTACGGCGAGCAATTTCAGAATCCGCTTTTTGTGGTGGGCCTATGCGTGATTGTTGCCCTCGCCGCTCTTTCCATGTTGGGCGTGTGGACGATCAATCTTCCGCAGGCGATTTACAATTCGCAACCCGCATCGCACGGATATGCTGGTTCCCTGTTTACCGGATTGCTGGCAACCGTTTTGGCCACGCCGTGCAGCGCCCCATTTTTGGGAGTCATGATCGCCTGGGCACTGGGGCAGAGCATTCCGGTGATTCTGCTGTTCTTCGCACTGGTCGGCATCGGAATGGCCGCCCCGTATCTGCTTCTTGCCATGTTCCCGGGCGCCATCGCACGGATTCCGCGTGCCGGTCGATGGTCGGAACTTATTAAACAGGGATTGGGCCTGATCACCATCGGCGTGGCGATTTACCTGCTGGGCACGCTGCCCGACCGCCACGAGATCCTCATCGGAGCGTTTATCACGTTCGCCTTCTGCATCGGTGCGTGGATTTGGGGACAATGGCCGCAGTACAACATGCCAGCCGCAAAAATCTGGACGATCCGCGGCGTTGCGGTGGCCTTGAGCCTGCTGACGACGTGGGGCGTGATCTGGTTTTTCTCGGCGGGTAACAGCGAAACTTCCAGCGCCGTGAGACTGGGTTCTCCGCCCCCTGCCCTGGCCGATGGAATAACCCCGGCGGCGGCACCGCATTTGGTCGTCGGCCATTGGCAGAATTTCAGCCTTGGGCGGCTGCGGGCCGCGCTGAAAGCGGGCCACCCGGTGGTGCTTGATTTCACGGCCAACTGGTGCGTCAATTGCAAGTTCGTCAAGGCGACGGTGCTGGACAATCCGACCACCCGAGAAAACTTCAATCGCGCCAGGGCGGTTCTGCTGCGGGCGGATCTGACCACGCAAAACCCGGTCGCGCAGTCACTGCTGGTAAAACTCGGGGGCCGATCGATTCCATTTCTGGCGATATTTTCCCCGCGATCTCCGTTTCGCCCGGAGGTGCTGCGTGATCTTTACTCCATCGGCGATGTAGCCCATGCCCTGCAGACAGCCGGGAGCTGACGCCGGGATGGCCGATTGAAGTTTTATTATTTTCCGCGGCGGCGCTTCTCGCGGAGGCGACGCTTCTGTTCCGGCGTGAGGCGGCTGGGCGCCTGATGCGTCCCGCCGGAGGTTCCGGCAAAACTGGTGTAGATGGATGGGTCTTCAATCGCCTTCATGCGGCTCATGGGCGAAAGCTGTGAGAGCTTGCGGGCGACATTGCGGGCCGATTCAAACCCCTTGATCAGCTTGGAAACCTCTTCGGGTGCCGTGCCCGATCCCCGGGCAATTCGCCGCCGCCGCGATCCGTTGATCTCTTCGGGTGAATGGCGTTCATAAGGCGTCATGCTGCGGATAATCGCTTCGGCCCGATCCAATTCCTTATCGGAAACCTGCACATCCTTAAGCTGGGCGGATACGCCCGGCAGCATCCCCAAAATATGCTTGAGCGGCCCCATTTTCCGCAGGCTCTGCATCTGATCGAGGAAATCTTCCAGCGTGAAGGTAGCTTTGGCAATCTTTTCCTGCATCTTCTGGGCGCTGGCGGAGTCGAACTCCTTCTGCGCCTTTTCGACCAGGCTCACCACATCGCCCATCCCCAGAATGCGGTCTGCCATGCGACTGGGATGAAATTCCTCCAGCATGGTGAGTTTTTCGCCCACACCGACAAAACAGATCGGTTTGCCCGTCACAGCCTTGACGGAAAGTGCCGCACCGCCGCGCGTGTCGGAATCAAACTTCGTGAGGATGATCCCGCCGATTTCCAATTCGGTATTAAATGCCCTGGCGGCGTTGACGGCATCCTGGCCGATCATGGCATCGACCACCAGAAAAATATGGTGCGGCTTGACGACCTGACGAATCTGCCGCAGTTCCTCCATCAGCGGCGCATCAATATGCAGGCGACCGGCGGTATCCAAGATCACCACATCGCGCCCCAGTTCGCGGGCCTTTTCAATCGAACGCCGACAGATGGTCACCGGGCCCAGCGACGGATCATCCCGGTATACCGGCACCTCCACCTGCTGGCCGAGTGTTTCAAGCTGATCCATGGCCGCGGGGCGCTGCGTGTCGGCGGCCACCAGCAGCGGATTGCGTCCCTTGCCTTTGAGATACAGCGCCAGCTTGCCGCAGGTGGTGGTTTTGCCGGCCCCCTGAAGACCGCACATCATGATGATGGTCGGGCCGGAGGTAAAGGAGAATATTTCATGATTGACCGGGCCCATGAGATCCGCCAACTGCTGATGCACGATGGCGATCATCTGCTGTTCCGGATTGATCGAGGCGAGCACTTTCTGGCCGACGGCTTTTTCCATCACCGCGGAGGTGAAGTCGTCCACCACCTTCTGATTGACATCGGCATCGAGCAGAGCGCGTTTGACCTGCTCCATCGCCTCGCGGACATTGCTTTCCGTAATGCGCCCGCGGCCGGAGAGGTTGCGGAACAGCGTGGTAAACTGATTCGTAAGCTGATCAAACATGCAGTGAGAGTCTTTCGATGATTAAGAATTCAATATTGGAAGCGAGGCACCGCCGGCTTTTTCGGCAGCGATTTTCGCATAGCCCGAGCCCAGTTCCCCGATCGGGTCGGGCGGTATGATGTCAACGAGTTTTTCTCCCAGCCGGGCCTCACCCCGATTGACCTTATCCTGGAAGAGTCGGCACTGTTCCAGCAGGGCCTCGAGGATTTTTTCCTCCGGCACATTGGCCACCTTCTGCCCCTGCACGTAGATGATGCCGCGCTTGTCGCCCGCAAAGATCGCCACATCCGCCCCTTCGCATTCGCCGGGGCCGTTGACCACGCACCCCATCACCGCCACCTTGATCGGCAGGGTGATATGCTCCTTGAGCTTAGCGTTGACCTGCTGCACCAGAGTGAAAAGGTCTACCTGAATCCGCCCGCAGGTTGGACAGGCGATGAGCTCCGCGCCCCGACGGTTGCGCAGTCCCAGCACATAGAGCAGTTCCAGCCCGTCCTGCACTTCGTAGATCGGATCATTGGCATAGCTGATGCGGATCGTATCGCCGATCCCGTTGGCCAGAAGCGTTCCCAGCGGCACCACGCTGCGAATGGTGCCGGTCTCCTTCGGCCCCGCATGAGTAACGCCCAGATGCAGCGGGTGATCAAATCGGCGGGATATTTCGGTATAGGCATCGATCACCAGCAGCGGATCGATCGATTTGGCCGAGATGACAATATCGTAAAAATTGCGTTCGTAGAAGATATCCAGATATTCTTCCAGCTTGGATATCATGATGGCCAGCAGATGGCCGTGCCGGTTGTCGCTGAACACGGCGCCAAGTTCCTTCAGCCGCCGCTGTTTGTCTTTCCGTTCAACAATCGATCCCTCGTTGACGCCGATGCGAATCGGAAGGCCCCGCTCCTTACAGGCGTCAATGACCTTTTCCACCTGAGCGCGATCATTGATGTTGCCCGGGTTCAGGCGTATTTTCTGCACCCCCGCCTCCACGGCCTCCAGTGCCCGCTGAAAATGAAAATGCACATCGGCCACAATCGGCACGGTGACCTGCTTGAGAATCTCCTTGAGGGCTTCGGTGTCTTTCCGTTCCGGCACCGCCACACGGACAATATCCGCCCCCGCAGCCGCGAGTTTGTTGATTTCCCGCACGCATCCGTCGATATCGTGGGTGTAGCCGCTGGTCATCGACTGCACCGCCACCGGGGCATCCCCCCCGATGAGCACATTTCCTACCCTTACCTGCCGGGTTTTCCGTCGTTTGATCATCTGAAACTTCTCCGCTGCGGCAACATTGCCCGATACAAGGGTGTAATTGTAGCGGATAACGCGTGTTTTTTTAACTGCGACGGGCTACTGCCAAATGTTGTGGCTGGGGAAGAGGAGGGTTACCCAGTCGTCGGGACGAACGCTGGTATCTGATGACCGATCTGGGGTATGGCCTGGCACAGACCAGCAACTGGTACGCCCATCGCATGGATATCGAGGAGTTATTCCGTGGTGCGAAGAACAGGTTCAATAGATGGAGCCTGCGGCAT
>JBMFVY010000129.1:0-4620 GCA_049965755.1 Phycisphaerae bacterium | reverse complement strand
GTCGGCGTCTCCTCGTTGCTCAGAGAAATTGTCCTCGTTACTGGCCTTTCTTCCTACATGAGCCAGGCCCTCCGATCACCGCGACCCGCCCAAGGTTCACAATGGCCGGGAAATGCTTTTGCGCTAACTTTTGTTCGCCATTGCGATGGATTATGAAAACTGCGAATATCAACAATCCCTTCGTTCCGATCCAGGGCTCAAGATTGTGGTTGGCTGTATCCCGGCAAACGGCTAGGCGTTGGCCTCCCAGCCAACGCTCTCGCGCTTCGAAAACCGTTGGAAATGCCGGGCTTCCACGTCTGAGCGACGTCTTGATCGATCCCTATGTCGCCGCCAATCCGGCTCGGCGCAAGCTAATTGCTACGTCCCACAATATTTGACTCCGGTAATCTCAGTCTAATTGGTCCCGATTGCTCCCAAAATGGTTCCATCTCGGGAGCAAAGAGGGAGGGTTGTTACCGGTCCTGAAGGCCGTCGATTAATTCGACTGCCTCGCGGAAGTCACAGGATTTGACGGCCATCACCATGTCGATGGGGTTAAAGTTTTTCTCGCAACGGAAGCACCGCGCCAGATTGGTTTTTGGATTGGTGGCGGTGTTGAACTCGGAACATAATGGACACAAAAAACGGAAGTATCCCTCGGATACCTTGCATGGGAGGCGAAGCCAGTCTGAGATGAGCCTGGAGATGGGGATATCGTTTCGTAGGCTCTTGAGTTTTTCCTTGGAATAGCGGGCCGGCATAAGGTTTTCTCCTATGGAAGCCGAAACTCGGCCATGGTGTCGGTTACAAGAGGTTCGTTGATTTTGTGCAAGTTTTTGGCGGCGGCATTGAGTAGACAGGCAGTGGCGATATTGTTAATCTGTCTGGGGATGCCGCTTGCATAATCATGAATGAGGGATTTGGCTTCCAGTTCAAAAACCTTGTCGTTGCTTCCCGCCGAACGCATTCTCGAATCGATGTAGGAGTTGGTCTGATCTTTGGTGAGGGCAAAGAGGCCGCATCGGACCGTGATCCGATTGACAAGATCGGCGAGGGATGCTCGGGCAAGGAGTTTAGAAAGGGATTCCTGGCCGCTTAGAACGATTTTCATCGGTGCGTCGGTGTCCACGGCGGAACTGACGAGCAGGCGCAGATCGGTCAAGGCTTCCGGATCGATGAGGTGTGCTTCGTCAATGATGAGGATGGTCGTGAGGTCGCCGTTCCTTGTGCGGTCCAGGATCTGGAGGAAGAGATTGCCCTTGCCGCACCTGGGGGCTTCTCCCAACTGCGAGACAATGAGGCGAAGCAAAGCGCTCGATTTTATTCCGGTAAAATGGACATAGACCGGACGGAAGCGGTTCTTGGACAGGTTTTGGATGAAGACCCTCAGCAGGGTGGACTTTCCGACCCCTGTTTGGCCAATCACAAGAGCAAGGGTCCCCTGCTGCGAGAAGTACTCAAGCCTGGCCAGCGACTGCGAGATGCGATCGTCGGTGCGTATCCACTCGATGGGAGGACGCTCCTGGAAGGGATGGCCGCTCATCTTGAAGTGACTGAGAAACATGGTTTTACTCCTTTTTGCGAAGTATCTGTTTGAGTTCATGGATGAGACAGGGAAGCGACTTGTCCTGCGCCCGGCAAAAGGCCTCTGTGAGAGCAGGCTCGCTGAGTTGCAGGTTTTGGTTGTAGAATTTCTTCAGGGTTTCAAGCTCTTGCGCCGCGAATGCGCTAATGCCCTCATCGCGACCCAATAGCCGGGCAAGTGCTTTGGCAAACGCATGAAACGGCCACGACCGCCCGGAGACGACCTTGCGGTAATCGATGCCCTGCGTGCTGGCGGCAAGCTGTTGCTGATGCTCACGCACCAGCAGGTCGATGAAGTTGTGTTTGGGCTTTCCCGAAGGTTGAGCCGGAGTCGGGGCCTGAGTGTTCTCCCGATGATGCAGAACGCCTTTTCCGAGATATAGGCCTTTTAAGGATTTGATTTGGACCGTATCGAGGCAGGAAAAAGGATCGTAGTGGACCCAGACCTTGTCGCCTCTAAGCTTTGGATCGACCCGGTATAGCCGCTTGTCGAGGCTGATATCGGAGAAGTCCTTGTGTACGACGCGGGTTACTTTTCGCATGAAGGAGGCGAGCACCTGGTCCATTTCGACGGAGCGGATGACCGTAAGTCCCGCATCATAGCGGTCTTTGGGAGCCTGGCCGCTCTCGGAGTGGATGGATTGGTGATAACCCACGCATAACCAGGCGCTCAAAGCCCGATTTAGATCGTCGAGACTCATGGCGTCTTGCGCCCGCACTTCGGCTTCGAACTGGTCCTGGGCGGTCCCAAAGAACCGTTCAATGAGTCCGCCCGGAGAAGGGTCTTTTGCCGGCCGATACCGCAGCCGGATGTTGAGCCGGTAGCAGGCGGCCTTGAGACCGTCCGAGTGATAGACCTTGGCGTTATCGACATAGAGCTCGGAAGGCGCCCCGTGTTTTGCCAGAGCGCGCAGGAGCGAGTCTATCAGGATATCGAGGCTTTGGCGCAGATAGTAGCGGGCCTCGACGACATACCGGCTGAAGCAGTCGATGAAAGCGCAAAGGTAGGTGGGAAGGACCTCCGCGCCGACAAGGACATAGGGGCCTTCTTCGAAGTCACCGACCCAAAGGTCGTGGGTATGGTCCCTCGTCCAGCGTTTTCTCACCTTCTGTCTTACGACCCCCAGCTTGAGGCGAGTTGCGCCGGCGTCTTTAAGATGGCGGTAAAGGGTGGAGCGGCAGAGCATGTCGCCGTGGATATCTTTTAGAAACCGATTTATGGCGGCATGGGAGCGCCTGGGCTGCTCCTTTTTGAGTTCGATAGCGGTTTCAATGACCTCAGAGGGAACTGCTCTGGCGTGCCCCCGGTCTTTTCGGAGCTTTCTTGCCAGAGCACCGAATCCCCCTTTCCGATAGCGCTTGAGCTTTCGCCTGAGGGTGGAAAGAGAGGGTTTGCCAGTCCGCCCGCCGGGAAAGACCGTCTCTGTTTCGGAGATCTCTTTGAGATAAGCCTGCACCTGTCCCGGCTCCACCTCGTCAAAGAGAACGGGGTGAAGGAGATCGCACCAGAAAAGGGCCCATTTTTCCTCTTTTTGCTTCATTCACGGTCCTCCATTTTTAAGTTTGGAGGACGATAGCTCATCTCCAGGCGCAGCCTGTTGCAAAGAAGGGGAAAATTGAGGCGTGAAAAACGACCCGGAATACCGCCTCCAGGTGGATGAGCCGCCGAGAGCGTTTGAGGGTTCCTTCCCGAGCGACCTTCACGAACTTATCGGGAGAGATTCTGAGCGCGGCGAGGTCGCGGCAGACTTTTGTTGTTGGGTCCTTCTGCAGGAGGATGTCCAGAGCGCGGCGCGGGATTTCCTTGAAGCCGCCAAGAGTGCTGATCCAGCGGTAAGGGGTCGTATGGGAGAGGACTTTATCGACAGGCGTATTTCCTTTGTCCGTCGAGGCATGGAAGATCTCGATTCCTTTTTCCAGGACCGTCTTTCTGTAGGTGGCTGTCTTATCTTCGAGATACCATCCGGATCGATCCAGTATGGTATCGCTGGTGTAGCGCTTGTGCGGGAGACCGAATGGAGGTTGCTGAGTGAATGTCTTGTTGCAGCCGGGGCATTTCCACCGAATGACAAGGCATTTTACCACCTGGACCAACGCGTCGCATAGAATACGGAATTTGCGGGGGCGGGCCTGATGGCGCCTGAAGAAAGCCGGTTGAGTATTGCAGATGGGGCAGGAAGGCAAACCGCAGCCGATAATGTTTCGCAGCACATCAAAGCTGTATTTTTCGATATATGAGCGGGTGAATGGAGCAAACATGGCGTCTCCCACTTGAGTCAATTGGCATGATCAAAGAGGTTTCCGGGAAAGCCGTTGGTTTACTCCCGCCCGCTGCCGACCACAAGCGCAAACCGCGGCCAGGTGCGCGAGATGATAGGTTCGGCAACCGTTTTTCAACAAAGGAGTTGCGTTACACATGAGTAAGTTATCCCGCAATGCGCCCTGCCCTTGTGGAAGTGGAAAGAAGTACAAAAAATGTTGTTTGTTGCGCGAACAGGTCTCAGCGACACGGCCGCCGCAGGCCCCTTCAGATATCTTCAAACAGATCCATTCCCAAATGGAGGAGTTGGACAATCTATCAAATAGTGTCATTGATCTGATCCGAGCCGGGAAACTGGACGAAGCGGAAGCTCTGTGTCACAGACTATTGGAGCAGTATCCGGACGAGGTTGATGGGCTCGACAGACTGGCAGCGGTCTATGAAGCCAAGGGAAAGAACAGGATGGCCGCCGAGTACCACCGAAAAGCGGCGGCTTTTATGCGCTCAAGGCCGGGCTTTGACGACGAAGCCATCGAGTGGGCTTTGAAGAAGGCGTCTGAGTTGGAATTCGCATCGTCATCATCGGAGTAGATATTGGGTCCGAACCATGACATGCAAGCGGGCGGCGCATTCCGTGAGGCCACGACAACCAATCATGTCGACCTGGCATCAGTGGCGCCTCGGCCCCGCCGCCGACGGCTTGTGGCTATCCGCGTCCGGCGCGCGGGGTGGGCGGGGTACAATGCAAAAGCATGGCGGGATAGCGGGGTAGGCGGGATCAAATTACTCGGGAC
>JBMFVY010000128.1:0-4874 GCA_049965755.1 Phycisphaerae bacterium | reverse complement strand
GCGGCGCCATGTTTGCGGCTTTTCCGTATGTCTACGCCACGCTCTTTTCCGGCTTTTATCTCGTCTTCATGGGCCTGCTGGCCGCCCTGATCTTCCGCGCAGTGTCCATTGAATTTCGCAGCAAACTCGCCTCGCCTGTGTGGCGATCCATCTGGGATTGGGCCTTTGCGCTTTCCAGCCTGCTGGCGGCCGTGCTGCTGGGCGCTTTCGTCGGCAATCTTGCCATCGGCCTGCCGCTGGATGCCAAAGGGGATTACATCGGCGGCCTGCTGCATCTGGTCAGCCCCTACCCCTTGCTCGTGAGCATCACCACCGTCGCCCTGTTCACCATGCACGGCTCCATCTATCTCGTCCTGCGAACCGACGGCGCCCTGCAGGCCAAAGTAAAGGGGTGGGTGCAGCGCACCATCAGCTTCTTTATCATCACCGCCGTTACCACCGCACTGGTCACCTTGGTTTATTATCCGCGTCTGACCAGTGCCTTTCGGCATAACGCCGGCTTTTTCGTCTTTCCGGTGCTGCTGATGCTGGCCGTGGCCGATGTACCGCGGGAAATCGCCCGGGGCAAATATCATCGGGCGTTTCTTGCCAGTTGTCTTTCGATTGCATTTCTGCTCGTGGTGCTTTCCGTCGGCCTGTTCCCTAATCTGGTCTACGCCCCCAATCATCCCGATTGGAGCCTCTCCATATTCAATGCCTCCTCCACACTCAGAACGCTCAACTTCATGCTCGTGGCCGCCATCATCGGCATCCCGATCGTACTTACCTATACCATCTACATTTATTGGGTGTTCCGGGATAAAGTCCGGCTGGGGAGCCACAGTTATTGATCCGGCACCGGCGAGCATAACTCCCGCCGCATCGCTACAATCAACGGCATATGTTCGGCCTTCAAGGAGCCACCGTTGTCGATTGATTTGCAGACGCTGCCGGAGTTTTCGCAATTTTCCGCCATGCTCAAACCGGGGGCCGTGGTGCCGGTTTATGTGCGGCTTATGGCGGATCACCTCACGCCGGTAACGGCCTACAAACTGATTTCCGAAGCAAGTCCCCATGCATTTCTGCTGGAATCGGTGGTCGGTGGCGAACGCGTGGCACGCTACAGTTTCTTGGGGGCGGATCCGCAGGCCGTGCTTACCGCATTCGGGCATGACATCACGATTGAGGATGCTGCCGGCAAGCGCCAATCAAAATCGCCGGACCCGATCGCCGATGTGGAAAAGCTGCTCGGCCCGCACCGCTCGCCCAAGATTCCCGGCCTGCCCGCCTTCACAGGCGGTATTGTCGGTTACGCCGGATACGACACTGTTCGTTACCTGGAAGGGGAAAAGCTCAGCGATCCGCCGCCGGATGTGCGCCATCTACCCGATGTCCTCTTCGGCCTGTATCACGAGCTGGTGGTGTTTGATCACGTCAATAAAACCGTGCTGGTGGTGGCCAATGTGCGCGCCGATGCTTCCGACCGGCGCACCCCCGCCGAGCTTTACGCCGATGCCGCCCGCCGCATTGAAAAACTTGTTGCGAAGCTCAATCGCCCCATCGCCGCCCATGCACAGGTGATCCCCAAAACACCCCCCTCTGCACCGCCGTACCGGAGCAATTTCAAGCCCGCCGAATTTGAGGCGGCCGTGGAAAAAGCCCGCCAGTACATTGCCGCCGGCGATATTTTTCAGGTGGTGCTTTCGCAGTGTCTTGAATTATCCACCCGCGCCGACCCGTTTGATATTTATCGGTCGCTGCGGATGATCAACCCGTCGCCGTTCATGTTTTACATCAAAAGCCCGCACTGCATTCTCGTCGGTTCATCGCCGGAAATCATGTGCCGGGTGGAGAACGGCATCGTGACCAACCGTCCGCTGGCCGGAACGCGCCGCCGCGGCGCAACGCCGGAACAGGATGCGGCACTGGAGCGAGAACTTCTGGCTGATCCCAAGGAGATTGCCGAGCATGTGATGCTGGTGGACTTGGGCCGCAATGATGTCGGGCGGGTGGCGGAACTCGGCTCGGTTCAGGTTTCCGACGCACTCACCGTCGAACGCTACAGCCATGTCATGCACATCACGACCAACGTATCGGGGCGGCTCGCGGCCGATAAGACCTGTTTCGATGCCCTGCGCAACACCCTGCCGGTGGGTACCGTCAGCGGGGCGCCCAAGATTCGGGCAATGCAGATCATCGATGAACTTGAACCCACACGCCGCGGCCCGTACGCCGGGGCCGTGGGGCACTTTGATTTTTCCGGCAACATGGATACGTGCATCGCCCTGCGGACGATGGTGATTACTAAAAATTTATCAGAGTCCGGCCACACGGTTTTTGTTCAGGCGGGGGCGGGGCTGGTGGCGGATTCCGTGCCTGCCAACGAGTATCAGGAATCACTCAGCAAGGCGGAAGCGCTGCTCAAGGCGGTGGCCATGGCGGAAGCGGGGATGTGAAAAAAGCCCGCTTTTTGCCGAATTTCGGCGTGAAAGGGGGCTGGCGAGCGGGGTTTGAGTTCGCTTTATGTGTCATAAGTTATTGTTTTATATATGCTTGCAATTGTCAATTGCGTCGGACATCAACCTTAATCAAATCTTAGCGCAAGCTTAAGTGGTACTAAACTTGGCACCTCTATCTTACTTAGTATGAACGCAGGGGATTTTCTCGCTACAGTTGTTCTGGAGCGGTGAAAAATCCCGGCGGTCGGATCGGTTCGCGGCATCAAGCCGCTACCATGTCTTGACCGTCAGGTTTCAATTGGCCCTATTAGAGGAGGCAACCAAATGGCTGCGGCAGTCAACAACCAACTGCATGCCCGCGAAGTGTCCGAGGCGCTGAACGAAGTAAAATTCAGCGGCTTCCATGCTCGCACGATCATCACGGCCGGCATGGGGTTCTTCGCATCCGCGTATGACCTCACCATCATCGGCACCGCCTTGGCACTGGCCGGGCCGGAATGGAAAAAGGCCTTCATGGCCACCCATCATGGCCCGCACGCCGTGCAGGAATTTGCCTTCCTCATGGGGCTCGTCGCAGCCATATCGCTAGCGGGAACTTTCCTCGGCGGCTTTTTCTTCGGCATGTTCGCCGATAAGTATGGCCGCAAGAGCGTTTATGGAATTGAAGCCATTCTGATGGCGATCGGTGCCATCGGCAGTGCATTTGCCATCGGCCCGATCTCCATGATCATCTGGCGTACCATCATGGGTTTCGGTATCGGCGGTGATTATCCCCTCTCCGGAACGCTCATGTCGGAATATGCCAACCGCGAAAATCGCGGTTTGATGGTCGGCATGGTCTTCTCGTGCCAAGCCCTCGGCTTCGTCGTCGGCCCGATTGTCGCTTTGACCATGATCGCCTCCGGCATTAATCACGAACTCGTCTGGCGTATCTCGCTGGCGCTCGGTGCCCTTCCGGCCTTAGGCGTTATCATTCTTCGCCGCACCATGCCGGAATCTCCGCGTTGGCTGGCCCGTGCCAAAGGTCGCAGCGAGGAAGCCGCGGCCGCTCTTACCCGCTATTCCGATGGCGTTACCTCCGCCGCCGGGAAAGATGCCGTTGTCCGCGAACCCCTGAGCAAATACTGGGTAACACTGCTGGGCACCGCCGGCACTTGGTTTGTGCTGGACTACGCGTACTACGGCAACACGGTCGGTATGCCCGTGATCATCAAATCCGTGGCACCAAACAATACCTTGCTGGTGTCAGTCGCATGGAACGTCTTGATCTTCGGTGTCTTTGCCGTCCCCGGCTATGTCCTTGCATTCAGCAAGTGCGACAAATGGGGCCGTAAATTCATCCAGAATCTCGGCTTCATCGTCATGGGCCTTTGCTTCCTGCTGCTCGGCAGCGTGCCGTCACTCTCCCACCAGCCTTGGATTTTCGTCACCGTCTTCGGCATCAGCTACTTCTTCACGGAATTCGGCCCGAACGTCACCACCTATGTGCTTTCATCGGAAGTTTTCCCGGTTAATATCCGCACGACGGGGTTTGGTATTTCCGCAGGCATTGCGAAATTTGGAGCCTTCATCGGCGTGGTTCTTCTGAACCCGATTCTGGCAGGCATCGGTTTCTCCGGCGGCATGTTGATCTCGGCGGGGATGTGCCTCGTCGGTGTCATCCTGACCACGCTCTGCATCAAGGAACCGGCAGGCAAGTCGCTTGAAGAAGCGGGTCGGGAAAGCAACTGGGTACAGCCTGAAACGGCACCCTCTTCCCGCGTCGCCGTCGGTGTCTGATTCGCGAATCAGATCGCAGTGATCATCGAAGGGGCTTGGCAACAAGCCCTTTTTTTCTGCGCATTGACAATCCTGTGGCCGCCGTCTAACGTTTATTTGTCCGCCCCCATCGTCTAGAGGCCTAGGACAGCAGATTCTCAGTCTGCATACACCGGTTCGAATCCGGTTGGGGGTAGTCGGGGGAATGGTGTAGTGGCCCAACCAATTGTAGGGCCACTAATTTTCATGATAGCGGGGGTTTGGATGGTTTGCAATGATATAAATGAATCGAAATATGTTGAAGTGTCGTGATAACTTGGACCGTATGTCCGCCTTTCCGGCGGGTTTCGCCCGGCATGGGCGCAGCATCCGCATTCGCTGTTGCGACGGAGATCTGCGATGAAAAACTCAGGCCGCTTGGCGCAGGTTGATTTCGATTACGGGCAGTCGCGTATCGCCGCGGAAGTGGCGGCGTGCGACGTGGATTTCCACTTTGGGCCCATCGCGAGAGCGGATCGGAACGGGTTTGGGCAACTTCCTGTCGGCGAATGCTTCGTGCGGCGTCCGCACGCCCAGTGCACTGTGGGGACGCTTTGTGTTGTACCATGCCGCAAAAGAGTCGAGCCGGCGCCGAGCGCCGCTGGTCGTCGCCGCCAGGAGCGTCAGCCGCTGCCAGAG
>JBMFVY010000127.1:0-4923 GCA_049965755.1 Phycisphaerae bacterium | reverse complement strand
GCGACATCGCAGCCCGCCGCCGCCAACACTTTAGCAATTGCAGCACCAATACCGCTGGATACACCGGTGACCACCGCTCGCTTATCGGCAAGATCAATTTTGATTGCCATGATAGTTCCTACACATAAAAGTTTTCGCGCGTATTTAATTCTCGAATACCCGGATACTTTTCCATCTCTGATTCAACAAGATCCACACCCAATCCGGCCCGAGATGAAAGATGCAGGACTCCGTTGCGCACATCAAGCGGATGGGTCAGCACCGTATCCCTCCAGGATACGTCATTGACTATGAACTCCTGCCGGAAAAAATTCGGAATTGCCGCGCACACATGCCCGCTGGCCAGCGTGCTTAGCGGCCCATTGGGATTATGCGGGGCCACCAGCACGTTAAACGCCTCGGCCATGGTGGCAATATGCTTCATTTCACTCGGGCCGCCGCAACGGGTAATATCCGGCATGATGATGTCGCAAATATGGTTTTCCAGCACGCGACGGAATCCGTGGCGGGTGTAATGCCGCTCCCCCACACAGATGGAAACCGCGCCGGGCAAGCGACGGCGCAGAGCCAAAAGTGTCTCGGCTGTTTCAGGTCCCGCCGGTTCTTCGTACCAGGTCATGCCGATGGGGGCAAGGCGTTCGGCCATCCGCACCGCCATCTGGCCATTGAGCATGGCGTGCGTTTCTATCATAATGTCTAAATCCGGTCCCACCGCGTCGCGTACGGCTTGTGTGACGGCTACGGCCCGGTCCTGCTGTTGGCTCGAAAGTGACAGATTTGTGGAAAGGTCTGTGCCATACAGGTAGTTGGTGTGCTGAAAAGGATCAAATTTCAAACCGGTGAACCCCATATCCTTGACCCGCTTAGCCTGGCGGGCATAGTCCTCGGAAGTGTGTCCCCCTCCGGTAAACCAATAGTTGGCATATAACAGAATTTCGGTGCGAAAGGCCCCGCCCAGCAATTCATACATCGGCACATTGAGCACCTTGGCCTTGAGATCCAGTAACGCCATATCGAGGCCGCTGATCCCGCAGAGGCCGGCACCCTGCGGGCCAATCCAGTTGAGGTCACGGTAGAGTTTGGTCCAGATGAAATCCGTGCGCATTGGATCCAACCCGATCACACGCCGGCCAACATGCTGTGCCGCCGCTTCTATGATCGGACTTCCCGGCCAATTGGTCGCCTCCCCCACACCGGTATGGCCGGTATCGGTGTAGACTTTCATAAGCGTCCAGTTGTATTTAACGCCTTCTACAAGCCAAACACGAACATCCGTTATTTTCATTGAGCACATTCTCCATAAGTATCATCACGCATAGGGTGCGTCATTGATTACAGGATGCCAAAGCGGTCCCATGCCTCCTGAGCCAACATGCCTTTCTTTATCGCCTCAAAAACAGTCCGTTCGCCTTTAGCCTTTTCCAGAGCCTTGGTGAATATTTCCATTTCAATCTCGCGTGGGATCACACATATGCCGTCCATATCTCCGAACACAATATCTCCCGGATTGACGGTTACCGCACCGACCACCAGCCGACAACGGAAATCCACCACCTTGCCGCGCGGGCGCTGATCCTGCGCGTAGCGGCCCATGGAAAATACCGGAAAGCCCTGTGCCAGAATACCGCGTGTGTCGCGTGAGTAGCCGTTCACCACCGCGCCAACCGCCCCGCGATTTCGAGCCGCGGCGCTCATCAACTCGCCCCATAGCGCATAGTTCGGTGAAGAACCGGAACAAATGTAAACCTCTCCGGGTTGCAATGCATCGAGTGCCCGGAGCATCAATCCAAAGGGGCGGTTCAGCAGATCAGATGTTCGTCCCGGCCCTTCACCACCTTGATCATCCATTTCCAATACCGGCATGGCCCGCCCCACAACGATCATGTCCTGTTGCAGGGGCTGCAGGCTTGGCGGCAAAAATTGTCGGCCATGACCCATGGTGTCCATGATGTCACCAATGACCGCGGTATAAAGATCCCTGCGGCAAAGAGAAAACAGTTCGGCATCCGAGTTCCATTGTTTCATTGAATATCCTTTTTCAGATATCTTATGGCACCTTAACTTCAACACCATTGCCGCGCGATTTCTTCAAAAGCGTCAGCTTTCCGCGTTTGAAGATTATCCCATGCTGTGCGGGGTATTTCACTCGCAGATATTCCATAAAATGCTTGGGGTCCTGCGCATTAAATTTAAACATATCATAGTGGATCGGGGCAACCAGCCCCGGCGCGATATTTCCCGCCAGATCTACCGCTTCCTGAAATGTCATATTTCCAATACAACCGCTTTTGAGCCTCCGCCCATCCCGCCCGTTTATTGGCAGTAACATCACGTCAGGCTTAAACCGGCGCAACTTGTCATGGATGCCTTCATACACACAGGTATCGCCGGCATGGTAAATGGTCCAGCCATCCGCTTGAATCACGTACCCCAGAAACGGGTGCAGCCCGGTTTTCGGATCACGATCTAAAAATTCATGCGATGCCGGCATTGCGAAAATCGTGATCGGACCAATCCGTGCCGGCTCTTTCTCATCCACTCCCACGAGACGCCCTGCCGGAATGCCCAAATCTCGAATCAATGAACGGCGCACCAGCTCCGGAACTACAAATATTGCCGCCGGTGAGGCCTTGGCCAACGCCGGCCAGGATGGCCGGTCAATGTGATCCAGATGATCATGTGTGCCGCAGATAATATCGGCATGATCCACCTGCACTGCCGTCAGAAGCGGTGGCACCACGCGTATCGGTACAGGCGTGAAAAAGACATCCAGATAGATGATTTTCCCGGCTAATTTTATGACGAATCCCGATTGCCCCAGCCACCATAATGCCACCATTCCGCGCGGCGGTTGGAAGTCTCGAATTAGCCCGCGCAGTCTACCCATAGCGATACCTGAGCGGGGTGCTTTGCGATTAACGATCACCGATGATTGCTCCTGAAACAGACCGATGCTTCGTGACATCAGGGCCTTGCCGGAATTTTCGCAAAGCCCATTTCAAAATGAGTTCTGTATTCCGAGATTTTTCCATGGCGTCCTACCCTTAAATATCAAAATACCGACAGAACAGTTCGATTTACCAGAACCATAGGTTAAGCAACAGCGCGAGCACCAAGGCCAGTACCCCCAGTACAATGGGCTTTTTCCACCAGGGCAAATTGCGGTCATGCTGCGGCTTGGGCGTAAGCTGATATACCAGACCGATCATTTCCTCATCTTTCTTCTTCGTGGTAAACAGGCTTACCAATATGGTCGCAGCGGCACCGGAGCAAAATGACCAAAGGGCACCCCAAAAAGCTCCGGAGGTGCTGTTGTTGTAATGATGCCACAGCGGCAAACCCGGATAAGAACGAAATATCCATAGTGTGACGGACGTGCCGGTGCCAATCAGTAATCCCCAGAGGCCACCGGCCGGCGTTGTAAACGTGGCGAACATGCCCAGCAGAAATACCGCTATCAGCGGCGCGTTGACGACGCCAAATATCGTCTGCGTATACCCCATGATTCCCGACTGATGCCGCACCACATACGCAAAACCCACACTGATCGCCACGCCCAAAAACGTCATGATGCGGCCAACCCATAAGTAATGTTTGTCCGGAGCATTGGGACGAATGAATACCGCATATAAATCGTAGGTAACCACGGTGTTGAATGCCGTTACATTTCCCGCCATCCCTGACATAAACGACGCCAGCAACGCAGTCAGGCCAAGGCCCAGCAAACCCGCGGGATAATATTTTGCCATCATCAGCGGCATAACATTGTTAAAAGACTCGGTGGGAGCAATAAGGTGCCCGTTGATCACCGTGTTTCCGGGAAAAAGATGCGGCAGCAGCGGGAGTGCCAGTATGCCGGGAAGAATCACGATAAAAGGAAACAACAGTTTAGGAAACGCCGCCAGCAACGGTGTCCGTTGTGCGGAATTCATATCCTTGGCCGCCAAGGCTCGTTGCACCACCAGAAAGTTGGTACACCAGTATGAAAATCCAAGGACAAAGCCCAGGCCAAGGACAATGCCGGGCCATGTAATGTGCATCGGATTATTGGGCGTCAGCGTATGGTAGTATGTATTCAGCCACTGGTTTGCATGCAGTTGCCCCGCCGCTTTCGCGGGCCGGGTGGCTGCGGCGGCAAGTTGATCGGGCGTCAGGAACGGCAGTTGATGCGTGTTGAGCCACTTCTTAAAATGCCCCCAACCATGGTTGGCGATCAACGCAATAATGGACATGGGGGCGATGCCCAGGACAATAAGGAAAAACTGCAGCACTTCGTTATATACCTCATGCGGCCAATAACTGAACTTTATCGAACATTTGGAAATTGAGCGTGAGGGTGTTCTTCAGGGTGTCTTTGTGTCGGGTGTTTATGGCATCAAGGCTGTCGAGTATGGCGGCCTGAAATAGCTGGTGGGTCGGATAGTAGCGACCATTGAGGCAGTCTTTTTTGATGAATTTCCACAACCGCTCGATCAGGTTGAGATTGGGAGAATAGGGTGGCAGGAACAGCAATCGTATTCCGTGTTTGGCAGCATGGTCCAGAACCATTTTGCAGTGTTGATAACGTGCGTTGTCCAGCACCAAAGTAAGCGTATCCCCCGGATGCAAGACCCGCAGTTTATCGAGTAAATCGCAAACACTCTGGGCATTGATATAGGCGTGATTGACGACACTGACGAACTGATGCGTGACGGCATTGAGCGCGCCAAGAACATTGAGACGTTGACGGCCGGAGGGGGTCTTAATGAAGGTGCGGCAGAAACACCACACTACCGCCAAGAACGCTCCGTAGACGAAGTGCGCCGCATCGACAAAATAGACTTGGCCTTGGCCGGCCAGAGCCTCACTTAGGGCCTGTAAATAAATAACTGATACCATTTGTGGTTATTGTCCGATAATAAGGAGGATGGATCGCGCAACGCT
>JBMFVY010000126.1:0-4935 GCA_049965755.1 Phycisphaerae bacterium | reverse complement strand
CGATAGATCAAACCGCACTGATGTTTAGACACCAATTCCAGCCAACTGTCACGTAGCGCGGTGCGGTCAGAGACGCCGAGTCCACTGAAGTGGCCGTGGCCATTACGTAGATCGTTTGCGTGGATCTCGAATCCATCCGGCCGCGTCGGCAGATGCTTATCCAGTGCCGTAATCAGATCACTCTCCATCGGCTGCCATTTGTCCTCAGGAACGACCAAGGCACAAAGAACGAATACAGGCTGTTGCGGGTCATTAAGATTGAGTCCCGTATTGCCGGACTCGTCAATGTAAATCAAGTGCATATCTTCTTCCCATAAGAGTCAGAGCCGTGTCGCCACCGCCGCCAATGTTTTCTCCATCCCTTTAATCCGCATGTTCAATTCCACTTGCCGGTTAAATTGTGTCTCGGCTTTCAGATTCCGGCGTAATTGGGAGATATTTTCCTCGATTCGCTGGCATTCCGCTAGTTGGTCGCGGCGGGTTCGCCAATCTGTGCCGGGTGCTCCGAGCGTATATTGGCCGCTGAACCTGGCGCATTGGTGGGCGATGATCCGTTCGATGTAGCCGCAATAGAGGGTGTAAAAATTGGTTTGTGGAAGTATTGTAAATTTGAGGCTGTTAAGAAAGTCATTTCCCAAGGCGCTGGCGGTATCGGGATTGAGCCATTCGGTGCTAAGGAGTTCCTCGGCAACGATTTGGCTCTTGTCGCTCTGGCTGAAACGCTTGGCGGCCACGCTGACGGCCACGCGCGAATCGCAGGCCAGCACCAGCACCAGCGGATAGGGAATGGTGCGGTGAATTGCCTCGGCAATGCGCGGCTGGCGGTCAACCTGATGCAGATTGGCCTGCAGCACGGCGATTTCGGGATATTCGCGCTGGTCATCGCGGTAGACGGTTATTGGCACGGTGGCGGGTTTGAGGGTGTATTGCCAGAGGATGGAATCAACATCCTTATCGAAGGCTTTTTTATCGGCAGCGCCCAACTGGGCGTTTTTTAGAAACAGGTTTTTGAAGACCCGTTTGCCCAGAAAGCAGGATTCGGGGAGCGCCAGGTATTTGTAGATGGGATCGGTCATGCTGGCGGTTCCGGCAATATAACCAGGTAGGCGACTACTTCAAAATCGTCGGTGCCTTTGAAGCTGTCCTTACCTATGGTGGTGCCGCCGGGCTGAAACAGGCTTTCAATGCCTTTTTCGTCGGCTTTGCCGGTGATGGCGGCTATGGCCTTGGCCAAGAGGGATTGATAGCGTTCCATATCCGCTCCGCCTTTGGTGATGGCGTTGAATGCGGCCACGGCGGCGGGATCGGGTTCGGGTTTACCCAACGCCAGTTTTTTTAGCAGATCGAGAATCTTTTTGGCCTGGGGGAAGTTGTGGCAGACTTCGCCATTTTCCAGTACATACACCAGAAAGTGCGGGGCCAGGGCGTAGGTGCTGTCAATAACTGTTTTCGGTGATTCATGGCGCAGGCAGAAGATCACGCCGGGCTGTATTTCGGGAATATTGGCCGGGGCGACGATGGCATATGCGCCGGGTGCGGTGCGGTCAAGCTCATGGGCATGGGCTTTGATGTAATCGGATAAATCCATGCGGAAATCATTGAGCGTCATATCGGTAATTGAAATGTTGTTGGCAAGGTCTTCGAGGTTTACCACGCTGTCCTGAAGCTGCTGAAGCTGGCGACGGCGGTATTCCAGATCGTTCATGCGGGCCTGTTCGGTGGGTTGAATGATGTTCTCTTCGCCGGTGGCGGAGATATCGAGCAGCATCATACGGCCGCTTACACGGGCTTCGAGATTGATATATTCATCCAGTTCCATGTTGGGCCAGAAGTTGACCAGTTGGATGGTTTTGTTAGGCGATCCGATGCGGTCAATGCGACCGAAACGCTGGATAATGCGCACCGGGTTCCAGTGGATGTCGTAATTGACGACACAATCGCAATCCTGCAGATTTTGGCCTTCGGAAATGCAGTCGGTGGCGATGAGAATATTGATCTCTTCGGTGAGTGATGGATCAATTTTAGAACGTTCCTTCGATATGGGAGAGAAGGACGTGATAATCGAACCGGGATCGCGGCCAATGCCGGGCAGGGTGGTCTTGTTGCCGGCACTGCCGCCTATGACCAGGGCACAATGCAGGCCCAGTGTTTGAAGTGCCCATTCGGCAATGTGGGAGTAGAGATAATCGGCGGTGTCGGCGAACGCGGTAAAGATCAACATTTTGTGATTACCGGGGTTGAGAGGATTTTTGCATTTCTTTGTAATCTCATGCTTGAGGTGCTGAAGCTTGGCGTCACGGGCGGCGGTAATTTCCTGTGCGGCAACCAGCAACTCGGTCAGAAGTGATTCATCCTCGCGCAGTTCTTGCAGCCATTTGATGCGGTCTACATCGTGAATGAGCACCTTGACCTTTTTACCGACAAGGTATGGCTCAAATTCCTCCGATTCGACGGCGACATCTTCGATGTTCAAGCTTTCAATGGAATCGTGATCCCGCGAATTGAGCTTGCCGATAATCTTGCGCACATCATCCAGCAGCCGCTGGAGCGTAAGGGTAAAAGAGTTGATGGAGCTTTCCATACGTTTAAAAAGCCCCACCCGCATCAGGTGGATGAGACTTTCTTCACGGTCGGCCTGTTTGAAGATGGAGCCGCCTTTGACTTCAATATCATATTTGCGGTTGTATTCATCGCGCTTATTAGGCAGCACATATTGGAGCGGGGCGTAGGCACTAAGGGTGAGGCGGCGGATGTTGGCGTTGATTTCCTTCAGGGCTGGAAAATGCTTTTTGGTGTCAATATCAGACTTGATATTGGTGGGTTTGGCTCTTTCGGGAAAAGCGCCGATTTCGGCAATATTGTAATATTTCTCGATGTGTTTACGGGAGCGGGCGATGGTCAGCAGGTCCAGTAGTTTGAAATAATCGAAATTGAGACTTTCCAGAAGCGTTACGGCGGTGCGCTGGGGTTCATCTTGCTTGAGCCATCGGTTAAAAAGCGTCTGGGCCTTGCGCAGTGTCTGCTCAATGCTGCTGATGCCATGGTCAGCCAAGGCGCCGTCAACGCCCTCGGTGATAAACGCAACCTGATTTTTGAGGTCATTCATCCGGCTGTTGACCGGAGTGGCGGAGAGCATGAGCACTTTGGTTTTGACGCCGGCCTTGATGATGTCCCGCATCAGGCGCGTATATCGGGTAAGGCCATCCTTCCGCTGCGGACTGTTGCGGAAATTATGAGATTCATCAATAACCACGAGGTCGTAGTTTCCCCAATTTAAGCTGGCAAGATTCTGGTCTCCGGAGTAGCCCGATTCGCGTGTAAGGTCGGTGTGGTTAAGCACGTCGAAACGAAAGCGGTCGGTTGCAAAGAGGTTGCGGCGGTCGTTAACGGTGTAAATGGTCCAATTTTCGCGGAGTTTCTTCGGGCATAACACCAGTACGCGATCGTTGCGGAGTTCATAGTATTTGATGATGGCCAGGGCCTCGAAGGTTTTTCCGAGGCCCACGCTGTCGGCGATGATGCAACCATTATATTTTTCGATTTTATCAATAGCTCCCAGCACGCCATCGCGCTGGAAACGGTAGAGCTTACGCCAGACCAGCGTATCTTTGATGCCGGTGCCCGTTTTGATAATTTTGTTTTCGTCAATTTCGCCCAGCAGGTCACGAAACAAGCTGTATAGCGTTAGAAAATAGACCAATTCCGGGGATTTATCGCGATATAGGTCTTGAAGCTGGGCCAATACAGCCGGTTTGGCATCGGTGGCAACGGCCTGGTTATTCCAGATGGAATTGAACCAGTCCAGAAGACCCGCAGTCTGTTCAGGCGTGGCAGCAAGCGTATTCATATCAAAGCCACTGGACGGAGCAAAGCCCAGCCCGGAAGTGGTAAAATTTGAACTGCCATGAATGGCCAGAGGGTGCCCTTCCGGATTTTGGCTGAAGAAGAGACTTTGCGGTACTGGAAAAGCTGATTTCCTGATCTGGGCCTTGTTTTCCAGCCAATGAGCACATTGTCGGGCGGCGTATGGCAGATTAAGGGTATTACGGAGCCGCCGGTCCGATTCATTTCCGGTTAATCCGGGCACAATAAAGGGTAGGCCTGCCGGTGCCGAGAATTGCGATGAATTTGGGGGCAGTAGAAGCCGAAACTCGCTGATGCGCGTTAGTTCGGTTTTCAGCGCAGTGAAGGCATAAATTGAGAAAGCGGAAGTGATAAAAGAAAGCCGGGCGTCGCGCTGAATGCTTTGGCGTAATGTATCGCCGACTTTTCCGTTGGCCTTATTATCTAAAAGCATGTAGTGATTCCGATGCGCTCGATACCCGTTCGCCGCTTCGTGCTGTTTAATCGAAGAAATCCTACGCCAGAGTGAGAAAATGTGAAAGGGTTAAAGAGATTGTGCCTGTTATTTGATTTCGGTACCCGGCACCGATTCTACATGCGAATAAAATAACGTCACCGCCTCCTTGCGTTCCTCGGGCGTCAGGCCGGCGGCATCAAGCAATCGGTTCCAATTGTCGCGGAGGTCTTCCAGACTCTGAATGCCATCAAAGCCAATCGCCCCAGTTTTGCGGATGTAGACCAGATTATCACTCTCCCCCACGGTAATTTCCACAATTTCTGGTGTGGTATACGATTCCCCAAGCACATAGCCCACAATTGCCGCCATCAGCGGCGACATATCCGGAAACCGTGCTGGATTCAGCTTGGCTTTTAACGGGTTCATATTCGGCCCAATGGGACTGTCATGCCGCATATGATAAGGGAGCTACCCCATGCCCTACAAATACATTCGCTTTCGTTTCAGGCTCGAGGCTCACGATGCTGACACGCCAATTTAGCACCGGATTTTAGCCGGCCCGATGCCCCCGAAAGCCGGGGTGGTTTGTGGTGGAAACTTTCGGCCTTATTTGCAAGATAATGCGGTTTTTGGGG
>JBMFVY010000125.1:0-5025 GCA_049965755.1 Phycisphaerae bacterium | reverse complement strand
AACGGTCAGCGATCAATTGCAGGCGGTGCAGAAGGGCTTGGGCGAAATGATCACCGTCGCGGAAAGCGCCCGAGACCTGAAAAATGTATTCATGAATATTAAATCCCGCGGCGGCCTCGGTGAACTGCAGCTTGAGGCGGTTTTGCAGAATATGCTTTCTCCCGGCCAATTTCAGCTTCAGTATGCCCCCGGCGGCGGGCGGGAAAAGGTTGATGCCGTCATCTGCCTGCCCGGTTCGGAAACCGGCCGCGTGATCATGCTTCCCATCGATGCCAAATTTCCGCTCGCCGATGCCCGGCGCCTCTTTGATGCTCAGGAGTCGGGCGATGCCGACGCGATGAAAGCCGCCCGCACGGGGTTTGAATCGCTGATTCGCCGTGAAGCTAAAAGCATCTCGGAAAAATATATCCGCGTGCCGGAAACAACGGATTTTGCCGTCATGTTTCTCCCATCGGAGTCCCTCTTTGCCGAAGCGGTGCGATCACCCGAACTCCTCGACAATTGCCACCGGGAATTCAAAATTCTTATTGCCGGGCCCGCCAGTCTTTGGGCCATCTTAAGTTCGCTACGAATGGGCTTTCGCACGCTGGCTATTCAAAGCCACGCCGCCGAAGTGCAGAAACGCCTCGACATCGTGAAGAATGAATTCACCAAATTTCGCGGCCTTCTCGATAAACTCGGTCGTCATCTCAATTCCGCCCGTGATACGCTTTCAGCCGCTGAAAAGTACAACCGGCAGATGGAGCGTTCGCTGGATATCGAGGCCGCCGCATCCGATGCTGCCGGCGAAGCGCTCTCCGCCCCTCTTTTGGATTCTGGCGCCTTCACCCCGCCAAGCCCCCTGGAAACAGCCCCCGACGGCAACGATTAACGCGCATTGAAGAAATAACCCGCTCGGGCCTCGGGCGTTCACCTCGCCGGTCGATTGGGATGGCCGGTCCCCGGCGGGACAGGCGGTTTATGCTTGCGTCCCCTACGCCGTGCGCACCCCGCCGAAAACCCGGCGGCGTTTGTCCACAAATGCAGTCATCAGCATGCACTTTTGACTCTGTGCACGTTTACTCGCAGGGGTCGGGCGTACGACCGGGGAGCGATTTCCGCGTCACCCAAGGCGCGGTTGGCTCGCACGGGCTTGGCGGAACGCCAGATGTTGCGCGAGGGAGTCGTTGAGAATTCTGTCGCTGACATGGAACTTAATCTGACGCAGTTGGTCGTGGACGGCCTTGAGGTCGGCGATCAGCCCCTGATCGGCAGCACGCTGTGGGACACCTACGGTGCCGACAACGGCAACTCCTAACGCTACGGCTTAGGCGCGGGCCTTTTCCTCATCGAGCAAAAGGGCTTCGGCGTGGATCTCCCGTGCCAGGCTGATGGCGTCACGCTCCCCGCGGTGGCGACGTACCGACGGGTGCACTGGTGAGGAAGGACCTCGCACGGAAAACCAAGCGGGTGGCCGGGCCAGCCAATCGCGGACGACCTGGGGCGTGGCGGGCCGGGACATCTCTTCGGCGACGGCGGTCGGAACCACAACGGCCTTGAACAATAGCGGAAGCACCTCGATCTGGCCGACCCGGATCAGCACATTGACGGGGCTGGCGTCGGAGACAACAAGCATTACGGCTTCACCGGTCCAAGAATGCGGTGAAGTGTGCGGATGTCGGCATTGAGGTCGTCGGACGAATAATTCTGGCAGGCACCGTGGTCGGCGAGCCACTCCTCAGCCTCAAAATGTGTGTCCAAGCCGAGTATCACGGCGATATCCCCGGTGCTCAGATTGCCTTTGCGGTAATTGTCCACGAGGAATTGATCCCGGGCATGCGAGTCCAGCCGCGGATCCCGGCTGCGGAGATCCTGCTCGATATCAACGGGAAGTTGAATGGTAATAGCCATAAACCACCTTAACCATACGCATTTATTGTAGCGTCCCCAAGCGCCGCCAACAAAGGTACCGAAGGGGCGTGCGCGATTGCCGTTTCCTCGGTCACTTTACTTTGTTCCCAGCGGAGGTGAAACTCTTAACCATGAATCAGCCTCTGACGCACCCAACCGCTTCCCCCGCTTCTACCACGGCCCAGACGCCGGACCTGAAAACTGCCATCGGAAAATTGGAAATGGCCAATCCGGTGATGACCGCTTCGGGCACCTGCGGCTACGCCGATGAATACGCCGATTTTGCGCCCCTTTCCAAGCTCGGTGCCTTTGTTACCAAATCCATCGGTCGCCAACCGCGCAAAGGGAATGAAAGTTATCGCGTTGTTGAAACGCGGGCCGGTATGCTCAATGCCATCGGCTTGGCGAATATCGGGTTGGATCGATTTGTCGCGGAGAAAGTGCCGCGCCTTGCGGCCATGAATGTTCCCGCCATCGTGAATGTTCCCGGCTGGTCGGTTGAAGATTATGTGGATGTGGCATCCTATCTCGATGAGCATGTGCCGGTGGTGCGCGGCATTGAGCTTAATGTAAGCTGCCCCAATGTGAAAAATGGGCTCAGCTTCGGCACCGATCCGGTCCGACTCGGCGAACTCGTTGCCGCCGTCCGCAAACGTGTCCATCGGACGGTGCTCATCGTAAAACTCTCACCCAATGTTTCGGATATCGCACTCACGGCCAAGGCCGCCGTTGACGCCGGTGCCGATGCCCTTTCGCTTGTGAACACGTTTACCGCCATGGCCATCGATATCGAAACGCAGAAGCCGGTTCTCGCCAATGAAACCGGCGGTCTCAGCGGTCCGGCCATCAAACCCATCGCCGTCTTCATGGTCAATCGCGTGTATCGACAGGTGGCGTCCAAACACCAGATTCCCATCATCGCGATGGGGGGGATACAGACTTGGCAGGATGCTGCGGAATTTATTCTCGCCGGTGCATCTGCGGTTGCCGTCGGCACCGCGCTGTTCGTAAATCCCGCCGTGCATGTGGATATCTGCGCGGGCCTCTCCAGCTACATGGCCCGAAAAGGGATTACCCGGCTTGCGGATCTGGTGGGACGGTGCGGAATTCCAGCGATGCCGAATTGAGGCAGTACCGCAGTCCCGTCGGACGCGGCCCATCTTCAAACACATGTCCCAGATGCCCGTCGCACCGTGCGCAGCGGATCTCCGTCCGCACCATGCCGTGGCTTTCATCCACCAGTTCTCGAATATGATCCGGATGAAATGGCCGGTAAAAGCTCGGCCACCCTGTTCCGGATTCAAACTTGGCCGACGACGCAAACAGCGGCAAATTGCAGAGGCGACAAACATACACGCCGTCCGTTTTGTTATGCAGCAGACCGCCGCAGAAAGGCCTCTCCGTCCCCTGAAATAATATAACTTCCCGCTCCGCCGGCGAGAGTTTTTCAGCCAGCTTTTCCACCTGCTCGCGAGTGAGCGGCGTCAGGTTATATTCGCTTTGAGATTTTACATCAGCCACCATAGGCTCCTTCAAATGTGCGGACACGAAATCATTATGGGTGTCCGCCTGGCTTCATTATTTGAGCATCGCCGGATAAAGGCGCCGCAGTGCATCCACTTTCGGCATGGCCACACAGGCAATATACGGCTGATCAGGATTTTCCTGTGCGTAGTTATGGTGATACGTCTCGGCCGGGAAAAATTCAGCCAGCGGCTCCAACTGCGTGGCCAGAGGATGCGAAAAAATCCCCGCCTTCTGCAATTGATCCATATACGCCGCCGTCAAGGCACGCTGCAACTCATCCCGATAAAAAACCGCCGATCGATATTGCGGGCCGATGTCGTTTCCCTGCCCGTCGGCCTGAGTCGGATCGTGCGCAACCGAAAAGAAAACTTTCAGCAGTTGCCCGAGCGTCATCTGCTGCGAATCATATTCAATCTGTACCGCCTCCGCGTGCCGCGTACGGCCGGTGCAGACGGTTTTATAGTTTGCTTTTTCCGCCGTATCCCCGGCATAGCCGGGCACAACCGAGATTACCCCGTGCAGAGGCCGATAAACCGCCTCCACGCACCAGAAACACCCCCCGGCAAGCACAATGCTTTCAATACCCGGCTTGCGGGGAGTATCGGTTATGGCATCCGGGAATGGCTTTGTGTGATGTTGCATGGTCATACCCCATGATACGCATTCTCGCGCTCTCCGGATGTTATAACCGCATCTGGGCCAAATTTCCCTCGCGAGCCTTTCCGCCCATTGCGGTAAAAATAGCCAATCGTGCGGAGGCGCGGCTCCAAAACCGACCACCCGAGGATGGGTTTGTGGTGGAAACTTTTGGCCCTGGCTGCACGGTAATGCGGTTTTTACCCCCGAAGTGCGAAACCTGAGCTGATTTGTAGGCATGGCAGAGTGCTATAGCACTGGCGGCTGAAGTTTCGCCAGAACGGAGACACTGTTGGCTGCGCGCGTAGGCAAAGAGCCCGGCCGTGAGGAACTCATGCCGCAAGCGCCCTATCCGGCGCCCGCGGTCGGAAATTCGAGGTACAAACATGATTTTACCATCCAATCCCCGTGGCATCGCCAATCTTCCGGATATCCGAGGCCGTGCAACTACGGTGGCGACAACGGCGACGGCGACGAAACTCAAAAAAAGCCCGGAAAAAACGAATAACGTCGCCGTCGCCAGTGTCGCTGATGTCGCAACCGCCGCCGGCCAGGGGAACTGGGGTATGCCCGACGCCTCCGGGCCGGGAAGGCCACGGCAAATATTCCGGCTTGCTGCGCCTGCTACTGCTACGAAATTCAAAAAAAGGCCGGAAATATCGAATAACGTAGCAGTAGCAACTGTAGCAAGTGTCGCCGCCGCCGCAACCGCCGCCGATTCCCTCGATGACCTCCCCTGACGCGCCGGCCGAGCCGCACGGATCCGCACGTCGAACAGCCCCCGCGTGCGATCGTCGCTCATGCGAGCCGGTGGATTTAATCCTCCGGTCGCCTCGGCGAGCGCCAAGACGACACGACAAATCGCTCATATCCGTGCCGCCGCCGTTGCGTATCACTGCATTGCACACCTGTCGTATCTTGTTTTTTTAGCAAGTTAGGGGGCTGCATTACGCAGCCAGTGCCGTCGCATCA
>JBMFVY010000124.1:0-5136 GCA_049965755.1 Phycisphaerae bacterium | reverse complement strand
GTTCCCAATGCGGGGCACCAGTTGACCGGCGCCTCGAGTTGATACGCCAGACGATATGTTTCCAATATCCGCCGCCTGTCCGCATCCGAAAGCGTCGTCCAAGGCGCGCCCCCGGCGGGTTTCCGGCGGCCGCTGTTCAATTCTTCGATCAGTTCGCCGATAGGCCGGCCGCGATTCTGCCGGTCATCAAACCAGGTATCGTATAAAAGCGTAAAAATCCATTGAGTCCAGCGGTAGTAACCGGGATCGGTGGTATCCACCTCGCGCTGCCAATCATACGAAAAGCCGATAGACTGCAGTTGCGCTCTGAATCGCTGGATATTTTTCCGCGTCACCACGCTCGGGTGCGTATCGGTCTTAATGGCGTACTGTTCGGCGGGGAGTCCGAAGGCATCCCACCCCATGGGATGCATGACGTTGAATCCGCGGGCTCGCTTGTATCGCGCCACAATGTCGGTCGCGGTGTACCCTTCCGGGTGGCCGACATGCAACCCTTCGCCGGAAGGATAGGGGAACATATCCAGCACGTAATACTTCGGTTTGGTACTGATCGATTCGGTTGCGAACGTGTTGTGTTCCAGCCAGAATTTCTGCCATTTCGGCTCGATTGAAGCTGGGTTGTAGGCCGCCATGAAGCAAAAGCTCCCAAAAAACCCAAAACTGAAAGATAAGCGCGGTGGCGTATGGCGACAAGTGCCGGGACGTTGTGCGCGAGATCTGGAACGGTATGACGGGCAACTTTTGACTTTTTCTACGGGGGCGTTTAAGTCGCCACAGGCGGAGACGTGTTCGAGACCAGCGAGCACTGGAACGGGGTCAATGACGGGGAATCTCCGGCAGACCGCTGGTGTAGCCTGCGTTAATGGCACGTTGACTCCAATACGCGCCGGCATTCATGTTCTTGGGAACGCCCGTGCCGTTCATCAACATGCTACCCAGGGCGGCCATCGCCGAAGCGGATCCTGCCTTGGCACCTTTCGCAAACCATACAAGGGCCTTGTGGTAATTTGTGGTCACGCCAAAACCATTCAGATAGTGGTTACCGAGGGCATACATCGCATTGGCGGAACCGGCAGCGGCCGCTTTGCGGTAGAGCGCCATCGCACGGGTGGGGTGTGCCACACCTGTCGCCTGGCCATTATCGTAGAGCATTCCGAGGCCGTAATTTGCCGAGGCATCGCCAGCTTTAATGCTTTTTTCAAACCAAGATTTCGCCGTGTCGGCGTTGGGCTCGACACCCATTCCCTGCGTATACACCCAGCCGAGGATGTTCATGGCCCAAGGTGACCCGGCAGCGGCGGCTTTTTTGAACCAATAGAATGCGGTTTCATCGTTGGGCATCTCGCCGTGGCCGGTGGCAAAGGCGATCCCTTTTTTAACCATCGAATCGAGAACCGCGCTGGAGAGATGGATTTTGGGTTTTATGCTTGCCGCAGGCGGCGATGCGGCGGCAGCATTGGAGACCGACGGTACCGATGCCGGCGTCTGCTGCATCGATGGAACCTGTGGAGTCTGTTGGACAGGGGGTGCGGCGGCCTGCGGCGTGTTTGCCGGAGGCAGAACGGCGGCGGTTTTCACGGCCGTACCCGCCGAAGCCTGCGGGGACTGTGCGTGCGCGACCTGAGGTTTGCTGACATGCGCCGCCACCGCAGTACCGGCAGATGTCGTTTGCGACGGGTGTCCACCGCCGGAACGGGAGATGTAAACTACGGCAACAACAACGACCACGGCGGCGAAGGCAAAAATGACCACCCCCAACGGGGAACGTCGCGAAGCCCCTGCCTGTCCACCGGTTGGGATTTCCGTCCTCCCTTGCGAGGCGTCTGTCGGCACGGACGGCGCAGCGGAGGCATCTGCGCCGCAAATCGGACATCGCGTCGATTCCGAGCCATCAAAAACGTGCCCATCGATGCAGCGAAGTAATTTTTTTGTCATGACTGTTTCAAACCTCCCAATCTATGCCTCGCGGCCGCGTGGTCAAACGTTTTGGGTATAAAACAGCGATCGCCATACGCCGCATCGCGAGCACGGTTACAGACCCACACGAACCTTGATTATACTATTTCTGCATGGACTTGTTTAATCCCGTCTTAACGTTTCCCAGACAGCCAGCGCCGCCCTTCGGTCGGCACCTGTAAAGACGGCTTCATTTGCCGCCGGATGCGAGCAACATTGAAGAATCCGAATGGAGTGCTTAGACTTACATTTCGCGGAGTGTGGTGACAATTGAAATTCTCGTGAGGGGTGGATCAACAGATGCCTACATCTTCAAGTGGAATGGGCAAATTTTTGTCGTCGCTGCTGGGAACATCGGCGGGGAAAACACCCGGGAGTGCCATTCCGGCACGGGGGCCGACTGCAATTCTCTCCATTCTCTCGGCGTTGACTTTTATCGGGATTCTCAGTTTTGCGCTGCCCGAGAACAGTTATTTTGCCACGCTGATTCTAGAGCACACCACCAAATCTCCCTTCCCGTATCCATTTACCATTCAGAATCTGCTGCATCTACTGTTTTTCCTTGGATTGGGGGAGTTGTACGTCCGCTATCGATCGGCCCGATTAGAAAACGAACTTAATCAAGCCCATTTTTTACCGGAGGATGAGGCGAGCGTGCTGACGATTGACGACCTGGGCGCGATCCGCAGGCGGACTATTCAATATCATGAAGGGGAGAGTGGATTTTTGCCTTATATGATTGACACCGCCGTTTTGCAGCTTCAGTCGACGCGGTCGGTGGATCAGGCGGTGAGCGTGCTTTCGACCAATCTGGAACTTCTGGAAACCAAGGTTGATTTGCGTTATGCGATGATCCGGTACTTGGCATGGGTGATCCCGACGATGGGATTTGTGGGGACGGTAACGCACTTGGGATACGCCCTGGCCGGGGTAAAGCCGGGGCAATTGAGCCTGACGAATGTGACCACATCGCTGGCCATTGCATTTAATACCACACTCATCGCGCTGGTGGAAAGCGCCATCATCGTGCTGCTGCAGAATATCATTCAGGCGCGGGAGGAGGGCGCGGTGTCGCGGGCCGGCGAGTATTGTCTTCGCAATCTGATCAACCGGCTGTATGTGCCGGAGAAGAGCGGAGAGAAATCCCATGAGGCGGCGTGACCGGGAAATCAATATATTCAACATTGCCTTTCTGGATGTTATTACCGGGGCGATGGGAGCATTCATCCTGCTGGTTCTGCTGCTGGCGCCGTATTACACGGGGCCGAATCCTCCGCCGCCACACATGAAATCGCTGCAGAAGGCGATTAACCACGCGGCCGGTGAAACCAAGCGGCTTGAACATCAGATCAATCAGGCCGTAAAGGATGGCGTTGATCCACGCCTGCTTGAAAAACTAAAAAAGCTGCTGCATAAGCTCCGGATAGAGCTTAGCAATGCGCAGAAGCAAATGATTCGGCTGCGGAGCGAGATCAATCATCTTGAATCGCAAAACCAGAAATTGAAGAATGAAAACCATGCCCTCCGCAGGCAATTACGCGACGACCGGAAGTTGATTGACGAGCTTAAGGCGGAAATTGCAAAGTTGAAGGCTGAAATTCAGAAACTGAAGGCGACGATTCAGAAGCAGCGGGCGCAAATTAATTATCTTAAACAGCATCAGGGGGCCTCAGCCTACCGGGCCTTGGATGTGGTTGTTGAGCGGGAACACCTTCCGAACGGTCGATTTGATGCCGGTGTTCCGTTTATTGTCGGCTGCCGGACCTTCTGGGCGAAGGGAATACAGATTACCAAGGACGGCCGGAGCGTGGTTCCAAAAAATGATCCCACATTTAGCTTCCGCCCCTTGGAGGAGACAATGTTCATTAGGACAATGATTCGGTATGGGGCCATACCATTTCCTCATCAGCGCGACGTGCGGCTCTGGCGGGTGCTGGTGAATAACGGCCCGGGCGTGGCGAAAACATCGCCCAACGCCATGATGCTGCAGGTGCAGGAGGCCAATTTGCGATCTACCGTGCATATATGGGTGGTGCTCCTTCTCCAGCCTGGTGTGGCGAGCAGGTTTAATACCCAAGCGAAATTCTTGCTTACCGCCACCTATGGCAAAGCGGTCGTGCATAAAACATTCAGCCTGAGCTTCAAAACCCCTGCCATCCGATTTACCTTTACCCCGCTGAAAAAAGGAAAGATGGATTTTGTGCACACTCCCTTCGGCGAAGCATCCGAGGCACGCGTCGGGCGTTATGCCCATCTCCTTCAGGAGGCCGTGCAGTGAATGGTGCCGGCATAGTCGAGGCGTGCGCGACAGGTGGATTGGTGCGTTCCCGCGGCCGCCCATGGAGGGGGTTATGGGTGGCCGCCTTGGGGCTGATGGCAGCAACAGCATTGCATGCGAGCGTTGCGGTTGCGGTTGCCGCCTCACCGGCCAAGACCGCACCCAGATTTAAGATTAAGCATTTACCGGACCCATACCATGCCAAGCGGCTCTTTATGCGTGCTTTGAAGGTCGGCGCCCCCGGCGCCACAGCGGCCCTGCACAGCCTGATTTTTGCGGCCGAAACACAGAATCCGGTGGCCGAATACTGGCTGGGTAAGTACTATCTGGCCGAGGCAAAGCGGAATAAGCGGTACGAACCATGGGGGCTTCGCTGGCTGAGAGATTCCGCCAGAGAAGGGTGCCGGCGTGCTGCTGGCAAGCTCTACGACATCTATGCCAAGGTTGATAACAACCACCGGCTATCGCACAAGTATTTGGCCAAGGCTGCCGCACTCGGCTGGCCACCGGCTCAGTACCGCCTCGGATTAGAGCTGATCACCGGACACCCGGCCACGGCAGACATCGCGCGAGGATTGAATCTGCTCCACAGCGCGGCAACAGCCCGGTACTTGCCGGCGCTCCGAGAGCTTTATCAGATTTCCATTTCCCCCAACATATCGCCCATCTACCGGCATGAGGCTCGCCATGCGATAGCGGCCGCCGGCTCGATGGGCTGGACGGCGGCCGATAATGCGGTTGCACTTGCGTTCCTACACGCGCCGCACCCGGATTATCAGGCCGCCCTGCGGTGGGCAAGGATTGGGGAAGGGAGAGGGAA
Organism: Phycisphaerae bacterium; assembly: GCA_049965755.1. GTDB lineage: Bacteria > Planctomycetota > Phycisphaerae > WQYP01 > WQYP01 > JAJZGD01. The sequence continues at coordinate 82 of JBMFVY010000124.1, read as the reverse complement.
CGCGAGTTCGGATTGCGTCCTCGGCCGATTGTACGAGGCTGGCGAGGGCGTGAGGAAAAACCCCAAACGGGCCTTCATGTAC
>JBMFVY010000123.1:0-5303 GCA_049965755.1 Phycisphaerae bacterium | reverse complement strand
TGCAGGTTTATTCGCCATGACACCACCATACCGCAGTTCGTACTATATGTCAAGCTAAATATGGGACAGTACACTAGGATACTTCTTCGAGGTCAAACGCAATCCATCGACCGGGTCGGTGCTTCGCCTCACCCTCGCACCGTTGGAAAAGCCCAGAAACTCGTTCTGTTTCTCTTACTCACGCCACGGCGTGCTCGGGGTGCCATCGGTCATACTGGTCACGGGGTGCCCCAACCACATGCACGCCTGGATCGATGACGGCGTTCGCGGGCACTTCACCCGGAAGGGCGTGGAGGTCACGCTACCCGGCGGGCGCGCCACGGAGGTCTTCTACGTGTGGTTTCACGGAAAATGGAGAAGGGTAATTGGTGGGCCCATCCGCCACCACCGCGTGCGCATTGCCGGGGCGGTGCTCCGGTATAGTGCCGCGAGCGGCGGCTTCGTCGCCGAGCGGGGTGGCACCCATGCGGCAAATGCAACAAGGTAAAGCAGCCAAGCCAACTGTAGAGGTGTCATTTTCCATAATAATGGATGATCGAGCGGCTGTCGCATTCCGGTTGAGAGTTGCGGGTTCTCCGTTGTCGGTGGGAGCTTGAAGCGGGTAGAATGATAGCATCGTATTTGAGGCGACGCGGTAGTTGCGGCTGATGCGGTAGCACCCGCACCTTTTCAGCCTCGTGGCGGTGGCAGGATTGGACGCGGGCTTTGGGCGGGCGGTTTGGAAACGGTTTTTTATGGCCGCACGAAAACAACGCATTTATGTTGACACCTCGGTCATTGGCGGCTGCTTTGATCGGGAGTTTGCGGATGAATCGCTTCGGCTCTTCGACTTAATTCGCGGTGATCGCTTGACGCTGGTTATAAGTCAGGTCGTGCTGGACGAACTTGCCGGGGCGCCTGACCGGGTTCGCGCTGTCCTAAACTTGCTTCCCGCTGAACATATTGAGTTTGCGGCCCTTACGCCGGAGGTGATTGCTCTGCGTGACGCGTATTTGGCGGCAAAGGTTGTCGGCACGCGGTGGAGGCAGGACGCACTGCACGTTGCGGCGGCAAGCGTTACAGGCGTTGATGCGGTCGTCTCGTGGAATTTCAAACATATTGTTCGCCTCGATAGAATAACTGCATATAATGCGGTCAATGAGCGAGAGGGCTACCGGCATCTGACGATTATTACGCCATTGGAGGTGACTCGTGCCGAATCGGGATAAATCAAAACATGGCTTCGACGCCGTGGGGTATAAGCATGAGGTTCAGAGAAGTGCCTTTAAAAAGCTTGAGCGACTGACTCCGCGCGAAGAGATATTGTATTTTGATCGTCGGGTACGGGAGGGACCTTTTGGCCAACTTTGGCAGCAACTGGAGCGTAGCGGACGGAAGGCCAGGCTGAAAGGTAGGTTAAAGCGACGTTCGTCCTCGATGTCCGAGCGTTGATCTGATCTCGTCGGACGTGACAGCTCCTGAACGAGCGGCGGCGGAACAAGGTCCCATTGCGGGTGCTCGGTTGTGAGACTTACAGTCTTGGGCGGGCGCGAGGAGCGATAAAACGTCGGCGTCTCATTTTGAGGCAGCATGATGGTTTTGGTTGGTGAAAAACTGATTCGGCGACGAATACGCCCGATTGCTCGCTCGCAGTTGTTCAACACAACGAACACAACGGCACTAAATCGTAGTGGTCTTTGTGATCGTCGTGGTGAATATCGCAGCCTCAGCAGTGTTGATCAGAAAGGCAACACGCTCAAGTACGACGCGTGGAACAGGCTGGTCAGCGTAGCAAATTCGAGCGGGCGGATTATCGCGGAGTATTCCTACGATGCCAACTGGCAGGCGATTGAAACCCGCACCAACGGCACGGCCGCCTCGAATGTGTCATCGCAGATGGTGTGGAGTGCGGCGTACATCAATGCCGCGGTTTTGCAGGACAGCTACAGCGGCGGCGCGATTGAGCCGAATGCAAGGCTGTACTTTACGCAGGATGCCGACTGGAACACCACGGCGGTGATCGGCTACGACAGCACCACCCAAACCTGGGGCGTGGTGCAGCGGTATGTTTACAGCCCGTATGGCAGCATCACAGTATTAAATAGCGATTGGAGCACGCCTGCGGCAGGCACGCAGCCGCTGGTGGATAATCTGTATCAGGGGATGACGCTGGATGCGGTGACGGGGCTGTATGATGACCGCTTCCGGAATTACAGCCCGACGCTGGGAAGATGGACAAGCCAAGACCCGCTGGGATACATCAACGGCGCCAATACATATCAGTTCCTGGGGAGCGATCCGGGCGATTTCGTCGATCCCAGCGGACTAAGCTGGGCCTGGTGGGGCGCGTTTTTCTCTGCGCTGCCGCAGGGGTTGGGCGCCGGATTCCATGCGGTTAGCGCCGACCTGGCCGTTGGCGCGACGTTCGGGCAAAACCAATACGTGAACGAGGTTGACCAGCAGGCATGGCAACAAACTGGCGCCGCGGGGACTTGGGTTCAGGACGCTTCCCGCGCCGCGACGGCAACGAGTGTTTTGGCTGCGGCAGCCGCGGCCGCGGCGCTGACGCCTGAGGGGTCCGCGGCGGGTGGGGCGATCCGTGCCGCAGCCAACCGGGTTGCCGAGGCCGTCGAAAACGGGGCGCCAAGCCCAACCGAGGAGGTGGAGCACTGCCCGGCGTCGGACGCTCCGAATGGGCCAGCCGGTGAAGGCAATCCGCAGACGCCGTTCAATGAAAATAAACTGAATCATATCTTCGGCAACTCATCACATAACTTGGGGCCACTACTTCAGACATTTAATGGGGATCAAGCTGCAGCAGCCCAAGCTCTCCAGGAACTCGGGCAACAGGCCGCGGATGCGGGGGCGCCCGACGGTCTGTACACCCCGAGGCCGCCCCCTGGCAGCGATCAGTTCCCGCCGATTTCTGGTACGATAAATGGTGTTCCGGTCGAGGTGACGGGCGAGATAAGTGGGGGCGGGTTCAGGCTCGGAACCGCATGGAGCCCCGCACAATAATCACGGGAGGAAAGAAGTTGCTGGCATTCGACCCGCCACAAGAGGGCGGTGGATCGCTGGAGAGTATTCCGATTCGCGGCCGCTGGATAGAAATCCGCCGTGGCGGCGCGGCGCCCCCACCCGCGGGCCCGGACGACGGGGTCGTACTTTCGGGATTTTCCGGAGCGGGCCTGCGCGATCTACAACGGAGCGGCGCCGTCAACGTCAGGTGGTTATCAATGGGCCACTCTGAGGGTATCGCTGATTCCGATCTGTGGGAACTGCCCGGCTTCGGCGAACTACAGGGGCTCAGCCTGCGCGGCTGCGAGAATATTGGCGACGAGGGCATCCGTGCGATCTCCCGGCTCGTAACCTTGGAATACTTGGACTTGGCGAACTGCTTACGCATCACCGACGCGGGGTGTGCGTACCTCGCCGATCTCCCCCGGCTGAGGTGGCTGAACTTGGACTGCGTCTTCCAGATTACCAGCGTCGGCCTCGGCCATATGGCGCGACTACCACGGCTTGAGGAGCTCCACCTCTTCGACCAAGCCGGCGTCGACGACGCGGGGATCGAGCGCCTCAGCAGGTCGCAGCGGCTACGGGCACTCCGCCTCCTCATGGTGGGCGTAACGGACCAAGGCCTGCAACACCTCGGGGATAACGCCAACGAGCTGGAGCAGCTTTGCTTGTTCAACCTCTCGGGTGTCACAGACTGTGGGTTGGCTGCGCTGGCCAAATGCCCCAATTTGGCCGACTTGGACATCGGCGAATGTTCCCACGTCACCGGTGCGGGGGTCCGGGCACTGGCAGAATTCCGGGGCCTCCGAAGGCTCTCGATATCCGATTGCAAAAGCGTGGCGCGGGAAGATGTAGAGTGGCTGGCCAGTCGGCTGGTGGATTGTGATATTCGCGTTACCCTATGCAAACCGCGGCCGGGCGCCCAGGGGCAGCGCCCTAGCGGGCCAGGTCAAGCCAGGCCGTGAGCCGCCCCGCAACCGCTGGCCGCCGTAGCCCCCCCCCGCATCGCCCCGGCGCGTTATGATTTCGCAAAGAATTCCATGTTGAGGCCGTGCTATGGTCGCAATCAATGAAATGTTAATGCCTGCGGAGGACATGAAGCCGCGTTGCGGGATGCGCCCACGCAACGCAGGCGGCCTTGGCAGCATCACGGTATTAAATTCCGACTGGAGCACGCCCGCGGCAGGCACGCAGCCGCTGGTGAATAATCTGTATCAGGGGATGATGCTGGATGCGGCAACGGGGCTTTATTATGACCGTGCCCGTGATTATTCGCCGACCCTCGGCCGATGGATGGAGCAGGACCCGGCCCAATATATTAACGGTGCCAATACGTATCAGTTCGTCGATTCCTCGCCGGTGGAGAATGTGGATGGGAGCGGGCGTGTGGTTGGCCTCGGGTACAGCTCCTCGTCCGACTTGGGCCCGCTCTCCGTTGGATGGACGGTAGCCGTCGTCATTGGCTCGGGCGGCAATGCGTCGCTGCTGATCAGCGGGTTTGTGAACCGGTCGGGCATGGGCCTCTCCGAGCAGGCCGGGCCATCTTTGATCCTCTCTAACGCGCCGCACGCCAGCGACCTTTCGGGCCCGTTTTCCGATACCAACCTCACGGTGGGCTGCGACCTCGGGGTGAACGAAACGGAGTCTGTCGGTAACAGCAGCGACGGGCCCGTGTACGTCAGCACCACCTCCGTCGGGGAGGCCGAAGGGGCTGGCTTCAGCCAGGGCGCCTCCGACACCATCGTCATCCCGATGAGCCTATCCGGGCTAACCACGGACATCGGCTGCCTGATCCACAACGTTGAGGGCGATTTAGCCAATATCGTACGGGGCATGTACCAAGCCACGCAGCACCCTCTGAACCCATTGACGAGTAACATGCTTGTGATACCGGTCGGATGACGCCCATGGAGGATACACCAATGCGTAAGCTCAAACGCTTGATGGTCGTTGCAATCGCCCTTGCTGTTTGGCCCGTGCTGGCGCAGGGCGAAAACCCACTGGCGGCCCCCGTTGCGCGGGAGCCGGGGCCACATGCCAATACGGAGCCCAGCGTTCCCTCACCCATCGGGCGGTGGCCACGGCCACCCGTCCTTTCCGGCTTCGAGCTTTTCCGCTTTAGATTCGGAATAGGATCAACACTGCGCCTCCCCGAGGCGAGGCTCAAACGCTTGGCCAAGCATGGCGACGAGGACGCAATCGCGGCACTTTTGGCCAAAGGGACCCAACCCAGTAGCGTCCGGCCCGTCGTTTGCTGTGGGTGTTTTTTTGTGTGCGTGGGTTCAAGCGCTTATTTTGTGCGATGA
>JBMFVY010000122.1:0-5524 GCA_049965755.1 Phycisphaerae bacterium | reverse complement strand
GGCGGCTAACTACATGCAATTACGATACTTATGCCCCCAAAACCCGCAACCTCCCGGCGGTTCGTGAATAATCCGGGATAGACGTCTTTCGCCTCGCCCGGGGCTGTTGGAATCTCAGCAAATGCGACCATAAAGCGGCCTCAAAGTTGAATTCGCTCTTAAAAATATAACGCACGGGATGAACGGCGGACAAACTCACGGCGCGGCCGACGGCCGCGGCCTGATGGGCGGGGAGATATCCGCCAAAGGTTTGGGTCGAGCCGCCCGTAGGACGGGCCGTGGCCACCGGTGGAATAAATCCACCGGCTCGCATTTAGGATGATCGCATCCGGCGGTTGTTCGTCGTCTCCGTCTCCGCGCCAACTCCGCGGCTCCGCGCGGGTTACGGTGTTTCCTCACCGCAGGGGCCGCCGGCTAACATTTGCCGTGATCGCATCCGGGGGGTGGAGGACATCGGCAACCCCCGCGGATACCCGGAAAAATTGCCACGCCCAAAAGGTACCATTACCCCCCCCAATTGAGCGTGAGGGTGAATAAACCACAATTGCGGATTGATTTAAGCGCCGTTGGCCGGCGGCGGGCCGGTACGCCATTTGAAACCTGCACGGAACGGTAGTAAAAACATGCTGCCGACTCTCGGGCGGAATAAGGGTTCCAACTCGATGCGGTCGCAGGCGTTTGGGTGTACCGACAGGGAAGGCTTATGTACCGTCTGGCCGCAGATCGACCATCCTCAGTTCGCACTGTACCCGCATGGTTCATGCCGACGGTATTCGCAATCGCCGTCGTGATTGTCATTGCCGTCCTGGCCGGTCCGCAGGTGGGCGCGGTTTTCAGCACGCTTGGTAACGCGTCGCTCGCAATTTTTATTCTTATTCCGGCTGCTGCGCTGGGTACACTCCTGCTTTGGCCCGCGCGCCCCTATTTGATGCAACTTCCCACGCCCATGCCCGGAATCTATTTCCTCGCGCTGGCAGCCGCCGTCGGACTTCCTTCCCTGGGGCTGCTGACCATGCTTATCGGGGCGCTGCATCTGTTGGCTTATGCGCCGCTTGTACTATTGCTGGGCAGCACGATTGCCGGCTATGCCACACTCAGCGCCCATCTCAAATCCATCCAATATGCCAATATGAGGAAACCCATTGACGCCCGCTGGCTGCTTTTTGCGGCCGCGATCGCGATTCCCGTTGCCGTGCTTCTTACCGCGGCCTGTTTTCCTGCCGGAACCCTCTGGCATACCGAAGGCAAAGGGTACGACGTACTGGAATATCACCTGCAGTTACCGAAGCAGTTTGTGGCCACCGACAGCGTCGCCCCGGTGAGAGGAAATATTTATTCGTATCTACCGCTGAACATCGAGATGCTCTTCACCCTGATGGCGAGTCTGGTGAAAATATTACCCGGATGGGGAGGCTTGTACAGTCTGATCTACGGCGCGCAGTTGCTGATGGTCGCCGTAACGGGCCTGACCGCCATCGCCGTCGGTCTGGCGCCGCTGCCGCTCTCGTGGCGTGGCCGCGCCATCGCCATGCTTCTTTTCCTCTCCACACCGTGGGTTATCGTCATCGGCTCACTGGCTTACAACGATCCCGCCGTACTTCTAATCGCCGCTGTCGCATTGCCGCTCGCCATTGTCGGCGAAAGCCGCCAGATATTCTGGCTGCTCGGTCTGCTGCTGGGGTTGGCCGTCGGCGTAAAAATGACGGCAGGAATTTCGATCGCCCTGCCGGTGGCGGCCATCTGGATGGCGCGGCGTCGCTGGCGTGATCTGTTACTGGTCATCCTCATCTCCACTGCCATTTATTCGCCTTGGATGGGGCGATCGATGATCGCCAGCCATACTCGTCAATCCATCGGCAATCCCATATTTCCCCTCTTCGCGCACGCTTTGGGAATGGATCATTGGAGCAAAAACCTCGCCGCCCGATTTGATCGTGGCCATACTGCACCGCTGCGTGACGCCGGTATCCTCGGCCATCTGCACGCCATGGCGGATCAGTGGTTCCTTGACCGGCAGTTTGGTGCGGGAGCTGCCGCGATGGTTGATGCGCTCGGCCGACACCCTGGTTATCCCGGCCCGAAGACTCCATGGCTTCTCCGTTTCGGCATCATCTGGATGGTGATATTTGTGGCTTCCGCCGTGGCACTTACGACCGGTCCGGAGGCGTGGCTTTTATTACTCGCGGGGACGGTGCAGTTGGTTTCCTGGCTGCTCTTTACGCAGATCCAGGCGCGATTCCTCATTCCGCTGATCGTCCCGTGCGTGTGGCTATCCGGTATGTCGGTACGCGTCATACCCAAACTGGCGGTGGTATGGGTGATGGGGCTGATGTTTCAGCTCGGCTTTTTGCTTGTGCTGCTGCGTTCGGAAAACGGCACCTTTCTGGGCGGTGCGTACAGTCAAGTGATCGGGCGTTATTTTCAGTTGCCCGAGATGTGGCTCCTATCAGGCCATCCGCAACGAATCCTCGCACCTTATGATCTGTCGAGTCCCGATTCTCGAATTTATCTGGAGGGGTTTGATGCTCCCCTGTATGTTCATGGCCATGTCATCTATAACACGGTATTTAATCGGAATCGACTGGCGAGATACTTTGCGGCCCATGGCGCCGTCGGCACGGTGAAGTGGCTGCAGCAGCATCATGTTCGGCTGGTTGTATTTGACTGGTCGGAGATAGAGAGATTGGGCCATACGTACGGTTTCAATCGGGTAGCACAGCCAAAAATGGCCAAGGCGCTGCTTCTGGCCGGGTTGCGCCCGCTGCCGGCAAAACTCGCGCCGGCGATGAGCATTTTTGTTGTGCCCCGGCGTGTGAGCCGTCATTGACCTGTAAGGGTTGGCCCGCATGAGATGAGAGCATTTTCGGGTATATCCGCCGAAACTCTCATCGCGCGTCGGCATTGAGTAAGTCCATCGAGTGAATTCTAGTATGGGTTGTTTGGAAGTAAGTAAGATGAAGCCGCTCCATTGCGTATGGGCAAGAGCCGCCGATATCACCATATCCGCCAAGCAACTTTTTGGCAGGTGCGAATTTGAAAAATAAATGCTTTCTGCATCGGGCGGAGGTCGGCATGGTTGTGGCATTGGCTGCGGTTTCAGCCGGCATCGCCCGGGCCGCGTACGGCAAGCTGCCGTTTGTTAATAATGCCGGCGAACTCTGTTTCAATCACCTTTCCGGGGCTGCCATTGATCGCGAGGCCAAAGCTCTGCTGAGCAAAATGACCCTCAGAGAAAAAATCAAAATGATGGCCTTCAAAGGGGTGCTCGACATCCCGGCCATCAAGCGGCTCCACATTCCATCACTGATCATGTCGGATGCGTCCGTCGGCGTTCGCCGTTTCGGTACCTCCATTGCCTATCCGGCCTCAACCGCGCTGGCCGCTACATGGAACCGCCGCCTTGCCTATCAGCAGGGGGTGGCATTGGGGAAAGATTGCCGGGCCAGAGGCATTTACGTTATTTTCGGTCCGGGTGTCAATGTTCTGCGTGAGCCGCAGGACGGGCGTAACTTTGAATTTCTGGGAGAAGACCCCTTTCTGACTTCCGCCATTGCCGACCGGGTTATTGAAGGGATTCAATCACAGCGGGTCGCAGCCTGCGTGAAGCACTTCGCCGGTAATGAGCAGGAAACCCATCGCAAACGGCTCAACTGCATCATCGGTCGGCGGGCGCTGGAGGAAATTTATCTGCCGCCGTTCCGTTCGGCGGTTGTCCATGCCCATGTATGGACGATCATGGCGGCATTTAATAAAGTCAACGGCGTATTCTGCACGGCCAATCACTGGCTTTTAACCACCATGCTCCGAAAACATTGGCATTTCAAGGGAATCGCCATGTCCGACTGGGACGCAACCCACTCCACGCTCGGTGCATTGAGTGCAGGGCTGGACATGGAAATGCACACGCCGAAATATTACAACCCGAGGAGGATTATTCCGTTATTGAACGATGGCAAAATCACCATGGCCCAGCTTGATCGCCATACGCTTCGCATTTTGCGCATGATGATCGCCATGGATATGATCCGCAGGCCGCAACTTAAAATATCCATCCCGCGGCTCGGCCTCAAGCGGCTGGAGCTGGCGGAAAAGATCGAGGCCGAGGGCACGGTTCTGCTGAAAAACGCGCACCATTTCCTGCCGCTTGATCCGGCAACCGTTAAGACCGTCGTCGTCGTCGGACCGATGGCGACACCGGCGGTGACCGGCGGAGGCGGAAGTTCCTATGTTCGGCCGATCCAAAAGCCGATCAGCATGCTTGATGCCATCCGCGAAAAATTGGGTGCGCACGCCCGGGTCATTGACATTCCGTACATCGGAGAGTCAAAGCATTGGTATAAGCAATCACATTTCACTTCGCAGGGGCGGCCCGGGTTTACGGAAACGCTCAATCTGCTGACTTTGTCGCACGCCGCCGCCGTGGATTCGTTCTGGCGGCATTATGCCCATCCGCAACCGATCGGGGAAGTGCAGTGGACCGCGACGTTTTCGCCGCCGAAGACCGGCTGGTATCTGCTGAAATTTTTCGCCAATACCGATGGGCGGATCCGAATCAACGGCAGGCTCACGGTGGATCAATGGCGTCCTGTGGCTCTGGTGCCGTACCTCAACAGCATCTTCCTCAAAAAAGGGAAGAAATATCACTTCTATGTGCGTCTGCTCAATGTGGTGCCGAAGACGTTTGTCCATTTCGGCCTGCAGCCCGTGCGGTACCCGCTGATCAAGCCGCAGTATGTCAGCATCATTCGCCGGGCAAGCTGTGTCATCGCGTGTGTCGGCTTCGGTCCCCGCATTGAACGCGAAAATCTCGACCGCACCTACGATCTGGCGGCAATGCAGGAGCAATATCTTGCCGACGTTGCCGCTCTAAATCCCAAGACCGTCGTCGTTGTTAATGCAGGGGCGGGTGTGGGTATGGAACCGTGGATTCATAAGGTGGCGGCTCTGCTTTACGCCTGGTATCCGGGCGAGAACGGTAACCGTGCGGTGGCGGATATCCTTACCGGAAAAATTGACCCCAGCGGCCGCCTGCCGGACACATTCAGTAAACACTCTCGGGATGAACCCGCGTTCGGTCATTATCCCGGCCATCACCTCCGGGTTACATTTGCCGAGGGTATCTTCACGGGGTACCGGTGGTTTGATCATAACCATATTACGCCGCTGTTTCCGTTCGGCTTCGGCCTCTCTTATACGCACTTTTCCTTCAGCCCGCTAACCATCACATCTCATGGCGTCGGGCGAAATCGCATCATTACGGTGCGCGTGTCGGTTGCCGACATCGGGCGTCGCGCCGGTGCACAGGTCGCCCAGCTTTATATTCGGCCTCAGCACAGCAAGGTGTTGCGATGTTTCCAGACGCTCAAGGGGTTCGGTCGCGTGAATCTTGCTCCCGGGCAGACCGGCGAGATAACGATGCGGCTGGACTGGCGTGATTTCGCCTATTTTAACGGATGTTCCATCAGAATTTGATGCTTCGCAGGGCCATATGAGGCCGTAAAATCAACGGTTTTTGCGTCTCGAC
>JBMFVY010000121.1:0-5584 GCA_049965755.1 Phycisphaerae bacterium | reverse complement strand
GCGCCCGTTGCATAAGCCGCACGGGCGTACTGCGTCCCCGCGCCCAGCGTTCGAGTGTCTCGCGATCTGCCTCGGTTGGGGTAATGGTTGGAGCTACACGCATCGGTGTTATCCTCGCTTTCTACAAGGTAACACGCAACACCCAATGATAAGTTACAATAATTTTAATTCACTACACCAGCTTGCGCAGGCGTTTTCTGGCCCAATCCCCCATCGGCACCATCACCGCATCCTGATACATATGAAAATGGCGGGTCTTATTGAACTGCAGGCAGCGCTCCCAAGCATCACGGAATCGGTTGGGCCATTTACCGGGGTGGCAGTTCTTTTTGTGCCAGATAAACTCTTCCGTCCAAAGCCATCCCTGCCTCCGCATTTCCAGTATCAATTCGAGAACGTAGGTGTGGCGCTCGCCGTCCTTTGCCTTCTCCTTTATATTCAATATAAACGTGCCGGTTGGCTTGAGCACCCGAAGAAACTGTGCGGACCTCTCAATGAACCAAGCGTTATTATTCATCGGGTGGGATCCTGCCGTAAGTGCTCCTCCGCTGGTCGGCGTAGGGCGGAAAGGTAACGATGAGGTCAAAGGTGTCGTCCGGGTAGTTCGCCAGAACGTCCCTGCAATCGCCTTGAATAATCTCCGCTTTTACCTGCTCCATATAGCTTAATTATGCGACGGTCCGGATCGGCTTGCAATCGCGTTCTGAGTCCGGGCGAGGTTGCAACACGTCGGCGTGGAGGACACAATGAATGGATGGCTGGAGAGATTTATAAAAAATCGAAACGGAGTTATGCAATTGTCCCACGCATCCTCAGACTTCGAATTCCCCGCTGCGGCTGATGCAGGCGGCGAATTATGGATTGAAAAGCTTTGGGATTCGGGGCAGCGGCTGCTGGTGGCCGGTCGCTATGCCGCCGCACGTCGCGAACTTGAAGCCGCTGAGGCCACCGCGTTTCATCGTCGTGATGCGGCTCTTCTTGCACGCATCTATCTGCCTCTGCTGGAAGCGTGCCGACAATTGCGGCAACTTTCAACGGAGGGCATCATTTCGATCTCCGCATCGGGTAGGAGATACCGGTCGTCGCGGGCGGAAATGAAACGATCGGCCGCCGGTGGCGGGGGCGTGATTATTACGGCATCTCCTGCCATGGCTCGGGCAATCAACCGCAGAGCTCGTTTATGCAGCCGTCCCATCGAATGCCTGCTGCTGCTAACAAAAAATCATGAAACTCGGATTCTCAGTCCCCATGTCGCACGATTTTCCTGCGGTTTGCCGGTCCTGTGGCGGCCGGTGGACCAGGCTCAGACGCTTCCGGCGCCCCCGGAAGAGATGCGAGTGGCGCTGCCCCCGCCGGGCATTTATGCGCCAGGATCGTCGGGGCACAGCGCGGCAGCGGAATCGATTATTCTTCTGCAGGAGGCTCTGGCCCTGAAACAAATGCGTCGGCAGCGGTTGCCGAAGGGTGGTTGGCCGCTCGTTGCGGCGCTTCGTAACATTCGCATGGTGGATATGGCGTGCGAGCCCGTCACCATCCGCCTGATGCGCGAGGTGGAAAAAGTCGCGAATCAGAATCAGAGTGCCTGACGGCCGAAGATCACATCGGGTGCCCGTCCGACAACTTTAACGTTAAACGTTTCGCCGGACACATCCGGTGTTTCGTTCGTGGTACAAACCGAATGAGAGAACTGATCGAGCGGCATCGGTTTGGCGAAGTAGAATCCCTGATACGACTCACATCCGCGGGTGCGCAGAAATTCCAGTTGTTCGGCGGTTTCCACACCCTCGGCAACGACGTGCAGGTTATGGTGCCTGGCCACAGCGAGAATCGCTTCGATCAGGGCGGCGTCGTTCGGGTTTTTCGGGGCGTCTTTAATAAATGAGCGGTCGATTTTCAATTCGCTGATCGGAAGCTTCTTCAGATAGCTCAGCGAGGAATAGCCCGTGCCGAAATCATCAATGGAAACGTCAATGCCCAGATCTCGCAGAGCCTTGATTTTGGCTATGGAATCGTCCACATCTTCCAGCACCGTGCCTTCGGTGATCTCGACAATCAGCTGTTTCGGATTGGCGCGGGTAATACGCAGAATGGCCCGCAGGCGATGGACGAATCTCGGCGACCGGAATTGGATCGGGCTTACATTAACCGCCAGCCGCAGATGATGTCGGGCGTCGTCAAGCCATTTGCTGAGCCTGCAGACCTCGCGAAGAACAAATTCACCGATCGGCAGGATAAGTCCGGTGTCTTCGGCGATGGGGATAAAATCGGCGGGTGATACCGCACCGTGCTGGGCACTCTGCCAGCGCAAAAGAGCTTCGCCGCCGGTCCATATGCCGTCGCAGTTAACCTGCGGTTGAATGAAGACCCGCAATTCATGTCGGGCCAACGCGCGTCGGAGCGCAGATTGCAGGGTGAGTTGCGACTCCACCACTTTCTGCATCGACTCTTCGTAAAAGCCACAGCCATTGCGGCCGTTCTCTTTAACCCTGTAAACGGCGGTATCCGCCTGCTTGAACAGTTCTTCAGCTTTGGCGGCGGTGTTGGGAAAAATGGTCAGGCCGAAGCTGGCGGTGATGTAGTGTTCAAGCTCACCGAGCAAAAAGGGTTTGGAGAGCGATTTTTTGAGTCGATCTGCGACACGGCGTGCGGCCTGTGCAGTGCCGGCCATATCCTTTCCGAGCATCGGCAGCACCACACCAAATTCATCGCCGCCCAATCTTGCCAGCGCGTCTTCCGCCCTCAGAACCTCAGAAAACTGTTCCGCCACCTGCCGCAGGAGTGCGTCGCCCGCCGCATAACCCCGACCTTCATTAACTCTTCGGAAGTGATCGAGATCCACCATGATGACGGCACCAAAACTTTTGGCCCCGGCGGTCAGGGCCATGGCACGCTCCACACGGTCGACAAAAAGGCGACGGTTCGGCAGGCCGGTGATTTCATCATTAAATGCGAGTTGCTCTACTTCCTGCTCGGCAAGTTTTCTGGCGGTGATGTCATTCTGGATGGCGAGATAATGAGTAACTTTGCCGGAGCCGTCCTTGATTGCCGAGACGGTAAGTTCAAGCCAGATGGGTCGCCCGTTTTTGGTATGATCTCGGAGAGTGGTGTGGAGCAGAACACCCTGTGCGAGCTTTTCCTTGGTCTCGCGGCTGCTGTCGCTGAACTGCTGGGTGCCCTGCAGAAAGCGGGCCGCCCGTCCCTTGACCTCGTTTAACTTATAGCCGGTCAACGATTCAAATGCCTGATTGACGTAGACGATGGGGGCATGAGCCTGCGCCGCATCGCAGAGAATAATACCGTTGGATGCCGATTCAACGATCTGCTTGAAAATGCGCAACGACTCATTGGCCTGCCGACGTTCAAATGGGGCTTTAATCCCCTGCTGAAAGACGTAGCGAGCGGTAAAAAAAGTCGTGAGCAGAAGGGCCACATGCGCGGCAAGTTGCGGTGCGATTCCTCTTCCGGGGCTCATCCCCTCATCAAGAACCATCATGGTCATACTGCAGCAGGCGACCGTGAGGTCGCTCAGCGGCGCGGTATCGAAGCTGAAGCTGCCTCGGGCGGCCTTCAGGGTTGCGCTCACCAGCAAAACCAGAGATGCAAATGTGAGAATGCCGCCCAAATTGACAGGCATCAACTGCATACGAACGACGCTGTTCCGAACCGGTGTAAGAAAAGTCAGGGCATAAATCAGGGCGACGAACGAAATGGTCAGAGTGGTCGAGCCAACTCGGCAGAAAAGTTTTTGTGAACAAACGCTTCCGCCAAATAATCCGGCTGCACTCAGCGATGCGACGGCACTGAGCGTTGCCATAAGTGCGAACCAGTTGGCCTGATTGGATGTGGCATCATTAAAGAGCCCCGCGACCTGAAGCACGTGTCCGATATCGAAAAGACCGACTGCGAGAAATCCCAGCGACAGGATCAGAAAGTCTCGGGTCCCGGACCGAAGAAATGCGGCGCTGCCAAGTAGAAAGACGGTTACGCAAACCGCAATATTTCCGCTGCCGATAACGGTGTGAATCAGCTTCCATCGCTCGGCGTCAACCATCGACGATATCCAGCCTGCGAGCGATGGTAGAAGCAAGGTGGGTAAGCTGACGAAGAGCATCATCAACGTCAATCGAAGCAAATGTCGGGAGGGGACAAATTCGGGGGTATCAAAGGCGCCGGTGGCTTGAGCTGTATGTGCGGCTGGCGCGTCCTCCGCTCGTGCGTCGAATTGGATCAGGCTTTGGGCAATCGGCAAACTCCGGGCCATTTGACTGCCTCTTCAAAAAAGGACAACCCATCCAGCCAAACTCGGCGCCGATCCAACCTGCAAACAAACCGCGGCACCCGGAACAAGCATGCCGCCTGAATTGCACTTTGCCCCCTTCGGCTTTCGGTGCATCTGCACCCAAGTTGTCCGTCTTGGATGCCGGCTCAGCCATCGCCGATGCGATACAAAATGCACCGCGGAATCACTGCGCCAAAGCTCTAATCGTGCGTTATCGACCAAAACTTGAAAGGGGATACCGGTGATTGCTCAGAAGAGTTGATAAATGTTGAATCTCGCAAAACGGATATTCAATATTATGGGACGTCTCGATGCTGAATTTACAGAGTGCTCCGCAATGGGTGCAATGCGTCGAATTGGGAACCCTTATTGCCTATTTAACGACTAATTGGCGGTGGAGTCGGCAAACTGTTAGAATGCTGCGGCTGAAATGCGGTTGGGAAAATATAGCGTACGATACCTTGTGACAGGGGACAATCTTGCGACGTTTTATTGAAATGTTCCGCACACCGGACGGGAAATTGCGGCTTAACACTTTCGTTCTCGTGTGTAGCCTGTTTTTACTGTGGGGCGCATTCAGCGGGATGATCGATGTGCTTAACAAGCACTTTCAGGATTCGCTGCATCTCTCCAAGGCCATGTCAGGCTTTGTGCAGGGCGCGTGGTATGGGGCCTATTTTCTGATCGCGCTTCCGGCGGGGTGGATCGCCCGCAAGCTCGGCTACCGCGGAGGCATTCTCACCGGGCTGGCGCTGGCGATACTCGGATGCCTGATGTTTGTACCGGCCGTGCAGGTTAAGACTTCGCAATCCATCGTATTCGCGGCCTTTTTGACGGCACTTTTCGTGGTGGCTGCGGGGATGACCTGTCTTGAGACGGTCGCCAATCCGTACACCACACTTCTGGGTGCGCTTGACGGCGCCGTCGCCCGAATCAATCTCGCGCAGACATGCAATGCCGTGGGGTGGATGGTGGGTCCCATCATCATTGGGGCGTTCGTGATGTCCAAGACCAAGGTGGCCGACACGAGCAATCACGCGCTTTATCTGCCCTACCTGGCGCTGGGAGGCGTGGTGGCGGTGCTGCTGGTGGCGTTTCTCATCTGGCCGGCGCCGGATATTCAGGCTCCCGAGGAAGCCCAAACTGCGTCCGGGCGAAGTGAGGCGGGGCGCCCGCTGGATCGCGAATGGCACTTCATCTTTGCCGTTGTTGCGCAGTTCTTCTATGTCGGATTATTCACGGTCGCAGAGATGGTTGTCAAACATGCACGGGTGTAGATGCATGGGTGGTATTCAGGCGTTTTTT
>JBMFVY010000120.1:0-5596 GCA_049965755.1 Phycisphaerae bacterium | reverse complement strand
ACATCACGCGGGTAGATATTCCATCGTCCGAAGTAATTCTTTCCATATTCGAGTTTGCTCATGAAAATGGGATTCAAGCCACGATCAAGGATAAGCAGCGCATAGGCCGTCCCGATTACATTGCTGCCGTACCCGATCTCCTCGGATATAAAGTGAGACGCCCAAGAGCCGCTGGGCGTCGGGGGATAACTGATGGTCAGCGTGTGTGCGAACGTATTGTACCAATTCTGCCCGCCAAACTCGACCAGACCGCTGGCCAGACCGACACGCTCGTAACAGTACATCTCGTATTGGTCATTGGTGGTCGCTGGAAAGTTTTTGTTAATCCACGCCAAGCCTCGCAGCACCGCCGGGTCGGGCGGCAAGCGCCCGCCACCTTCCTTAGCCCCGAGAAATTCATCGCATATCAAAAGACTCGCAACTCCGGCAGGAGTAAAGGTTGGCGCTCTCGCTGGTGGAGTCCGACGTGCGAATCCACTGCCGCGGAAATAGGCATAGCCCCAGCTTCCGTCAAGACTCTGCTTACGCCGCCAATGGCTCGCCGCGACTTCCCAATATCGACTGGGTATACCGATTCCGTAGTGAGCACAAGCCCAAACACCCAGCACACCATACTGCGTGTTCGAATTGTCCCAAATCTGATTGGCCAATCCCCTTGCATAATACTTCTTGATTGCCGGCGGACCCCACGCATAGGTATACCCGCCATCTGGCCTGATGCTTTCAAGCAGAAATCGGCCGTCGAGGACAAGGGACCTCCGATATGTCGATTTGTGCGGCAACAGCGCCAGAGCATTGGCGGCAAAACTGCAATAATAAGTTGTCGGATAATGATGGGTCACCAGATATTCGATCGCGCGACGCATGGCCGGCTTGAAAATATTCAAGCGCTTCAGATGCAGTGTTTGCTCGACATCCAGCAGCGCCTCGGTCGCGAGCGCTGTTTTTCCCCCGATATCGTTCAGATAAGGTTTACCGAACTCCGTTTTCTCCCACAAAATATTGGGATCTTCCTGAGAGAGCAGAAAACTCACCCCCAGGCGGATATCCTTGATGATCAATTGTGGTGCCACACTGGCTACCGGCTGGGGACTCGGTGGGGGGGCATTATGCGGTCCAGGGAGTGCCAAACAATGATGAACCCCAAAGATTGTCCCCATAGCGGCAATAGCCGCGATGATAAGTCCCCGCGATAACCGATTTTTATTCATTCTTAATGGCCTCCGCTAACATAATTTGGAGTATACGACACGATTGTACATATTCGCGCCCGAATTGCGAGCCGGCTCCGATGTTGGAGCCGGTTGCGATGTTGGCATTTCCGCGTGGCGACGTGTCGGGCCGAGTTGAACCACCTGGGCGTCAAATATCCCGGCCTCCTTGTTCGGCACCACATAATACCTTACGCAGAAAAGCCGCTACTTGTTTTCCACTTAAGCCGAACACATCGGCACATGGGATGTGCCGGCCGGTGCGATGATCCGAACGACGAGCAACTCTCGGATGCGATCATGGCAAAGATTCGGGCCCATGTCAGCCGGTGGATTTATCCACCGGTGGGTTGAAAACAGCGAATGACGTCATGCGTCAGCATGAAGCCGGGCATCGCGCGGAGCTGCGGCGAGCGCGGAGACGGGCGAATGTCAGCTGGCGGATTTATCCGCCGTTGCTCGGCTTGGCGGCTACTTATCTCGACCACACGACGGATCGCCGGGAACCGGAGTTGATTCCGGCGGGTTTTTCTTGAAGCAACACGCCATTGCAGTCTTGCACCAATACGGGCGTGTAAAACGGAAAGACGGGTCAAACAGAAAAGGGTTGACAGAAATGCGATCTGCCAACCCTTTATTGATTTTTTTATCCTCCACACCGCTCAGGCATTTTTAACTTGAGGCGATGGGTACGAATGTTATGCCAACAACGGCCAAGTGATAAGGGACTGTTCCCTTAGAGCGACTTGGTTTTCTTGCGGCGTCCGACCAAAAGGCCGATCGCACCAACCGCAAAAAGACTCAGCGTGGCCGGCGCAGGAACCGCCGAGAACCCGATCGGGCCTACGGCATCGCTTGTAAAAGTGTTTACCGTAGTCGAGAGGCCGCTGTTCGACGCATTAAACCAGTAAACATCCGAGGCGGTCGGGTTGGTGATGATCCATTGAACCACCTGCCCTGCGGTTGCCGTGATGCCATTGGAATCGGTATTCCCTGTGGGAGTTGTTCCAGAATACTGGCCTGCGGTAGCAGACGGTGTGTAACCACCGGATCCGACGGAGAGATAGTAGGTACCGGCCGCCGGAGCCACCTCAGAAATCAGCAAGTTGTTTGTACCCAGCAACGACATGACGGAGGAGGTATTTCCCCATCCCAGATTCCGGGAAAGCCCAAAGCTCTGGGAGGTCGTCGCGAGTCCAGAGCCGGCAGAAAAGAACTGCACGGTCCCGCTGCTCAGCTTGGCCTGCGCGTAGTTGGCAGGGTGAGAAGGACGTAAAAAGGTAAAACCGAGATCGCCCGCGACTTGCCAATCAACGGCTTCTTCGGTCGTGCCGATTTGCCCCAAGCCATTGGTAAGCCAGTTAGAACCGGTTGATGCTGAGACGCCCTGCACAACAACTGTAGGTGTGGCCTGGGCGCTGGAGACCATTGCTGCAGAGGCGGCAACTGTCGCGATGACGGCAATGGCGATACCACGAGACATTGATGAAAGATGAGATACCATGAAATGCTCCTCCCGCTCCCTAATGGAGCGCGTTAAACTGTCCATTAACCGAACGGAAGACGGCTCGCCGCAGACTAGCCCGGCGATTTTTTTTCTAACATGCAAGTTTTTTGGGCGCGGTTGATTCACGCCCATCTTGCTCTCGAGGGTAAAGTATAATTGCTCAAAACGATTTGTCAAGAGAAAAATTCAAGGAATCGGTTGCGATGTTGGAATTGCCGCATTGCGACGTTTCGGGCCGAGTTTGCGAAAATCGCGTTACATCGGAGTCCGGTTTTGGTGGCGGGTGAAGCATCATCACGACCAATGTTAGCCGGTGGATTTAATCCAGCGGTCGCCTTTGCAGTAAAAAAGTACTAACCGCAGGGGACGCAAAGAAACGCAATGGGCTTTTCGCTCGGCGGCCTGTCCAACACGCTGGCTGGTTTCACCGACCCAATCGAGAGCTTGATTGGCATTGGGCAGGCGTCGTATGATGTGGCTCTGCGGGACGGTCCCGCAGCGGGCGTCGCGTATGGTGCGGGCTCGTTGGTCGGCCTCACGCAGATCACGGAGGCCGTGGCCGGCGAGAATTTCCAGACCGGTCGGCCGCTGGAGGGGCTCGACCGATGGGGGGTGGCGTTTGGAGGAATCAGCGGCCTGAGCGGAGCCGCGGCCCTTGGGCTGGGGATTGCGGGCTACAATCCGACGCTAAGCCTCGGCGACTTCGCCGCAGAGAATGCAGCGGCCGATACCGCGGCCACCGGCTTCCGAGGAAGTAAAGGGTTTGAGTTAAGAAATGCTTCGTATCAGCCGGTTCGGAACCTGGCTGGTGAGGTAAATGGACGGGCCTATTAGGGGCACGCATTCGATCAAATGCAAAACCGTGGCATCATGCCGTCCGTAGTTCAAAGTGCGATCGAGAACGGGACGAGATTCGCGACCCGCCAGGGGACGGCGGGTTATTTTGATGCTGTAAATCAGGTTCGAGTAATCGCCAACTCCAACACAGGCCAGGTTGTCACAGTCATCCGGGGTGCGCCATGACATCAAGTAACTCGAATAGGGCCAAGCGGTACCATGAGGCCATAAGAATGGCACTCCTCAAAGAATGGGATCCGATTGGTGTTGGCCAGATACCCGAGGCGCAGGACGAGTACGATTCCTATGTACCGGGCGTTTACAGGCTGTTGGTCACACGGCGTCCAAAGCATGAGGTTTTTGATTATCTCTGGGCACTGGAGACGCAACGCATGGGGCTGACAGGAGACCGCCAAGCTACCGAGCGTTTTGCGGAAAGGCTCTTGCGAATCCCGCAGGAAATTGAGGAGGGATACGCCGCATAAAAGCCAATAAAGTTGCAGGGCAAGGTAAAAGAGTTGGCATCCCGATTTTTGCATCTACTTTTTTTACCGTTATTGAAGCGGCATCCCGTCATTTTTCAGAGATGCCATTGGCTGCCGCCATTTTTGCGCATTGCCGCACAAGCGGCCAGTAATGGGGCCTTTCTTTTTAGCCGCCCGCTGGCCTGAAATTATTCCGTGGGTTGAGCTGTAACCTTGAGCGTTTCGGCGAGTTGGCCGGGAGTGAGGATGGTCAGGTTGGGGGCCAGTCGCCGCAGGCGTTTGGCTTCGGCGGTGTGGGCTTCGCGGAGTTTGAGCAGCCGTGTCTCCCATGTGACCAGATAGACAGCCTGGGACTCGATGGCCAGGTTGAAAAGGTGATCATCCTTGGGATGTTGCCGAAAAGAAAATTTGGATGGGCATTCGGGAACCAGTCGGCAAATTCCAAGGTCTTTTGAAGGATGACTGCGGCGTGTGCGGGCGTGAGACTTGGCAATCGCGCCTGGAGTTCCGGGCGGAAGAAAAGTCCACGCAATTCATCAAGCAGCCTCTGGCTCATCGCCAGGCGCAACCGTCCGATGGACAGGGCTGTGACGGTGGCATGAGAGCGTGACCCTTGGGGCGGCAATGCCGCCCATTGAAGCATAACCATAGCATCGTAGATGGCCCTTGGCGGCGGCATCAATTATTTTTCTCAGTCCGGACCTTATGCAGGAGTTTTCGGCCCAAGCCGAGCAATTGTTTCTCGGTCATGCCGCTACGAGCAAAATCCGCCTGCACGGGGGCCAGAAGCTCTTCCAGTGTCGGCCCCTGGACGGCCCGTTCCACAATTCTGGAGGTATAGGCGGGCAGCGGCTCGCCGCTGGCTTTGGCGAGCAGACGCAACTTATCGGCCACTTGTTTCGGAATGGAAATCGTCATATCCATCATCTTCACCCTGTTCTTTATAGATCAAAGCCTTCAGATGGGAAGGGTTGTATCCCGTCATCCGGTTCTGCGCCGTGCGTGCTGGGCGGCCAGAGCGGCGATGACCTTCAAAACGGTCTTCTGACCGTGCGCCGGAAAATATCTCTGTACACTCATGCGCTCGAAGACACGCCATGATTCTCCTCAGCTGCACGAGATTATTATAGCGTGCCGATGTACCATCAACAAAGTTCACCAAGACGGTACGGTAGAGCGCGAGGGTTCCGTGCCGGAACCTTTGCGCACCATTGCGGCCTCTGCGGTAAAAATAATATCAGATCGAGGCCGCAAAACGCACAGAGGCGGTGCGATAAAGCGAGCAGAATCTGTGACGGAATCTTCGTGTCTTTCACCCTTCGTGTGAGAAAAAAGCAGATGACATCATGCGTCAGTGTGAAACCGTGCATCGCGCGGAGGCGCGGAGACGGCGAAGACCGGATCTCGCACAAAGCCGCCAGGAACAAAAAGAGGGATCGACAAGGCGCGGGAATTCGCGCGAAAACCTCTGCGCACCATTGCATTGCACACCTGTCGTATCTTGTTTTTTTAGCAAGTTAGGGGGCTGCATTACGCAGCCAGTGCCGTCGCATCAG
>JBMFVY010000119.1:0-5718 GCA_049965755.1 Phycisphaerae bacterium | reverse complement strand
ACAGGCGATGGGAAAACGCCTGCGCCGAAACAGAAAAAAAACGCCCGCCAAGCCCCGACGGCCATCGAACCCCGGCGAAAACCGTGCCGGAACGCAGCCACATATCGACATCTGTCCATATCATGCCGTTCGGAAAACCTTACAACGCAAGCGGCTCGAGCTGTGCCCGCATCGCATCCGCTGACGTCAGGCCCGGATACTCCGAAGTTTTTCCTCCACGGCGGCGAAAATGGCGTCGGGCTCACTCATCCGCCCCTGGCCGACCGCCCGGCATGCCTGCCAGCCGCTCTCCGGCCCGATCATCGCCACACCCCAGTGGCGCAGGCGGGCAATATTGGCCTGCGTAGCGGGGTGATTCCACATGGTTTCATTCATGGCGGGGGCGAGAAGGATGTTTTTAATATCGGTTGCCAGCAGCAGCGTGCTGACCAGATCATCTGCCAGACCGCCGGCGAGTTTCGCCAGTGAATCGGCGCTGGCCGGGGCAACCAGCACGATATCCGCCTGCGCGGGAAGCTGAATGTGCCGGGGCTGGGTTGCCTCCGCGGGATGCTCCCAGATGTCGAGATGAACGCGACGGCCGGTGAGCCCCTCAAAGGTGGCCGGGCCGACAAATCGGGTTGCCGCTGCGGTCATGGCGACCTCAACGTGATAATGGGACTGGGTAAGGGAACTGGCGAGAGCCGCGACTTTATACGCGGCGATACCGCCGGTAACACATATCAGAATACGCGCCGCATCTGCCATGATATCCGCCAAAGAACCGCCGACCGCTGCGCGGCCATCAGTCGCGCCCGAGGGCCTTATCCGGCGGGCTTATATTACTTTTTTCGTAATCGATCTGGATTTTGCCCTGCAGGATTTCATCCAGGATCACTTCCAGTACGGGCCGCCCGTTGCGTTCCACCAGCGGACGCGCCCCGCCGATGATTTCCCGCCAGCGATGCTGCACCAGGGCACAGAGCTTAAACCGACCGCCGAGCTTGTGAACAATCTCATCACTTTTTACGGCTTCAATCATACCAAAGGCTCCATTTCTTCCGTTATACGGCTTCAGGGTTTTACCGGTGCGCCGTTCGACCGGGCGCGGCTGATAAAGCCCCTGATATCGTTTACCGTCTGATCCAGGTTGTCATTAACCACCATGCAGCGGTACGCATTAAAGCTGCGTGCAAATTCGATCTCCCGCTGGGCTTCATCCAGCCGGCGCTGAATCACCTCAGGTTCATCCCTACCACGGTGTTCCAGCCGGCGCCGCAATTCATCCAGCGAAGGCGGCAGGATGAAGATGCCCAAGGCATCGGGAAAAGCGGCGGCTACCTGCCGACCACCGTGCACATCGATCTCCAGCAGCACCATGCGACCGGCACCGAGTGCCTCCTCCACCGGCCGGCGCAATGTGCCGTACCAGTTTCCGAACACGTTAGCATATTCCAGAAAGTCATTTTTATCAATTCGACGCTTGAATTCGGCCTCATCCACGAATTCATACCGCTTACCGTGCTGATCCTGAGCTTTGGGCTTGCGGGTGGTGGCGGAGAGGGCAAATTCAGCGGGTAATTCGCGGCTTAACCGCAGGCAAACAGTGGACTTACCCACGCCCGAAGGTCCGGAAATGAATATGAGTGATCCCGAGGGCATCAGTCTGATTCCCAAGCTCCGCAAATTCCGTGTGGTGCCGCAACTCCCGCTTTGCATGGCAGGATTCGGTGCAGAGGGGTATCCCTGAATTTCAGCTTATTCCACATTCTGCACCTGCTCTTTGATACGGTCGATACACCCCTTGATCTGCACCACCCAGCGCGTAATCTGACCGTCGCTGCATTTGGAACCCAAGGTATTGGCCTCCCGCAGCATTTCCTGGGCGATGAATTCCAAGGTGCGCCCAACCTGACTGGATTGCCCCACGACTTCGGCGAAATGATCAAGATGGCCGAAAAGTCGCGAAAGTTCTTCACTGATGTCGGATCGATCGGAAAACAAAGCCACTTCCCGCAGCAGATCTGAATCGCTCAGCGACATCTTCGCATCGTTGACGAGTTGATTCACTCGCTGTTTGAGCCGCTCATGGTATTGCCGACTCACCTGCGGAGCTTGCTGGCGGATGTTACCGGCGGCGGCGCGGATTTCATCCAGGTGCTTGCGCAGGTCGCCCCACAACACCTCACCCTCCCGCCGACGCATCTGCAGCATGCGATCAAGGGCTTCATTGGACAGAGAGACAATTAATTCACGACATGCGAGTTCTTCCTCGCTGGAGATCGTGCGATTCTGACAGGCTCCCGGCAAAGCGAGAATCTGGGCCAAGTCGAGCGTGCAGTGAATATTCCGCTGCTTGCACAGATCAGCCGCATCAGCCAGCGACCGGATGTAGTGGGAAACGACATCCCGATTGACTTCCGCCGCCTGGCTGATGGCCGCGCCGGTGAGTGAAACATTGATGGTAACCGAGCCGCGTTCGATGCGCTGGCGCACAATGGATTCCAGATCAACTTCGCAGGCGGAAAATGCCTCGGGCAGATGGAGGACGACTTTCAGCGATCGGTTGTTGACCGATTTGACCTCCACCTGGCATGAACAGGCGGGAGTTTCCTTCACCGCCCTGCCGTAGCCTGTCATGCTGTTGATCATCAGAAGCCCGTCATGTCACAAAATAGGGTGCCGTCGATTTCGATAACCGATCACGGTTTGGTTGTGGCCGGTGATTTAGCCGGTAACTTCGCCGCTGATTTCGTCGGCAATGTCGCGGTGTGGCTGCTGGAAGCAAGACCGGCCGACTTCCCGCCGGGTGCGGCGGACGGAACCGCATTGCCGCTGCTGGTGGATGGAGCCGTCTGCTGCGAAGTCGGCGTGGGGGCCATTTTGGGTGCTGCGCCGACGCGCCAATTGAGAATAAAGGCCAGAAGCAGAAACACGACAAATATGATCACGGTGGCGGTGGTAAAGACATCGCCGGTTTTGGTTCCGAAGGCCGACTGCCCCCCTCCCGCACCAAAGGCGCCGACAAGCCCGCCACCGCGTCCCCGCTGCAGGAGTACGATAAAGATCATCAGCACGCTGATGAGCACGAAGACGACGGTCAGAAATGTATTAAGCATGAATGTAATTCCCGAAAACCTGGCTCCGCCGACGGCCATACCCCGCGCCCATGGCGCAACAGGATCGCCCCGGCAACAAAACTCTAAACACCCTCCGCCGCCTGAATGATAGCGACAAATTCGTCGGCAATCAGACTTGCGCCCCCAATGAGCAATCCGTCCACATCCGGCTGGGAGAGCAATTCGGCCGCATTGCTTTTCTTCACCGATCCGCCGTACTGAATGCGTATCTGATTCGCGAGTTCCGGACTGACAATTTCCGACAGGCGTGCCCGGATAAAGGCGTGCGTCTCCTGGGCATGCGCCGGGGTGGCGGTCTGCCCGGTGCCGATCGCCCAGACGGGCTCATACGCAATCACCAGATGTCCCATGGCCATGACATCATGCGACAAGTTGGCCAGGCCGGTCTTGAGCTGGTGAAGGATCACCTCGGCGGCGCGGCCGGCGTTGCGCTCTTCAAGCGTCTCACCGACGCAGTAAATCACCACCAGCTTTTCAGCCGAGGCGGCGAGAACCTTTTTATTCAATACCGTATCGGTTTCGCCGATGACATGCCGCCGCTCACTGTGACCGACCAGCACATGCGACACACCGAGTTCCAGCAGCATTTCGGTGCTGACTTCACCGGTGAAGGCGCCGGTGCGTTCGTAATAGACATCCTGGGCGCCCAGAAGCAGATGCGTCTTACCGATCGCTTCACCTACCGCGTCAATATGCACAAACGACGGGATCAGCAGCACCTGTGATTTGGTTGTTTTCGGCGCTTTCTGGCGGATTTCACCCGCGAGGGTGATGCTTTCGGCCTTGCCGAGATTCATCTTCCAGTTACCCGCAATTAATTTTGTCCGCATATACGTGCCTCTTAATTTATTAAAACCATCAAGACCCTTATTTCATCATTATGCATGAACCGCGGCTGCCGCGGGCGATGGAGCATGTGAAAACTGCCGCCCCAGTACGGATGCCAGACGGGAGAGATTCGCAACCATATCGCCGAACTGATCGGGAAGCAGGGCCTGCGGCCCGTCGCACATCGCCTTGCTGGGGCAGTCGTGCACTTCCACCATGATGCCGTCGGCCCCGGCGGCAATGCCGGCGTATGCCAGCGAGGGCACGAATTCCCGCACGCCGCTGGCATGACTGGGATCGACAATCACCGGCAGATGGCTGTTGGCTTTAACCACCGGCACAGCCGAAATATCCAGCGTATAACGGAGCGCGGTTTCAAAGGTTTTAATCCCGCGCTCGCACAGGATCACCTGCCGATTTCCCTGACTGAGCACATATTCCGCGCTCATGAGCCATTCCTGAATGGATGCAGCCATGCCGCGTTTGAGCAGCACCGGCTTGCGGGTGCGGCCCACTTCAAAAAGCAGATTGAAATTCTGCATATTGCGGGCGCCGATCTGAAAAACATCGGTATATTTTTCAATGATCGAAACGTGCCGCGTGTCCATCACCTCGGTAATCACCGGCATATTGTTCTCGCGACCGGCATCGCGCAGCCAGCGGAGAGCGTCTTCACCATGCCCCTGGAAACTGTACGGGCTGGTGCGCGGTTTGTACGCCCCGCCGCGCAGCACCGCGGCTCCGGCCGCCTTAATCTCCCGGGCGATGGAATGCACCATTTCCTCGTTTTCACAGGCACAGGGGCCGGCAAACATCAGGCAGTGGCCGCCGCCGATTTTCAACGTTCCCGATTGCGGACAGGGTATCTCCACCACCGAGTCCGCCTTGTGAAACTCGCGACTGGCAAGTTTATACGGCTTCATGATGGGCAGAACCTGCTCCACCCCCGCGATGGACAGCAGATGTTCTTTATCAATCTTCGCCTCTTCCCCCACCACACCGATCACCGTCCGAAATTGCCCTTTGGAAAGGTGCGCCTGAAGCCCGATCGCTTCGATCTGCGCAACGATGTCCTTAACCAAAGCTTCGCCGGCATCCGGCTTGAGAATAACGATCATTCAAATCAACCTCGTATTGGGCGCCAAGGCAAAAATTCCATCGCCCCGCGCACTGAGCCCGGGGTACCCACCCCGATCAACAAACTCGACCGGACGCGAACCGGGTTCCTCCGCACCCCCGTACCATACAACCCGGGATGGCATGGCTTCGGCAGGCCACAGGATTGCAGCCTTCTACCGACCCTGCATTATCCCGAAAAAGGGCAATTTTTCCACCATCGCCGGGTGCAGGCGGCTGCGCCGCCAGAGCGGAGGAATCGTGATCAGGAGATCAGGAGAGCTTGCGGCCATATCTCGCGCGCAGCCGCGGCTCCGAAACCGCCCATCCGCGGGGGCTTTGTGGTGGAAACTTTTGGCCCTGATTGCACGATAACGCGGTTTTTACCCCCGAATGCAAAAACTGTGGCGGCCGCCCGTTGACACCGTTGGTCTGCAATTCCATTGATGGGTTGGTTCCTTTCTATCGCCGCGGTGGCGGCATGCCGCGTCCCGAGACATCGGGACGAGTTCAGGAGATCGTTGAACGGGCGACCAGTAGCGCGTAAGGATTAATGGTAAAAGGGGCCGCCACCGGATTCCAGCGGATGTTCCAGCAGCATATTTGACGTAAGTCGTTGTATTACAATTTGTTAAATGTGTTTTTTCGCATTTAT
>JBMFVY010000118.1:0-5969 GCA_049965755.1 Phycisphaerae bacterium | reverse complement strand
CCGTCGAGACGCAAAAACCGTTGATTTTACGGCCTCATATGGCCCTGCGAAGCATCAAATTCTGATGGAACATCCGCCGCAAAGGCAAGACCGTGGTTGACGCCGATAGAAGGCTGCTATTCCCGAATCAGACGCCTATAGCCGCCGACATGGGCGATCTGATTACCATTGGCTATGCACAAAATATCTCCCCGGCGGCGGCGGCAGCACCGGCGCCGATGGTCGCAGCGGTTATTTCCGCCGTAAGCGCCCGCGTGATTCAATATTGTCGCCGCGATTTTCTCCCCAACCGTTATGTGGAACTTTACGATGCGCCGCGCAGCGGCGAGCTGATTCTGCGGCAGACGCCGGTGCTGTCGCTCAACGCCGTCACGCTCATGCCGACCGGCCCTGATCCTCTGAGTTTTTCCGCTACAGAATTTGATCTGCGCCCGATGGTCGGTCGGATTATTTTTCGCCCCGGCATGGTGGGAATGTTCGGTCCTGCGCCGGGGTTCTGGGAGCGGTGGCCGACGGCCGGCGCCGATGCCATTGAGGTGGATTACACAGCGGGGTTCGGCTTTGTCGTTAATGCCGAGGGGCCGATTGCCGCCGGAGAGGGGACCGTCGAGGTGGACGCCACCGCCGGTGTGAATGTTGCGGGGCCGTGGCAGTTGGCGGTGGGCGACTCGCTGCTGGTGGATGCGGGACTCAGCAGTCAGGAAACGGTTGTGGTGGCGGCGGTGACAGGCAATTCATTCACCGCGACATTTGCGCTGGCCCACGCGGCGGGGCCGATGTTGGGATCGATGGTTCCGCTGGATGTGCAGCTTGCCACGGCGCTGATGACCGCCAATGTGATCAATCAGGCGGATTTGACCAAAGCCCGGGAATCGCAGGGGCGGACCGTTGGTTATGAATATGTGGTGCGGCCGGGGGATCTGTTTCTGACGCCGGAAGTGCAGAATCTGCTCATGCCCTGGCGCGATCCGGTCGTGTAATGGAAAAATAGTGATGACGCTTCGATTACTGTGCCACCGATCCATCACATTGCAACGTGCCACGGTGAGCGCCGGTGCGGACGGTTCGCAGGTGCAGGTGTGGAATAATCTGGTGACCGGGGCGCCGGCGAGTATTTTCAAGATTCGTGCACGGCGCCGACCGGAGGTGTTTCAGGAATCCACCTCGGTGGACACGGTGATCATGACGCCGGTGGATATGGGGGCGAAACTGGATGACCGCATTTTTGACGGCATCTGGTATTACCGCGTGCAGTGGGTGATGAATCTGGGTGATCGGGATCAGGCGTGGGGCATCTATGCCCAGTGGCTTGACCCGCAGAACGGCCTTTAAGTCGGTTCAGATAACGGAAGGCGGGCATGCAGGCGTGGATAACGGGAATCATCGGCCAGATCAATAATGCGGATTTGGCGGCCGCGATGGGGGCGGCACCGGCAGCGTATCTGGATCGGGCCCCGGAGTCGGTAGCGCCGCCGCTGGTGGTGATTGCCGCAAAGAAGTCGGTGGTGACACATGACCTGGCGATGAATCAATACATTCAGGCGGACGCGGAGATTGCGATTTATGCGACGCAGCTATCGGCAGCCCAGGCTGGTGCCGACGCGACGATCACCGCACTCGACGGCGTGAATTTTGCGGTGCAGGGGGCGACGCTGCTTTCTAATCGGATAACCGAATCGCCGGCGGCAACGATTTCACTCTTCAATTCCGCCGCCGAGCCTGTTTACAAGGTGGCGTTGCGTGTTGGCGCGATTCTGTTCGTGCTGAAATAGACTTTGGCAAACCGGTGATGAATCGGAGCATGCTACGGGGGTAACGGATGAACACATCGATTCCGCCGGGCATCTGGCAGGCAGGTATTGAGCTGCCTGCGGGGATCAGCCTCAATGTGCTGCGGGCGGACCTGCGGGAGGAATTTCGGCAGACGGATTCCACAGCCTTTGCGGATGGGAGTTTCACCAGCAGCATCATGACCGGCCAGCAGTTGCGTGGCAGCATCAGCGGACTCGTCAACAGCGGCGCGCCGGGGCTTGGAACTGTATTCAACGGTGTGCCGATCACCTTCACGTCGGCCGGCGCAGAAAGCATCACCGGCACATTTAATATTTACGCATTTCAATGGTCGCTGGCGGCGGATGAGCTCATGGCTTTTACGGCGCTGGTGGTTTCCACCGGGCCTTACACGGTAACCTGGGGGCCTGTAAGCTGATCTTCACCTTTCGGCAATGACGCTGGCGACGGCGGCGGTGTCGGTGTGGCTGATGCTGATGTGCCAATATTGGATGCCCAGTTCCCCGGCTCGAACCGCAGCGGCGCCGCGCAGCGTGATCAGCGGCCTCCCAAGCCGGTCGGGCAGAATCTCCATATCCAACCAGGAAATCGAATCGCGAAAGCCGGTGCCCAGCGTCTTAACAATTGCCTCCTTGGCGGCGAAACGCCCGGCGATGTGCGGCACCGGAAATTTATGCTCTGAAAACCAGCGGCGCTCGGTATCCGTAAAGCAGCGGGTCAGGAACGCGTCATCGTGCTTTTCCAGCATGCTCTGGATGCGGGCGAGCTCGACCAGATCGACCCCGTGGCCGAGAATCGGCATAATCTCCTCCTTAAAACAGGACGGCGGATCAGATAGCCGTTATCATGCCCGCGTGCGGCGCAAACATCAAATAATTCGGGCCGCATGGAAATGGAGATAAGCGTATGCAGGATGCCGAGAAATGGGCATGGGGGCGGTGGAGCGCCGATCACCTGCTGGTCGAGTGGGTGGCGCCGCCGGGACTATCCGGCGAAGAGCGAAAGCTGATTGATCAACTCTGGAAGATGGAGGCGAATAAAGCGGCGGCTCGCGGACGGGTGCTGTTTGACGGTCCGATTGCGGCTCTGGCGGGTTGGGAGCGGCGCGATGCGGCGCTGGTATTAAAACTTTATCCGGCGAAATATTCGGAATTTCAGATAACCTGCGTGCGCCATGCCGAACGCTTTAACGACCGGGCTCGCCGCTCGGCCGTCGGTTCCAGCATCCTGCTCACACAGGGGGGAAAGGGATTCCTGGGATTGCGCGGCCGATCGGTCGCGGCATACCCGGAGCATCTGCATCTTTTTGGCGGGATTATCACGCTGGCCGAGGGAACCACCGGGCTGGACATCATGCATGAATTGCAGCGGGAAATGCACGAGGAGCTGGGCTTGACTCCGGCGGATCTGGTCACGGCACCGCTTCTTTGCAGCCTGTTCTATGAGCCGAATCTCCATCAACCCGAACTGGTCTGGACCGGGGCGATACGCAGCGGTCGTCATGTGGATTTGGCGGTTAATCATGAACACAGCGGCCTTCTGCGGGTCACCTCCGCGGAACTGGCGAAAGGGGGGCTGCCGAACCCGGTCACCCCCGTCGCCCGCAAGGCGCTGGAGTTGTTGCAGATATAACGCGGGGATAAAACCTGGCCCGTGGCCGCCGTTGGCTGCTCTGCGGCTATTGCCTGCCGATGACATACCCAATTCGGGCACTCGCTGAAACGACAAACCGGCCGTAAAATCAGGGATATCGGGCGGGAGACGTTCAAAGCCCGGTCGAAGAAAATTGCGGAGGTTTTATGGATCGAACATTGATTATTCTCAAACCGGATGCGGTGCAGCGCGGGCTGATGGGGGCGATTATCAGCCGCTTCGAGGCCAAGGGCCTTGCTGTGGTCGCCATGAAAATGGTGAAGCTGGGCCGTGCAACGACCGAAGCTCACTACGAGATGCACCGGGAGCGGCCGTTTTTCAATTCGCTGGTGAATTTCATGACCAGCGGCCCGGTGGTGCTGATGGTGCTGGAGGGAAATCATGCCGTGGATGTGAGCCGCAAACTCATCGGCGCCACGGCCGGTTTCAAGGCGGAGCCGGGAACGATCCGCGGTGATTTCGGGATGTCGGGCGCCAATAACCTGATCCACGGGAGCGATTCGAACGAATCGGCGAAGATTGAAATCGAGCGGTTTTTCAAACCGGAGGAATTCTGTTCTTACGAACCGGCCCTGCGAGGCTGGATTTATGACATGAGCGGAGGCAAGCCGCAGTAAAGTGCCCGCCCGCGGATCAGAATGAGGTAACGCCATGATTATTAAGAAAATATCATCCATTGCGCGGACGCCGGTCGCCATGACCGGTGCCGCCGATACGGATATGCAGATGCTGCTGGGGCCGGGCGACGGGTGCCCGAATTTTGCCATGCGCAAATTTACCGTTCATCCGGGCGGTCATACGCCGCATCATCAGCACGACTATGAACATGAGGTACTGGTTCTTGCCGGACGGGGACATGCGGTAATGCCCGATGGCACTCGGCAGTTACTTGAGCCGGGAGATGTCGCCTATGTGCCGGCCAATCAGATGCATCAGTTTCTCAATGCGGGTCCGGCTGATTTTGAATTTATCTGCCTCGTCCCGGCCAAAGTTCATCAGCCCGTGAACTGCAGTTGATGCAGCTACGGATGAAATGAGGGCCTATGCACGCCTCAGCAACCGCCGACACGCCCTCGCGTTCCGCGGCAAAGATGCCGCCCATATTGGTCGCAGGCAATGAATTGACGATCTACGCCGAGGCGGCGCCGCTGTTTGAATCGATGATCGCCGACATACGGGCAGCTCATCGGCGGGTGTGGATGGAAACCTATATTTTTGCCGATGACGGAAGCGGCAACCGGATAGCGGAGGAACTCTCGGCCGCCGCCCGGCGCCGGTTGGACACGCGGTTGTTGTACGATTCGGTGGGATCGATACTGACGGAAAGATCCTTCTTTTCCGACATGCGGGAGCAGGGCGTTGACGTTCATGCGTATCACACTTTTTTTGAGGCCCTGCGGCACTTTTCCCCGCTGAGAATCATGAATCGGCGTGACCACCGCAAGTTGCTGATTGTGGATGATGACATCGTCTATTTCGGCGGGATGAATATCGTGGATCATGGTAGGGATTTCAGATACCTCAACACGCCGGAGGACGCCGCCCCCACCGTCGGCTGGCGCGATTTTCATGTGCGGCTCAAAGGCCCGGCGGCGCAACAGGTGGCGGCGAGCTTTCAGCGCAGTTGGGATCAGGCGCATCGCCGGCCGATATCCGTTCGGCCCAGGGCGTATCGGCGGGTGCATCTGCCGCAGCATGATGAGTCGATTCACTTTTTCGACAGCGGACACGGGCTTGGATACAGCCGGGCGGACCGGGTATTCCGGCGGATCCTGCGCGGGGCTCAGCATGAGGCGGTGATCGCCATGGCCTACTTTGTGCCGGTGCGGCGCGTGCTGGGGGCGATATTGCGCCTGCGGCGGCAGGGGCGGCGGGTGCTGGTGGTGGTGCCGGCGATGGGTGACATGCCCCTGGTGCGGCACGCAAGCCAATATTTATATCGTAAAGTGCTCAATCGGGGTGTCCGTATATTTGAACGCAGCAACCGCATGCTGCACGCCAAGCTGGTGATTGTGGACAAACGCTGGACGATCTGCGGCTCGTCCAACATGGACCCGCGCAGCCTCTGGATCAATCAGGAATTTCTGGCGGTTATTAAATCGGAGGCCTTCGCCCGGGCCGCCCGCAGCATCGTCGCCTATGAACTGCGGCATTCCCGGCGCGTCTCGCCGAATGAAACACGCCCGATTCATATTCGCATGCTCTGCGGTCTGGCATGGCTGTTGCGTTGGTGGCTCTGAGAGGGGAAATTCATGGACGCTCAATCAAGGGAATCAATCGTCAACCGCATCCATCGCCTTCGTGATCAGATACACCACCACGACCGGCTTTATTATCAGATGGCCCGGCCGGAAATAACCGATCAGCAATACGACGCCCTGCTGAAAGAACTCATCGAACTCGAACACCGCCATCCGGAACTCGTCACGCCCGATTCGCCGACGCAGCGCGTGGCCGGGGCACCGATTGACGGCTTCCGTAGCGTTACGCACGGCATCCCGATGATCTCGATTGACAACACGTAC
>JBMFVY010000117.1:0-5982 GCA_049965755.1 Phycisphaerae bacterium | reverse complement strand
GGGATGCTATGGCAAAGGCGTGGAGATCGTCACCCTGCCGAGCCAGAGCCGCGATGCGTGGCGAAACGCGGCGAAAGAAAATGCTCAGCCCGCCGCCGCGCCGGAGCCGCAAGGGGCAAGGCCACCCGGCGTGCAGCAACTCGATGACACACTGCAGGCCATTTCCGCCTTGGGGCCCGTCCCCAGCGCTCCCGGTGCATTTCTGCCACTCAGCGATGATTGGCGTACCGGCGGCAATTGGATCGGTCGGTACGGGTGCTATTGGGCCTGCTTGTTTGCGATGGGCACCACCAAACGACAGGGAATTAATTGGACATACCGCCCGAATGACCACCGCATTGATATGCGCGCCGCCGTCGGTCCCGGTGGGATGTGGGGCGAAGGACTGCGGTTCTGGATATATGCCCGCCAATCGACGAACCGGCGATCGCTTGAAATTCCGGCATCTCACCTACCGCCGTCCGAAAGGCTGGACAATGCACGGCTTCACGACCACTGGGGCCGCGAAACAGAGTGCGACGACCATGGGGAAGTCTACCCACTGAGCCAATCAGGCCCGGGGATTATCTGTCAACTGCATCTGCCGGCGGGGGTGTTTGAAATTGGGCTCTACGCCGCCAATTTCGATGGGCACGGCGGTGCCAATTGCCTGCGTGATTACGTTATATCCGCCACATGCCATGGGCAAAGCCATTCGGTATTTCCAACCCCCAAGACGCATCGCTCCCGAGTGATCTGCTTTTTTGATGGCGTCTATAAGCGCTGGCTGGTGGTGGGACCGGCCGAAATTCACCTTAAAATAAGCCGCAATCATTCATTTAATACGATTATGTCGGGGTTTTTCGTGGATCGCGTCGGCGCTGGCCGGCGGGCTACGGGTATGGCAGCCAATCTGCTGCGAGTCTGGGCATCACGGGATGCGTGGCAACGGGTAACGCGGCCGCATCGCACAGCGATGGGAGCGGCAAAAAGCCTGGCGGTTCTTCTGCCAGCTCTGCTGACTTTCAACACGCCTTGGTATGAGGCTCGTTCGCGTTTGGGCTACACCGAGCTACTGCGTTGGGACTTCAAGCGTCTGGACGATCATCACCGGAATAAATGGGTAGCCCGTGACGCGCGCATGTGTGTGCGGCGCCTTAACCTCTTCTACCTGCAGCAGTGCCTGCATGGCCAAATGGCCAAACGAAGCCCGACGCTAGCCCATCAAGCGATTATTTCGGCGCCGGGACGCGCCGCCGGTGTTCGGCGGCTCGCGGCAGCGAATTCAAAATAGGAGAAAACTCCCATGGAAACATCGTCAATCGCCCCTCGTCGCCCGGCCGGAGGTAAGGCCACAGCCCGGGCAGTTCTTTTGGGGGCCTGTGCCCTGCTGGTCGCAGGCGCCGCCGTCTGTGCCGAAACGTGCAACTGCGCGGGAAACGGAAGCGAGCCCGGGAAACTTAACCCGGCCACGATCAGTGCATCGACCCAAGTGCAATGCAACACGGGCGGCGCCCCGGCGGCGAAGCTCACCGTGGGCTTTCCTACAGTTAACGGCTCGGCCGCTTTGAACGAGTCGAACACCGCAAACACGGTCTGCGCGACGAGCGTCATAGTGCAGCAGGCGTATGACAATCCGCCCGTGCCGACCACCACCTGCTTCAAAGCGGTTCCATATTCGGTCGTCTACTCGGAAATATATACGGCCGCTGGCTGCATTGCGCATCCCCATACGTTAAACCCGTTTGAGCCGACCACCTACACCTGTGCACCGTGGGGGGCTGGCGCACCGCTGAACAAACAGGTCGATGGCCAGATATTTCTGGCTGAGCCCTGCGGCTGGTCGTCCTGAGCCAGATCGGGTGGATTAGCGGCCAGGGTGCCAACCTTTGCCGTCGCGTCGCCGGCGAAGATCGCGGTCTACCCCGAGGGCAAAAATGCTTGAATTGAGGTTCACTATGCGTCGGAAGATGGAACTGGAATTTATTGGCCGCGTTCTCTTTTCGGTGGTCGCGGTGGTCGGCCCATGCTCGCCGGCAGTTGCCAGGCCTTGGTCGCCCAATTCTCCCACCGAACGATTTTTTGCCGTCGCCGCAAAACAAGTTTCCACCATTCGGATGGTGGCCCGTTTTTCATATCTGGGCGGCCCTCCGGCAACCGTTCGAATCCTGGCGGAACTGACCAACCCAAGGAAGTTTGATGGCGAAATAATGTTTCCGCCTCGGGTGACCCCCAGAAAAAACACCGGGAGGGACCGCTCGATGGCGCGGAAATTCATCGCACCCCAGATCTACCACGTAGTGGTTAACGGCGAAAAGGTTTGGTGGGGACAGCCAGCCGAGGGGCCCAATGTTGTTCCCGGCGCGTGGTACTTTTCTTATTTTCCGAAAGGGCATCAATTTCTCCCCTACACATCTTGGTCCAGCTACGGGGTGACGCTGCTGCGAAAAGCATTGATCCCAATCACCATCCTCCGAAACGACGGCCACAAGAAAATGGCCAGGGGCGTCAGTTTCCGCGTAACAACTCGCCGAGCAGAAGTGCCGGGCCAAGTTTATCGAATTTACTCCGCTTGGTATCACCGGCGGCAATTCTCCCGAATTGTGATGCGAATCAACACGTCGGACGGCCTACGTATTTACTCGACGGCGGTTTGGGTTATGGTGGACGGGCGGCTGACACTCGCTTCGAAAGTATGGGCTGGCAGATTTCGGCGCATCAACGGCGTCTGGATACCGATGAAAATCTGCGAGCGCCGCCTTGGTGACGGCCGCCGGTCCGATCTGGGGCCCACCACGAGCCTGATAATTTCCCGGACCACGGTAAATCCGATATTCCATCAGGGGCAGTTTCATCTTGTGGCGCCGGAGGGCAGCTTGGTGTACCGCGGCGGAAGCCACAATATGAATTTTGTGAGCTACAGATCAGGGGTTACGCACCAGTTCAAATTGGCGGCGCAGTCGCGCCATTAGGGGCAATAATGATTAACACCGATCACATTCGGTTCCTCATGCTTTTGTTGATCTTCTTCGTTGGTGGTTCGGTCCGTGCGGCGCGGCAGGCGATGATGCTCCTTCTACGCTGCGGGAAATCCCCATCGGCTATCCTGATCCGCTTCGGTATGGTGCGCGCTGGCCAGAGAGTCTGCCGAAACTTCACACCGATCAACCCAAATGGTGCGGCGGGGGGAACGCAAACCATCCCTGATCGCGGCTGCATCACCGTGACCTTGCAGCGGGCCGCTCTGCGGCAGGGGCGTCGCGGCAAGGGGGCGATTGGGCCCAAGACGGCGAAACGGGGTGGGCCGTCTACGTCACCAGCTACACGTGCGGTATGCCCTACGACAACCCACCGGTACCCACCACCACCTGCTTTGAGGCGGTGTGCTACAGCAAGTCCTACCAATACGTCTACCTGGCCGCGGGCTGCGTCAAGCACAGCGGGCTTTTCCAACCGACGACCTACACCTGCGCGAATTATCCCGCCAAACCGGCGTTCGTGTCGTTTCTCGGGCAGATGTTCGAGACGCAACCGTGCGGCTGGTCAGGCTAATCCAGCCCCCACGGCTGATTCGCGGACACTATGTGTTTTGTTGCTGGAGGTACGAAATGTTTTTTAATTCTCGGGCTCGGCAGTGGGCGATTACCGGTGCGGCCGCAGCCTGCCTCGCCGCATGCGGCACGGCGGCCGCCGGGTCGCAAGCGCACTTGTGGAGCCCGGCGTCGTCGGGGGAGAGATTACTGCAGGCAGCGTCAAAAGAAGCATCAACCATCCGCGTAGTGTACAGGTATTCCTGGCGCGGGCATCCAGCGGAGGTCTGCCGCGTTGCCAGCGACCTTCGAGCCCCATGGAAGTTCGCGTGTCAGATGGTTGCCCCCATGGGGAAGTTGCGCCTCCCGGCGCCACCGATTTACTGGACTGTGGGGAACGGCACCCGCACCTGGTGGGCGACCCCGCTGGTTCCCGCCAGCGGCCAGCCCCGTAATGGTGCTTGGTTCGTTTCATTCTGGCCACGGGGTGCGCCGGTGGGCTTGCCGGTCAACTCGACGAGGCAGCTTGGCTTCGGGTACATTCGCGCCGCTATGACCCCGTGGTCGGTGAGCCACGAGCTGGAATTGCTCCGTTTCAGCCGGCGAGCGGGAGATCAGCTGACAGTCATCAGCCGACCTGCCAAGTACCCTCACCAGGTCTATCGCATATACACGGCGAGCGTCGGCGGTAAACTTCTGGGCCGGGTCGTCATGCGCCTGCGGATGGGCAGATCTGTGCGTCTGTATTCCACGCGAGTGTGGAAGCGCGGTTCGGGTGGCCGGATGGTCATGCTGCACCACCAATGGACCGAGGGATTCCATCGCGTTGACGGGGTTTGGATTCCCACCGAGATTTACGACCAGCGGACGGACGGAAGCGGTCAGGGGAAGCTCGCCCCGGCAACCTCGGTGCGGATTTTACGGGCCTCGATCAACCCCGCCTTCCGGCCGGGTTATTTTGTCTTCAGAGCCACCCAGGGAAGCGCCGTGTTCACCTACGGGCCCAACCAATTTACGTTTGTGCATTATCGCTTGCGAGCGGGACGGGCAACAGCACCCTCGATGCCACCGTCAACAAGGAGGAAAACAAGATGAGGACATCTATTTTCGTCGCCCTATTCACTTGTACCGTGGGGGCCCTATGCGCTGTGTGTGCGGCCAAGGTGCCCGTGTTGGTGCTGGCGGAGAACACCATGAGAAATATAACCATCAACTTCGGCAAGGTGCTCAGCGGCCAGCGTGCCACGGAGGCATTCCGGATTTCAAACAGGACCGGCGGCGCGGTTATGCTCCGCGCAATCCCGGATTGCGGTTGCATACAGATACACCTCAATAAACCCGCGTTGCGCAATGGCCAGTCAACCTCAGCGACGCTATCATTCAACACCGCGGCGCGGGATGGAGCCGTCGGCCCTGCCGCCACCGGATTTGTATTGCGGAACGCGCTCTCACATCAAGCTATCGCAACCGGTACCGTTTTGGCTCACCTGCTTCCAGCGGTGTCTCTGAGCAAAACCATTCTGCGATGGTCGCTGGTGCCGGGCCGCAGCAGCGGCGCCCGAAACGTGGAACTTAAAAACCGGCTCAATATTCCCGTCGTCATGACTTGGCGGGGACCGCGCCGGCGGAGCGAGCGTACCTTCGAGATTTCCCCCGACACTGTCCGGATACCGGGCGGCGGAAAGGCCAAAATCTCGGTCAAGCTCACCCGCCTCACGCGCCAATCACTTTACCTGAGCCGATTCGTGGCCCTGCGATTGCGGGCGGCGCATCGGCCCAGAGACGGTGCAGCCATCAAGCCTTGGAAACTGCAGCTTGAAATCCGCGCTATGCCGAATATACCGTTTGTCGCGGTTCCCGGGTCAGTCATATTAACCGCCTCTGATTTCAGGCATGGGGTGGCCTTTCGCACGATCCACGTCAGCGAGGCCGCCGGGTCGGACGCGACGATCCTTTCGGTCAAGCCAACCGACCCGCATTTGTCGGTCAAAATGCTGCGTAAGGGCGTTTATCGCCTCAGTGTGCGGGAACCCAGGAACGCGATGATCGGCCGCCTTCGAATAACTTATAAATGGGGCCCGCGGAAGGCGGCCATGGGTGTGGGAGTGTTTGTCTACAAATGACGCTCCAAGCCGGCCTTTCGGGGCGCCGCGTGCGAAGGTGCCGCTCCACAGCCCTGACCGGCCACGGTGTGACAATCACGCGCGGCGACCAGCCAACTTGAACGGAGCGATCCGATGCGGAGAAAAGCAATGGGTGCGGATTTAATGGATGAATTTAGTGCCCACGCAGTATGATCTCGGTACAACAGTGAGGGGTGGCCGCAACATAGACGGAGGCATTCGATGCAGATGGAAAAGGGCTACTGTCAAATGTTGTGGATGGAGGCAATCAGGCGGCAGATTTTTTAACTCCGTTTTCGTAGATAATTCCAGCTACAACATCCTGCAGTAATTCCGATCCATTGAGCCGC
>JBMFVY010000116.1:0-6073 GCA_049965755.1 Phycisphaerae bacterium | reverse complement strand
AGGAATCCGGGTCGGCCCCCCACAGGATCCCGGATGGGTGAGGAGTCGGTGAGCGGCTCGTGACAGACGGTCATCCAGAAGGAGGATGGCCAGCGGTAACAATACGACTGGCATTCCGGAATCAGCGATAGAACTGTCCCCAAAAATGTCTCTATTTCAGGGCCTGCAATGGTATTTGTGGCCGAACAGGTGGCAACTTCCGTGCGCCGCCCCGGCTCGCTATGATTTCGGGAAGGATTCCATTTTGGGGCCGATATGGTCGCAGCTAATGAAACATCAATGCTCGGCTCGGAGGCGAGTCGCCGCCAGATGCAGCCGCTGGTGGAGGGTCTGTACCAGGGGATGGCAATGCGAGCGGTTCAAGAAACAGGTGGCCGT
Organism: Phycisphaerae bacterium; assembly: GCA_049965755.1. Classification (GTDB taxonomy): domain Bacteria; phylum Planctomycetota; class Phycisphaerae; order WQYP01; family WQYP01; genus JAJZGD01. The sequence continues at coordinate 5,695 of JBMFVY010000116.1, read as the reverse complement.
CCCGAGGGGTTAAGAACGACTCGTGGATTAAAAACATCATCGACACGCGGGGAAACGTCTACCTTGGGTCTCTGCAAGCCGAGGCCGCGCTCTGGAATGCGGGTGGTCGATAACCCACAATATTCGCGGGAGACCTGGCGCAGCTTCAGGCGGTTGCCCCCAGCACTGGAAAGTGTTCTGGCATACTGCAAATGCTCACTGCTTCGGAGGGCTTCCGCGCCGATCTTTTCTGGGACGGTTCCGCGCCGAAGGCTTCCTAATCTGCGCCAGCAATGGCGCGTGGTTGGCTTTAACCCAATTGGTAACACGATCTTTGAGATTCAGGGCCAATGCCCGTAATTCTTCGATTTCCGCGTCACTGGCAATTCCCGTGCTTTCGTAGATGCCACCGGCACGCTTGGCTCGAAACGCCTGAAGCGTATTTACCAATTTGCCATCGTCACCAAGCGTTAATCGGAGCGAGTCAATCGTGCGGAAGTGTGCTCCACCCCCTTTTGGGACCTCGTACCCAGCGGTTCGCAGCGCCAATGTCGCACATTGCAATGCTGCGTTATATGCAATGGCAAAGCGCCAATCCGGATCCAAATCGGGATCGGCGCAGGCGGATAGATCACGATCAATGACCGCCTGCAGGCCGGCGATTTCTTCCGGGCTTGTTTCGCGCGGGCGAATCCATCCGTTTTTGGACCATTCCTGATAACTCATGTTCATCCCCAATGAGAAATATTTTGGGCTTCGCCATTACATTGGTTAAAAAAGCGTGCCGCTGCAATATTCTCGCGGCAAATTCTTTGGGTGGATAAACCGTGATGTTGATTTCCCGCCCCAGTTTTCGCTGTGGCTCGGCCAACGCCGCAGCAATTTCAGCAAACGTGGTCTCCCCGACGACCATCAGGTCTACATCGCTGGCACTTCGCTGCTGCCCGCTGGCGACGGACCCAAAAATGAACGCCACACGAATCCTTCCCGCCAGAGGCTGAAGCGCCGCTCTTGACAATCCGGCGGCCCCAACTGTTTTAAGCACCAGCCCCCGCAGTTCATGATAGATGGGGGATAGCGTATCGGCACGGTAAAACACCTGATTACCGGCTTTTCGCCGCACGACCAGGCCGGCCCCGGCGAGCAGATGCAGTTCGCGCTGCGTGGATGCCGGCCCGGTATGGCAGAGGCGGGCAATTTGCCGAAGGTGAAATTCCTCGTCTGGCCGGCCCAGGAGCAGTTCCAGCACGGCACCGCGAACCTTGCCCAGAAGAAGACGCCCAAGTTGATCCATGCCAGTCGTACTCATATCAGAAACAATTGTACCTATTTTAAGAACAAGTGCCAGCCTGACCGCTGACCGGCCGAGTTTTTGATCAAGCGTAAGTGTATCAGAAAAATATATAGCACGAAGCGTCACCGGTGGTAAAATAGCGTAAAAAATGTGTTGAAGGAAAAACGATTCTTTCCGGCAAGCCCATGATGATTGGCGCGCCCAGATGCCGGGCGACAGTCGTCTATTTCTTGGGCGGCAACTTCCGTGCGCCGCCCCGGCGCGTTATGATTTAAACAAGAATTCCATTTTGAGGCCGGGTTATGGTCGCGGCCGCTGGCCAGCCCGCCGGGCCTTGTCTCACACCAGGGCTCGAAGAGCGCCAAGGCGATTGGATGAAGCGTACGGACTTAATGCAAAAATCTCAGTGCCTTTCACTCTCAGCGTGATAAAAAAGCAACTCACGCCGTGCGCAGCATGATTCAACATCTCGCGCGGAGCCGCAGAGCTGGCGCGGAGACGGGGCGACCGGATCTCACACGAAGCCGCGGGAAACCCGGTTAACCGCAGTGGACACAGAGGAACGCTGAGGACGAGACGGTATTGGGGCGGGTGCCTCGCCCCAGGCCGCAGGCCACATAGCCGCCGGCTTGCCGGCGGTAAAGTCATTTCTCACACAAAGGCACGAAGCTTGACTTTGTTAGAAGAGTACACCAAGACGGTACGATAAACTGAGGAGAATCTGTGGCGAAATCTTTGCGTCTTTCATTCGTAGCGTGTTAAAAAAGTGGATGACATGGTGCCTTACGCAGAAAAGCCGTTTCTCCTTTTCCGACTGAAGCAGCACAGTGAGGACACCCGCGCCCTCAGCGGTGCCTGAAAAAATTGCCGCCCCCCTCCGCCTCCGCACGACTGCCCGCTTGCACGCTATACATTTGTTGACTTCCGTATACAATTGTATGTTTGCGAAGTAAAGGGGCAACCGGTTTGCCGCTCGCAGATGTTTTAAGGAACTTCAAGGTTTTTGACGTGGCGACTGATTCGGACATTTTTGATATTACGATCCTGGGTGGCGGCCCAGTCGGTTTGTATGCAGCCTATTACGCCGGCCTGCGGCAGATGCGCACCAAAATCATCGACTCGCTGGATCAACTCGGCGGCCAGCTTGCAACCCTCTATCCCGAGAAGTACATCTACGATGTTGCCGGATTTCCCAAGGTGATTGCCCGCGATCTGGTAAAAAACCTGATTGAACAGGCGCAGCAATATGAGCCGCAAGTCTGTTTATCACAGACAGTTAAGACGCTTGCGCGGGATGAAGGCGCACAGTGTTTTGTGCTCTCGTCCGATCAGGAAGTGCATCGTTCCCGAACCGTTCTCATCTGTGCCGGGGCAGGGGCGTTTCAGGCCCGAAAACTGCCGGTTCCCGAGGCTGCTCAGTGGGAGGGGCGGGGCGTCTACTATTCCGTCGGCAGCAAGCAGGTTTTTGCCGGTAAACGCCTGCTGATCATCGGTGGGGGGGATTCGGCGCTGGATTGGGCGATGAATCTGCATGGGACGGCATCGCATATCACCATCATCCATCGGCGAAATCAGTTTCGTGCCCATGAGGATAGTGTTTCCAAAACAATGGCTATGGGGATACCGATTTTGACTTTTTGGGAGTTAAAATCGCTCGTGGTTACCGATAATCATTTAAGTGGTGCGGTTTTGGTGAATAATCAGACGCACGCCGAGCAGACGATCCAGGTCGATGCCATCCTGCCTCAACTCGGATTTGTCAGCTCGCTGGGGGCCATCAAGGATTGGCCGATTCGAATTCAGGGCCAGTCAATCTTGGTGGACCAGAAAATGCAGACCAGTCTGCCGGGGGTGTTTGCGGCCGGCGACGTGGCGGGGTTTGACGGCAAGCTGAAGTTAATCGCGACGGGTTTCGGAGAAGCGGCAACTGCGGTAAACTTTGCCAAGACGCTGCTGGACCCGAAGGCCAAGGCGTTCCCGGGGCACTCCAGCGAGATGGGGCCCCAGGCGATGACCACCATAGGGCAGAGTGCGGATGCAACTGTGGCCTGAGGTGTGCGTATAATGCTCATGAACGGATTCGTGGGCGCCACTGTGCGAAGCGTGGCTTGGAGAAAGTTGGTAGTTTCATGGTCGAAACGCTTTCACAACCCACCCGACGCGGCAATATGACGTGTGAAGCATTGAAATTTCGCGGACTGACAACATTTAAGACGATCGGCGTGGTGCTCATGGCTACCATGCTGGTATCCGTCTGGCCGGGTTGCAAAGACAACACGGCCGCGGTCAGTTCCGGTCGGTCGCCCCAGCCATCTTCCATGTCTGTTCCTACGGCATTCCGTGCGTTGCCTGCCCCACGTGGCAAACTTGTTTTCAGCGATCCCACACGAAGCAACCTGTGGGCGGGCGCCCGCTGGTATACGCTGGCGACGTCGCAGGGAACTCCCTCGACGACACAGGCGGCTGCCTATTACACCGCCCATAATCTCTATATTGCCATCAACACCCTTGGGTCGCCTGTCGTATCTCCCGGCATTTCGCTGCCGAATCTTTGGCAGCATAGTTGTGCGGAAGTTTGGCTGGATACGACGGCACATCAAACCGGTATGAATTTCTACGAAATTGTCATCGCCCCCAACGGGCGTGTGAATCAGGTTTGGCATAAATCCGGCTCGCCTCCCCGCCCGCTGGCCGACGGTCAGGTTAATTTTGATCATCCATTCGCATCGATCCCATGGAAAACACCGGGACTTGTTGCGAAAACCTGGGCGCATCTGCATTCATTCAAACCGGGGTGGAGTGCCGTGGTGAGAATTCCTCTCGGGCACCTCCCGCGGGCACTCGCCTGTGCGTGCAAGCCGGGTTCGCGGTACCGCATTAACGTGCTCCGCTATAAATGGCATCATGGAGCCGGGAGCGCCAAACTGATTCAGTCAAGCCTTTTTCCTGTCACGCCCGGCTGTCAGCCGTTCGCGCCCTACCGCATGGGCCGTCTGGTGCTGGGACATTCCGGCAGCGATGACCTGGCTCTGCTGACACGGCATTGACCGCTTTTCCGCCTCTTGGCGCGATCACGCGGGTCGGCGCTTCGGCGAACGAAATATTTCGAGTTATAATTTTGCCGCAGGATTGCAATGGGAACCCCTCCCGGCCGCGTTATCCTTTGAGATGGTGGTGAACCGGGCCGGTCGGTGGGTTGTTGGAGTTGATGGTGGAACATTCAGGCGACATTCAGCTTTCGATCATCGCGCCGGCATTCAACGAAGTTGATAATGTCGGCCCGCTGGTTGAGCGGATCGATAAAGTCTTCACGCCGCTGGGTTATGAATTCGAGGCGGTTATTGTTGATGATTGCAGCACCGACGGAACCCGTGAAAAATTACTGGCTCTTGCCGCGCAATATCCCTTTCTGCGCGTGGTGCGATTGGACAAAAACAGCGGACAGACGGCCGCTATGGACGCCGGCTTCCGCCATGCACGGGGACGGATTTGGGGCACCGTGGATGCCGACATGCAGAACGATCCCGGTGAGATACCGCGGCTGATGGAGATGCTCGGGCCCGATGTGGATATGGTCAACGGCTGGCGGAAAAAACGAAGCGATAACATTCTGCGGCTCATCCAGACGCGGATTGCAAACGGAATCCGCAACTGGCTCAGTGGCGAAAATATTCAGGATTCCGCCTGTTCGCTCAAGGTGTACAAACGTCAATGTCTTGAAGGGCTGACGCTCTACAAGGGAATGCATCGATTCTTCCCGACACTGGTGAAGATGCGCGGTTTCAAAGTCATTGAAGTGCCCGTGAGCCATTATCCCCGCGCTCATGGAGTCACAAAGTATAAATTCGGCAGCCGGGTTATCCGGGCCTTTGTTGATCTGCTGGCGGTGCGATGGATGAAGAAGCGACAGTTGCGCTACACCTGCCGCGAACTCTCCGCGACTGCGGATTTTTCAGCGGCGGACAAACCTCCGGCAACTTCGGGCGTATAAAGCGGGGACGGGCAAATCGGTTCGGTCAGGCTTGTGTATTGATTTTTTGACAGGTGCATACATTGATTCATTCAACTGCCATCATATCTCCCGAGGCCCAGATTGATTCCACTGCGCGGATCGGCCCCTATTGTGTCATTGAAGGGCCGGTCAAGATCGGCCCGAATTGTCATCTTCACAGTCACGTCAAGGTGATGGGCAACACCACACTCGGCGGTGGCAATACCATTCACAGTTTTGCCGTGCTCGGTGATGCCCCACAGGACTTGAAACACAAGGATGGAGTCAGCGAGTTGGTGATCGGGGAAGATAATATTTTCCGTGAACATGTCACCGTTCATCGCGGGACCAACGGGGTGACACGCATCGGATCGCACTGTTTTCTGATGGTCGGTTCGCATGTCGGCCACAATGCCGAAGTCCGCGATTAT
>JBMFVY010000115.1:0-6316 GCA_049965755.1 Phycisphaerae bacterium | reverse complement strand
GGGCTTAAGATTCTCAATATCATCAACACCAATCTGCCGGCTTCGGTGGCTCAAAACTTATATTGATCGGCCGTCCGGGCTGCGCTGTACAGAAGTATGCATCGCGGCTCATGCGGCGGCAAATGCTCCCCTCTCTTCCACCGACGGAATTTTCAACTCTCAGGCTTCGGGTGTGGCCAGGATGTCAAACTCCCCGTGGTTTTTGATCATTCCGGTTCTGCAACGGGTCCGCTCCGCCCGGTCCAATAACAAAAACCATCGCCGGGATGGTGATACAAATCCAGAAGTCTATTTGTCAAAAATGACCTAACGTAAGCGCCAATCTTCCTGTACACTCTTACCTATAGGAGGCGTGTGCAGTGGTAACCTGCAATTCTAGAACAGGTGGCACTGCAAGGTCTCATGCGGATGGCGACGCAAAAGCTTGGGTAACCCGTCGCAGGTGGTCCCCGGTGCCAAGGCTCTCTGTGCTCTCAGTGCGATGTGAGCGCTCTGGTCTGGATATCTGCTTAAGCTGCCGCATGCTCAATGTCGAGTCTATAATATTTTGCACCGTTTAATGTATTTATGTCGAGGAGGCATAAAATGGGTATGCGTGGAGTGTCCAAATTCAGTGGGAAAAGGATGGGCAAAAGGCCCGGCTGTGGTGGTTTCACCTTGGTTGAGTTGCTTGTTGTCATTTCGATCATTGCACTCTTGATATCACTTCTTCTGCCCGCTCTCTCCAAGGCAAAGGCGGATGCAGTAACGATCTCCTGTTTGGCCAATCTCAGATCGCTTGGGCAAATCACCAACGAATATGCTCAGAATTACCAAGACGCAATTCCATTTGGCAGTTCAACGGCCGAAAACTGGCCGAATCAGTGGGGCCAGGATAGCTGGGATGCCCTCCTTTTTTCATTTAACAAAAATATCCTCCCCACCCCCGCTTGGGAACTGGCTTACGTAGAGGGCAACACCGATTATCCAATGCCCGCTCGCTTTCCGGGACGCCCAGGTGAATATAATGCGATGTTCGTCTGTCCCGCATCAATCATCATGCCCACTCCCGGCGCAGCCATGTGCACCTATTCTGCCAACCCGAATTTCTTCATGGCGTATAATCAGTACAACGGAAATCAACTGTACAACGTTCGACTTTCCCAAATCACCGATCCCGCTCAGTCGGTGGCGATCGGTGATGGAAACCAGGTAGGGGGCTCAACCGCCGACGGGAGCTTCTTCACATTCAGCTGGCAGCAGAATACCGCCGGTGGATTCAAAGCCCCGGCCAATCAGTACATGAACTACCCCGATTATCTCGTCCCGCCGAACGGCCTCGTCCCCGGCGATGAGGGCAATTTGGACGTTCCCGCGTGGACTTACACCAACATCTCCAGCTACGGCCTCCGGTATCGCCACGGTAACGATGCCAATGTCGTCTTCTTTGACGATCATGCGACATCAATCCCGATTAACAACAATACCCCCGGTAACCCACCGGGAACGCCCGGATCATCCGGCTCCACTGGGCTTAAGATTCTCAATATCATCAACACCAATCTGCCGGCTTCGGTGGCTCAAAACTTATATTGATCGGCCGTCCGAGGCTGAACTTTAACATTGACGCGGGGTGGCTGTAGCTCGCCACCCCGCGTTCGTCTAAACTCGCTGGTACGGAAGGACCCTCAATCGCCGGCGTTATGGTGGCGTAACGGTTCGTGGCAAAATAAGTCGTGGTGTCATGAACGAAAAGGAGTTTCCTTTATGAAACGACGAACTTTTGTCAAAGCAGGAGCGGCAACCGCAGCAGCGGGGGTGCTCGCCGCAGTGCGCCCGGTTCGGGCTGCAAGAGCGAGTCGTCAGAGCCGCCGACCGAACATCTTGGTATTTCTCACCGATGATCAGGGGCGATGGGCGCAGCAGCCTTACGGTAACCCGGATATCAAAACACCCAACATGAGCTGGCTTGCCGAGCATGGCACCAAGATGACTCGTGCCTACACCACCTGCCCGGTCTGCTCTCCCGCACGAGCCTCATTTTTTACCGGGCGTATGCCATCCCAGCACGGCATTCAGGACTGGCTCTACGAACCCGGACATATCTACGACAATTGCCTCAAAGGCCAGACACTCATCTCCGAACCTCTCAAGAGCGCCGGGTACCACACCGGCTTGGTCGGTAAATGGCATTGTGGAGCAACGCGATTTCCAAAGACGGCATTTGACTATTGGTTCAGCTACTGGGTGTGGCAGTATCCCCATTTCGGTAAGCAGAACTTTTCCAATCAGGGAAATTATCTCGAGGAGTACGGAAATCAATCTCATCTCCTCACCAATCGTGCCTTGGAGTTCCTGAAAAATTCACGCGCCGGACGGCGAAAAAACCGCGAACCGTTTTTCCTGTTTGTCGGTTATACCGATACCCATTCACCCCATATTCAGGCCCCCAAAAAATATGTCGATTATTACAATCGGCAGCCGCTTAATTGGTTCAAGGTTCCCCCGTTTGCTTCGTGTCACGGCCAGATTGCAAGTCTTGCCAACGGCGTTCCACGTCTGGCGTCGGAACAGCACGCCCGCCTGGCCGAATATTACGGCGCGGTCGCCAATATCGATGATCAGGTCGGAAGAGTCCTCGCCGCATTAAAGCAGATGGGTGAACTCGATGACACTATGATCGTCTACACCGGTGACCATGGTCTCAACGGCGGACACCATGGCTTCTGGGAAAAAGGCAATGCCACCATCCCCCAGAATTTCGTGGATGATTCCATTCTCATCTCCTCCATCATCTCCTGGCGTAATGGCGATGTAAAAGCTGATGTCAGCAATGATGCCATTGTCAACCACCCCGACCTCTTCATGACGATCTTGGATGTCGCCCAAGCTCACCCCGGCCAAGCCGTCTTGGATAGCATCAATTCCCCCGGCTTGTCCTATCTGCGGCTGTTGCGTGGTGAAAATGTATCAGGATGGCGAGACTCCATCATCTGTGAGTACGGCAACGCCCGAATGATTCGCACTCACCGCTATAAACTCATTCTCCGTTATCCGTATGATTGGGTGCAGGCTCCCAATGAACTTTATGATCTTCAAAATGATCCCCACGAACGCGTCAATGTCTACAACAAGGCGCAGCACGCCGAGTTAATTAAAGACCTGAGCCGAAAAATAAATGCTTTCTTCAAGGTCTATACGGTGCCCGGCAACTCTGGCCTCGAACTTGAAAAGCAGCCCATTCCCAACCCGCAGGCTCCTTGGATACGCATGGCTCGCCGCGATACCCAGTGGATCGTGCGGGATTATTAATCCCGACGGGTTCTCTCCGAGCTGCCGACTCTTGTACGGCGCCCTGCGTCGGCGTTATTTCCCGCAGGCTGCGCCTTGGCCTCAAACGGATGGGCTCCGGCCGGGCTTTGATGACTGGCGGGTGGATGATCCATGGATAATTACGCGTTCGTCCGGTGTTTTTCCGCCTCTTTACGCATCAGCTTTCGCATATCACGCGGAGTATTCCGGTAAAAAGTGTGAAACGATGTGCTGAACTGTCGCGGCGAACTGTATCCCGTCTCTTCCGAAATCTGAGCAATCGGCATATCGGAATCCGCAAGCAGGCCGCGCGCTTTTTCCATCTGCACCCGCTGAATCTCCGTTGCCGGACTTCGGCCGATCGCCGCCGCAAAGTGGCGCTCCAAGGTCGGCCGTGAAACCCCCAACTGTTTGGCAAGCCATTTCACGGATACCCCTTTCGGCAGATTTTGCTGGATCAGCCCCAGGCCCTGCCGCACCAGCGTATCATCAACACCGAAAATATCTGAGGATAATCGCGTAACCACCCGTAGCGGCGGGATCAGCAATTCAGTCTTCTTCACCTTTCGCCTGCGCATAAGCTGATGGAGCATATCCATTGCGCGAAATCCAATGGTGTGTGTATCCAATGCAATGCTGGAGAGGTGCGGCTTCCGAAGTTGTCCGTATAAATCGTCGTTGTCAGTGCCGAGAATCGCGATCGACTCCGGAACCTTGATCTTTAATCGATGGCACGCCTCCACCAGATAAATACCCAGCAGATCATCCCCCGCGTAGATCGCTGCCGGCGGCACCAGCTTTTTCAACCAGCGAACCGCTGTGCTCGGATACACACCGGCCCGATCCTCCGCTTCTCTCTCTCGTTTGAAAAAATAATGGGCGGTCGCACCTCTCTCCGACGCCCTTGCCAAAAAGCCTTCCCGCCGTGCATCCGACCAATACCGATTCTCCATCCCGTAATAGGTAAGCCGACGAAATCCCCGGTCGATGAAATAATCCGCTGCCAATCGACCTACCGCAAAATCATCCGTCACGACACGCGGCAGGCTTGATACTGGTGCTTCCGCGGACACGTCGATTGCAGGGATATCCTTCTCGGCAATTAATCTCGGCAGTTCCCAAGACGGGGGGCTTCCCGCCGTGATGACGCCATGGATATTACCCCTGATCAGACGCGGAAAATCAGCAATCTCAAAATTGTCCGGAAAAAACATCCGGATATCCGGCTGCCTTGATGCATAATCAGCGGCACCCCGCAGCACATCCCGATTGTACGCGACGGCCAAGTTTCCCAGAAAAAGTACACGTTTATTTTTTCTCACGTCCGCCTTACCCCCATTCGCGATACAATATACAATATATCATCAACATGATAAAATTTCAGAAGTTATTTTTCACATTGTTACCTTTTTGTTCTGTGGGACAGCCATTAGACTCTGAGCAGTTCCGGCGGGGTTGACTCTCAGGTGTCCAAGGGGGCAACTTCAGGTTGCGGCTTGGCCCCCCGGCCTGAAGATGAGATGGGTGGCACGCTGAAGCAGAAAATACGCCTTGGCCGACCCGAACGTAGTCCGTCTACCATAAAGGCAGGCGGCCCTTTGCTGGTGGAATCGCGGAAGAATACCAATGGATTTGGGTTGATAAAATCCATTTAAATTCTGATGAGGATAGAAAATATGCGGTGCCAACGTCTGGCCTTAAAAGCAATCATCACAGTTGCGGCTTTGGCTTTAACCTCTCCGGTTGCCGGGGCCCACAGTCCGAAGAAGGGGATCGGTATTTTGTTCCGTCCTGATCCTTCACTCACCGTCGTGATACTCAAGAAGCTTCACGTGCATTGGTTCTATACTTGGGGAAATCTGCGTCCTGCCACCGCCCCGGCCAAGCTTCCGTTTGTTCCTATGATCTGGGGCTGTTGTCCCAAGCAGCTCACCTCCGCCATCCAGGGGTTGGTCAAGTATCACCGCACCGGCATCGCCTCGGCCATGCTCGGCTTTAATGAGCCGGATAATCATCGGCAATCCAACGTTCCCGTTACCAAAGCACTTAACGCCTGGCCGAAGCTGGAAGCGGCAGGTCTCCCCCTCGGCAGTCCCGCCTGTGTCAACGACCTGGATAAATGGATGCAGACATTTATGCGAGTTGCAGATCACCGCCATTACCGGGTGAACTTCATCTGCGTTCACTGGTATGGTGCTCCGAATCCGAAGGGATTTCTGAAGATGCTCGCGCGGGTTCATCATCTTTATCATCGCCCGATCTGGGTAACCGAATTTGCTGTCAGTGACTGGAGCATCAAAAAGAGTCATGGGATTAATAAATATTCCCCACATAAGATTGCATGCTTCATGCGGGTTGTATTGCCCGTCCTGAATCATCTTTCATACGTACAGCGCTACGCCTGGTTCCCTGCTCCGCTTTCAGATAAAACACCGACTGGTAATTCAGCGCTTTACCATAAAAACGGAAGGTTGACGATTTTAGGACGGATTTACGCTGCCGATTGACGCATCTTTCTCAATCCACTCTCCGCAACCAAAATTGACCCGATGAGCCGGGGGCATTACGGTGCGGTTATTAAATATGGATGGTTGCAATGGAAAATATGGCTTGGGAGGTGTTTTTGGGGTCGGCAGTGGATCGCCAATGCGGGTCTCGCTCTCCGCTCCGATTGTTAACTGTTCGATAAGAATTTGGGGCTTGGAAAAATTTTTCAACTTTTCGCTTGCGTTTTTTTTGAGTAGTATAATCCCATAATAGTGACGGTTCAGCATGTTCTGGGGGCCGTCATAGGGTGTGTTTGACAGTTCGGACTCTCTGCCGCGTTGGCGTAAGCGACCGGCGCAAAGCGGCAGCGGTTCCCTTACACCGTGAGGTTATCGGTGGGCGACACTCAACACAGCTTGCTAATCCTGCGACGGTCAGGGCGGCTCCGCCCGGCGGCCGTTGCAACGGATGTTCCAGCAGCATATTTGACGTAAGTCGTTGTATTACAATTTGTTAAATGTGTTTTTTCGCATTTATG
>JBMFVY010000114.1:0-6575 GCA_049965755.1 Phycisphaerae bacterium | reverse complement strand
CTTGGTGGAGCCGGGCAAAACGGGGTGGCTCTTCAGGAATCGGAGTGCGGACGATCTGACGCGGGTGCTGGAGGAGGCGACGGAAGAGCCGGAGCGGCTTGCGGCGATGCGGCCGATGTGCCGGGCAAAATTTGAGCAGTGGTACGGGGCCTATTCGCCGTTGGTGCAGGTGCCGAAGGTGGTGGCGGAGCTGGTCGGCCGCCAGAACAGTTGATCAGGGGAACGGGTGAACAGGCGAGCCAAAAGGCACGGTATAGCGCGCGGAGGCGCGGAGAACGCCGAGAAATAGGGTTTCATGCCTGCGGCATGATGTGTTTGACACTTTTCACCGCTGAGGACGCCGAGGGGCGCAAAGGTTTTGAGGGCCTGCCTGCATGCTCCGGCAGCGAAGCGGCACATAAATGTGCCGGCTAACACGCGCCTCCGCGTGAGATGTGAATATTTCCCCGTCCTCAGCGTCCCCTCAGGCCCTCTGCGGTTAAAAACAACTCTGCGGTTAGTGTCAGTTTCACCGCAACATGCACGAGGGATACGGCCGCGATCGTCAGGCCGGAAGGCTCATCTCGACGGAGACGTTGCTGTCCTCAGCGAGGCCGATGAGTTTTTTGTAGGTTATGGTTCGGATTTCCGGGGATTCACGCGCCCAATGGGCGAGCAGGAACAGGTGCTCAAGCTTGACCGAGCCGTCCTGTATCTCAATGCAGAGGCCCGGGAGATTCTCACCGAGCTTCCGGAAAAGGCCGGATACCCCTTTCACGAGTGATCCGATAACCTCGCCGGTATCCTGGCTGCGGTATACGGTCAGGAGATCATCCACACGTTCCGCATAAAAGGTGTCGTCGGACGTGAAGAATTCAATACAATCCCCGTCCGGGTCGTAGGTGGCGAACGGCTTGAATGCCGGGGCCGCCGGGAAACGGCTCAAAACCTCTTTGGCAAACTGAGAATCGCTCATCGGGGTCATAAAAGCCTTCTCTTGAATCTCGTCTCATAGCCTATCGGCAGGTTGGGGGCGTTTTCATCCCCCTTTTCCCACCGCCAATTATAGGCCACCCTATCAGCGTTTACAAACACGAGGTAGACCTGGCCGCGATACGCCGGGCGCTCCGAGCCGTCCTTGCAGAAGGCCCTTGAGGGGATTCCACAATAGCATCGCCACCCTACGCCCCTGCGGTCTTCGTCCGTGTCCTCGCAGAGCCCCTCAAAGACGGCCTGCGGGCGCAGGAGTATCTCGGGGACGATGTTCGCCGCTTCATGGATGTGCGCCTCGCCGCATCTTGCGACGGCCTGAAGCCGATCGTGGGAAATAATAACCGTGGTCCGGCTGCCATCGCGGGGATCGACGGCTTCGATCTCCAAGTTGCTGCGTCTTGTCCCTTCGGGTTCACCCATCGAGGGGCGGAGTCTACTTGAGCGCGGTTTGATCGTCAAACCCGGCGTGGTCGACGGATCAGGTGACCGGGCGACCCAAAGACACGATATAGCGCGATACGATAAACTCCTTTTTACCGCTAAGGTAACGAAGGTGCGCAAAGGTTTTGAGGGCCTGCCTGCATGCTCCGGCAGCGAAGCGGCACATAAATGTGCCGGCTAACATGCGCCTCCGCGCGAGACGGAGCGTTACCGCCGGCAAGCCGGCGGCTATATGGCCTGCGGCCGTCCTTGGCGTTGCATAACATTTTCATTGCGAGTCGCGGTGGCCGAGCAGAATTTCGGCGTTGCGTTTCCACATCGGCAATTTCACACGGCGGGTTGCACGGCCGCGGGTGCGGCGATCCCACTCCTGATCATCCCAATCGAGGACGGCCTGGAGGGAAAGGGTGCCGTCGCGTGACAGGCCGCCGGGGGAATGGGGTATGGGTACGGCCTTGGAATTGTGCGGACAAACCGATTGGCAGATGTCGCAGCCGACGAGATAGCCGGCATCACGGATCGGCTCATGCAGCGATGGGGGAATCTCGCCGCGGTTTTCAATAAGCTGATAGCTGATGCAGCGGCGGGCATCCATCTGGTAGGGAGTCAGGGCGGCTGTGGGGCAGGCATTGATGCAGCGGGTGCAGGTGCCGCAATGATCGGCGAGGGGTGAGTCCGACGGGAGATCCAGATTGGTGAGCAATTCACCCAGGACAAACCAGGAGCCTTTTTTGGGATGGATCACCATGGTGTTTTTGCCGATCCAGCCGAGGCCGGCGCGGGCGGCCATTTCCCTTTCCAGCAGGGGCGTGGCATCGACGCCGGCGACGGATTGAAATTCGGTGCCACATTTTGACCGGAGCGCCGCGGCGAGTGTTTTTAATAATCCTGCCATTACGCGATGATAATCACGGCCGCGGGCGTAGGCGGCGATTTTTCCTTGATCGCTGCCGGCGGGCGGCGGGGGCGATGGGGTGCGGTTTTGGGGCGGGTCGTAATGGAGGCCGAGGACGATCACCGACTTGACCCACGGCCAATGGGTTTGAGGATCAAGCTTGACCGGGGCGTGGCGGAGCAGGTAATCCATGGTTGCGTGGTGTCCGCCGCTGAACCAGTTACGGATGTAGTCGGGGCGGCTGGATGGGGCAAGCGTGGTGATGCCGGCCAGATCAAACCCGATCTCCAAAGCGGTTTGCTTGATCCAGGGGGCCAGAGCGGGGTGGGGGACGGGGCTGGGGAGTGGAGAGGCGCTGGCGGTGGGCCGCGGAGCGGTTGGCATCTGCGAGGGGTCGGCCGACATCATGGCGAGGCTTCTTTATTTTTGGGATGGTGTTCTACGGCGTCGATCAAATCGGGGGGTGCGGGTTCATTGGCGGCGTGTTCGGCAATTTCATCGAGGCTGAGCATGGATTCCAGCGCCTCGCGGTTACGGCGGTTGATGGTCGGCGTATCGACGTGGTCGCGGGTTTCACGCCGGCTGAAGGTGATGACCAGGCGCAGGGCGATCCAGACCAGCACGAGGAACATGACCGAGCCGATGATGGCCATGTCGCCCCACGTCATGGCGATGGGCGGCAGAAAATGGAGCATAAAGCGCGGGATTTCCATCCTCCCTATCATATCCCAAGCGAGTTGCGGGTACCCGCGGTACCATGCTCGATGCCCAATTCTCAATGCTCGGATTGTATTCGCCGGTTGGCGGCCTCGATGGCTTTGAGCATGAAACGGCGGTTGTTGGTGGGCGTGATGGAGTAATCATGATTGCCGGAGGTTTGCCCGCGTTCATCGAAGGCCCAGACGGCGGCAAGAGGGACTTTGGATTGAACGATGGCGTGAAGCATGGCGATGAAGAGTCGGCGGCTTTTTGCCGGGGGGCCTGAAACGCCGAATTCACCGACGAGCAGCGGCTTATGCCATGCGTGGGCGAGGGAGGCTGCGCGGCGGATGTTGGCGGGGGCATGGCGGCCATATTCATGGACGGAGATGACGTCGAAGGGGGCGTTGTCCATTTTCAGCATGTAAGCCCACTGAGCGGGCGTATCGCGTTTCCATGAGTGATCCATCATGTTGTGCCAGGAGTCGGCCCGGGGGCGGCTGTTGCCCGCCTCGATGATGTGGTAGGCGTCGTCATGCCGAACCAGCCGGACAAAGCGGGCGTAGAGTTGCCACATCTGTGCGTGAGTGTCGCCCCATGAGGCGGTGTACCCGTGAAATCGCCGGGCGGCATTGGGTAAATCCATCTGTAAATTCAGTTCATTGCCGAATTCCCAGCCCCAGATGGCGGGATTCAATTTATAGCGTCGCACCATTTCCACGGTGTAGTGGGTCCAGATGCGGTAGGTGCGGCTTTTGGGGTTGTTCCAAACGGCCAGTCCGTGTTCATGGGCTACGGCGTCGGGCCAGCGGGTAAAGAAGAAACTGGGGATCAGGCCGATTTGGTATTGGTTGGCAAGGGCACAGAGGTGATCCATGGCGTGGAAATAGCGGTGTGGATGCCTGTAATAAACTTTTTCCAGATAGGAGCGGCGATGGGCGGGCGAGCCCCAGGCGGCGAGCGCGGGAAAGCGGACGAACGGGATGTGATAGGCGGCCAGCTGTTTGAAATCGGCGGCGACAGTGCGGATGGAGGGGCCGGAGAGGCCGGGGCGGCGATGGGGATTCGCCAGCAACCACCGCAGGGCGCCGACGAAATTGACGCCGATGCCGCGGTAGGGGTGGCCATGTTTTTCCAGCACGCCAGCGCGGCTGACGGTCAGCCCGTGCCAGAATTGAGCCGGTGCGGATCGTGCTGCATGTGAGCCGATGCTGCACGCGGCGAGGAGAAGGATGGCCCAGAAGCCGATGCCGGAGCAAGCGGGACGGGGTATGCGGAAGATATTCATGGGACGCCATTGTATCTGCACGCTTACCTTGGACCAAGAATCCATCGGAAGCAGCGGCTTGGTAAGCCATCATCACCCCCCTGCCAGTACGCCTTGGCGTGGCAATTTTTCCGGGCAGCCTTAAAAGATCCGCACCATATGGCCCCATTGTGGCCATGGCAAGACTGCTTCCTGAGCCAAAGCGGGTGAGGACACCCGCGCCCCCAGTGGTGCCCGGAAAAACTGCCCCACCCGTATGCCTTGGCCAAACCGAATTGGCCGGCAGGGGTATGGGGCGAAGTCGGTCGTCGAAGAGCCAAAAGCGGATTTTAGTTGAATTTACGGACGGTTACCGCCTGCGCGTGGAGAATGGGATGATCGGCTGGCGGCAACTGTGTGCCGTCATCGACGTAGCCTGGGGGGCTAATTCTGATCGATGCATGTTTTTTTCGGCAAGTTCGTTAAACTTGCTGACCGTAGCGCCGTCAAGCAGACTTGCAGCAGAGGAGTCCAATATGAACCGTCGAATTCTTTACGCAGCGGTTCTGCTGTGCATGAGCCTATGTATGTGCGGCCGGGTGACCGCGACCACGACAATGGTGGCCCCCACCACCAAGCCGGCTCCGCGTCCGATCCACTATCCCGATTACTCATCGCCGCGCCGCGCGGTGGAGACCTTTATCTGGGCGGTTAAATCACACGATTCGAGTAAAATTTCCGCGTGCCTTTACGGGCGAACTCCGCTGGAGAAGCAGGCGGCGAGCGCCTTTGCGGGCATGACCGCATCGATGGGGTCGATGCTTGCGGAAGCCAAGAAGAAACTCGGCCCGCCGCCGGGGCGCAAACCCGGCCAATCGGTGACCGCGCAGCTTGATGCGCTCAAGGCGTCGCTGCCTTCATCGGAGGTGACAATCAAGGCAAATCGTGCGACGATTCGATTTAAGAGTACCGATGCGCAAGGCAGAGAGCGGTCGCTTCATCTCGTGCGGCACGGGGCAGAGTGGAAATTGGACGTGCGTAAAATGCTCGATCTGAAAAAGGGTGCCTCGGGCGGTAAAGTGATCAAGCGGCGCATTTCGGACGAATTGGCGTTTACCCAACTGATTCAATCGGTGGATGCGGATGTGCGGTCGGGCAAGATCAAAACGTGGCGGCAATTCACCATTGATTTTGAATCGCGAATGCTGTCCGCGGCCGCCAAGAAGGAAGCGGAAAAGCAAGCCGGGCAGCACCCGGCAAAATGAATGCGGGAGGGCCGGGAGCGAAGCGGGGTTGATACGGATTGACTTGGGCTGAGCTGAGATGGACCGGACGGATGTGGGCCCGGGATGGGATCAGACCGGGGGAGTTACGGTTACCGTTTTTTCCAATATCGCTTTAATATGAACCCGCTCAGGCCGAGCATGAGGAGTCCCAGGGGGATTCCGAGAGTCGATACTTCAACGAACAAGGAAGGAGCGGTGTGATGGCCGTGGGACGATGAACTGCCGGCCAATACCGTTACCGCCCAAATTCCGACCGCCAGCGCCCCGAGCCCCATGGCGATCAGGATGGGAATAAAGGCCTTGTAGTGTTCGGGCATGCCCTGGGATTGACCGGGGCGGCGCTGCGCTTCACCCGGCCGGCGATTTGGCGAAACGCTTTGTGGGCGGGTTGGCCAGTCATTCACATCTTCAACGGGAGTGGTGGCATAGACCATGGGTGCAGCCGCGGCATGATCGGCGGATGATTGAGCCGACTCGGTGGAGGAATCGGATGATGATGATTGCGTGTCGTTGGAGGCCGAATCGGGTCGCACGGCGATGATTTTGGCTTCCGGTATTTCGCCGCTGTCGCGCCGGTTTGATTCCTGCCCCCCGCCCATTCCGGACATGGCTCCGGATGATCCGCCGCTGGAGCCTCCCGCGACAGATCCCTGGGCCAACATGGCGGCGAATCCTGTTGCGCTGGCGGAATCAGCGTCGCCGCGGGCCGGCTCCTCGTTCATGCTGCCGTAATGACGCTCGAGCGCAGCCAGAGCCTCATCTGAGATTGCCGGATTTGGCGTTTTGCGCCCACGCTGCGGTCCACCGGTGGCGGACTTGTCCGGGTTGGTTCCCGAGGTTCCTTCTGGCATTATGGCTCCCTAAACAATATGGCGGGTCAACAAAAAACCCATCTGCCCCCCCATTTATTCGCATGATAACATTCACGCCGCGATGGTACAACAAAATCAGGCCAAAATGCGAGCCGGTTGCGATGTTGGCATTTCCGCATGGCGACGTGTCGGGCCGAGTTTGTGTAAATCGCTTTACACCAGAA
>JBMFVY010000113.1:0-6611 GCA_049965755.1 Phycisphaerae bacterium | reverse complement strand
GCCACCGCGATCCCGTTTTCGATGGCCTCACGGGTAACAATCTGGTGGGGGCGAATGCCGTGTTCCAGGAGCGATATCACCGCGCTGCCAGCCTTGACACAAAATTCATCGCGTGACGTTTCTACCGCGGGGGGGGAACCGGATCCCGGAAGTGCCATTCCAATCGCTTCCGCCACGCATGCCATGGTGTTGGCGGTGAACTGACCACCACATGATCCCGCCGACGGACACGCCGCACATTCAAGTTCCCGCAGGTCCGCATCCGACATCTTCCCTGAGGCGTGGGCGCCGACGCCCTCATACACATCAACGATTGTGACGTCTTTCCCCCGGAATTTGCCAGGCAGAATCGTGCCTCCGTATACAAAAACGCTCGGAAGATTCAGGCGCAGCATGGCCATCAGCGTTCCGGGAAGCGATTTGTCGCAACCGGCAAGGCCGACCAGCGCATCGTACCGATGCGCATGCATCATCAATTCAATGGAGTCCGCAATCACTTCCCGGGAGATCAGCGAAGCCTTCATTCCCTGATGCCCCATTGCGATTCCGTCAGATACGGCAATCGTGACGAATTCCCGTGGAGTTCCCCCGGCTTTACGAACGCCCTCCGCTGCTGCTTTCGCCTGCCGATCCAACGTCAAATTACACGGTGTGGCCTGATTCCATGTGCTGGCAATACCGACCCATGGTTTGTAGATATCATCGTCCGTCAATCCCATGGAGCGGAAGAAAGCCCGTTGAGGTGCCCGTTCCGGCCCGTCTGTGACTTCAACGCTGCGCGGCCGATTGATCATAAGTGTCGTCTCCTCGTCATCGAGAATAAATGTCGCTCATACATCCGGCGACCATCGACGCGTTAGTTTACGCGCCTTGGAAACTTTTTCATCCTCGTTTGGATTTCTCATTCAAATGCGGGTGTCTTTGGCCGGCCGTGATCTTCATTTGATATCACCACCTGCGGCACCGCTGGGCCCAACGGTCTATTCTCGCCGATACGCCGCAGAGGTATTATTCATCCGATTCAAAGCCTTTCTTGACCCGGTTTTGGACGCAGCCGCTCCAATTCTTTAATCACACGATCCGGCAGCAACGTCGTCAACTTATTGAGATCGCCCCCCAACGCAGCGATTTGGCGGATAAGGCTGCTGCTGGTAAAGCCAAAGCGTTCGTTGGTCATGATGAACACTGTATCAACTGACGCGATCGCTCGATTGGTCAACGCAAGTTGAAATTCGTATTCCAGATCGGTCATGTTGCGCAGGCCACGGAGTATGGCTACGGCCGAGCGTTTTTTCACCAGATCGACGGTCAACCCCGTATAAGCTTCGACCGTTGTGTTCGCCCAGTCCCGTGTGAGCTCTTCCAGAAGTTGCTGTCTCAGTGCAACGGGAAAAAGCTCCGTTTTATCGGAGTTGACTCCGATGGCCACAATAAGCCGGTCAAAAAGATGCCGTCCGCGCTCAATGACATCGAGATGCCCTAACGTAGGCGGATCAAAAGTGCCGGGGAAGATCGCGATTTTTTCCTGCGTTTTCACCTTCATTCGACTCCTGCCACTGATGTTTGCCGGTGTACGGTATCCAAGGTTCCTGTATGTCGTCTCTGCGGCATTTTCCTGTGTCATTGACTTAGCCGAAATTGCCGATATTTTACCGGCGTCTGCCGAAGATGGCCTCCGTGCGGCACGGTGGTTGCCAACTCGGTTATGCTTGGTATTGTAACGCAGATCGATTTTTAGTCCGGAGTTGGTGCTCCGTGTCTTTTAGCAGGAGAGTCGGTGATGTCTATCGTTGCTCGCAGGCGAAAGCTTTTAATGGCGTTGTCATCTGTTGAAGTTGTATGTTCCGAAGACCTTATCAAAGATTCTGAAATTTTGGTGAACGCGGGCTCGAAAGAGTTGCCTTTCGATTCCTGGCTGGATTTTCATGAGGCTGTCGATTTCGGAGTCTTCGATCCTTCCATGGATCTCAAGGTTGCCAAACGTCGTCCCTCAGATGAGGATGAGGAAGAAGAAGACGAGGAGGACGAAGATGAGGAAGATGATTTTGATGATGACGACGATGACGATCTTGACGACGACGATGATGAGGACGACGACGAAGAGGATTTTGGTGAGGAATCATTGAACGACGATTACGATGATGATGATCTCGATGACGATGATGTCTATTACGACGATGACGACGTGGAATAAGACGCCGTAGCGGACCGCGGTAGCTTTGACATGCCCCGATCAGTATTCAATGGGTAATTGGTCGACGACCTGAAGGCCGAAAGCCTCAAGTCCATGAAGTTTTTTGGGTCGATTGGTTAAAATTTTCAATGCGGTAAGTCCCAAATCCCGCAATATCTGCGCTCCGACACCGAAATCACGCCGACTCATGGGGACGGCCATCTGCTCAGTGCTGTCGCGTTCCACGCTGGACTGAAATTCTTTGAGTCGGGATAGCAGCGCAAGACCGCGTGATTCCTGCCGCAGGTATACCACGGCGCCCTTTCCCACCTGCGCAATCCTCTCCATCGATGCCCGAAGTTCGCGTCCGCTTGGCGAATCGATGGATTGAAATACATCGCTGAGAAGATTTTCCGAGTGCACCCGCACCAGAACAGAATCCTCCTGCCGCGGAACTCGCCCGGTATTGACATCGCGCACGCCGATTCCGCCGCAGGTCAGGGCAATGTGCAGAAGTGGATCATGCATGGTCTCGTACACAATCAGATCAAACGCACCCCATTGGGTCATTAACGGCTGCTGCGTGATTCGCCGGATGAGCGTTTCCTCGCGAAGACGGTATTGAATAATGTCCGCGATGCTGGCGATGTGAAGATGATGTTTGGATGCAAAAGTCTGGAGCTGCGGTAAACGTGCCATGGTACCGTCATCTGACATGATCTCGATGATGACTCCAGACGGATGAAGACCGGCCAATCGTGCCAGGTCTACCGCCCCTTCTGTCTGTCCGGCCCTCTCCAGAACGCCTCCCGGTCTGGCACGCAGAGGATTGATATGCCCGGGTCGACACAGATCATCGGGGCGGCTTGCAGGATCAATGAGTATCTGAATTGTTTTTGCGCGTTCAGCGGCTGAAACCCCCGTGGTGATACCGAATCTTGGATGCCCGTCTACAGTGACTGTAAAGGCAGTACCCAGAGGAGCGGTGTTGAAAGTCGCCTGAGGGTAAAGGCCGAGACGCTCACAGTCCTGGTTTGTCAGTGCCACACATAGAACACCTCGGGCTTCACGCAGCATAAAATTGACGATTTGCGGCGTGATAAACTGCGCTGCACAGACGAGATCCCCCTCATTTTCACGGTCTTCATCATCGACGAGAATGACCATTTCGCCTTGGCGGATGGCATTGACGACGGTCTCAACCGGGGCGAACGGGTTCATTTTAAAGCCGCCAAATCTTCCAGAGACGGGGTGATCGTCATGAAGGCATACAAATTCTTGCGGTACCGGAAGGACACCGGGGTAACTGTTGTATCGCATTTCCCTGCGGAGAGTTGATGGGATACCACTGCGATCCTTTCTCCGGAGAACGAACCAGAATGCCGCTACCATACATGGCGGCGGCGAATGGGGGAGGGCCGGGATTCTGTCCCGGTTTCGGTTTAGCGTTAAGCATCGACATCAGCGCTGCCCGCGCCCGCTTCGTATATTTCTCCAGCCAGGCAATTTTCCTGTTTTTGCATGACGAGCAGGTATACATGTAGGCAAGTACGATCGTTCGCTTACCCTGGGCATTTTTAAGTGGCGGAAGACGCGAACTGCGATAGGTATAAAATTGCTGGGTACTGGTGTCATAATAATACGCCATCGGTGATTTCCCACTACCCCCTCCGCCGGACGCACTGCGATAGATGTACACAATGGCAAGCACGGCGATCACCGCCGCCACAATGCTTACTGCCGCTGAATTTTCATTAATTGTATTCCGCAAATTGGAAGGTTTAAGCTTTTCCCGCCAGTCATAAGGAAGAATCATGGTCTTACCCTTCATTAAAAAACCGGTGACAAAGAGCCTGCCGATCACTTCTATCGGCCGGACTGAATATATTTTAATCTCACAGCCGCGCCTATCCGAAACGCTTAAATGGCATTCCGGCGCCGCAAGTCGACGAAATCCATTTTATCCATCTGTTGAAATTTAGACAACACCTGAGTTTCGGCCGGGCTCAAGGGTGGGAAATGAAAGTCAAAAAGCGACCATCTGTCTGAAGGTGAGAAGGCTTGAGACACGCCGCATGATTCGTGGAACTCTGCAGGGAATTTAACGGTACCAGAGGTTTAAGCAGGATACGCTGCTTCGGGATGTCCCTCGCGCCCCCCGGCTGATTGGAGGGGTATCCCCATTTTGGAAACATCGTGTATCGATTTAATAAATGCCGCCGAGGCAACAAGGATCAGTACGATAAACGCAAGGAAAAATCCTACCCCGAGTGAATGCAGATTGTGAATGTGGATATGGGTATTGATGGAAATATTCCAGAGTTGCGGCCAGATGAGCCCCGCTATTCCGACCAACACAAATGCTGACCCCGCCCAGGCGAGCGTACGCCCCGACATGAGCCGTGCGAGCGTTGCACGGGTGGTTGGTGGAAGTTTGCGTCTGGCCATCCATTGGCCGAACAGACCGCCGGCGATGACCTGCATGACCATCGTGCCCAGACCGAAGCAGGTACCGGGTAGAAATGCCAGCCATGGCGATCCCATATGCGGTGCGAGCGCCGTATAAGTAATGAGCGCAAAGGCACCAGTACCAAAACCAGCGATAAAACCGTGCACGAGGGGCATATAACGGGGCATGGTCTGGGTGTTGGCGCCGCCTGATTCGCTACCCATCTTGTGCGCATGGAACATATGTAGGATATTGCCGCGCTTCAGCACGTAGTAGCCGGAAGCCGCCATGACCAAGCCGATAATGATGTATACCCAGAAGTTAAAAACGGCATGCTTGGCAAAGTCTGTCAGGGCAAAGTAAGCAATCTCCGACATGATCGATCGTTGAATGGTGAATGCCAGCGAAAAAAGCAGGCCTGCTCGCATACCCCCTTTCCAACTGTAGCTGCCGACCGCATAGCTGAAAGTGATAGGCCAGGTATGTTCATCGGGGGTAATGCCGTGAACCATCCCGAGGAGAAATGCGGTCGCGAGAATCCCCAGTATTCCCAAGCCGACGCCTGTCGGATTCCACAGATTCAAACTACCCAACAGCAGAAGATGCGCGATCATGACGGGCGTTTCCTTTCTGATATCTCGGCAGCAGGGGAGTGGCGTGCATGCTGATGACGGCGCAGGCTGCCCTGCGGCACATGCTGGCCGCAATCCTCACACTGGTCCGCATTTTCGTAACAACTCACACACAATAATTCGCCCGTTTTTTCATATTCGCCAAGGCGCTCGCGGTCAGCCCGGGGCAGTTGCCGCACGATGGCTCTCAACTTGGGTATGACCGGCAAGGGCGTGTGGCACCCGGAACAACTGGCAAATTCAAGTTGTTTCAGCAGAAGTTCGATTTCGTGGCCGCGGTTGGCGTCGATCGTCCCCTTCCCATTGCACAGCGGGCAAAGATGGCCGAGAAATGCATAAACAGCATCGCGGATCAGTTCGCTTTTATTTTTAACGCCCGATAACAAGGCCGCAAGTTGGGCGTCGGCTTTGAATGCCACAACCTGATCTTTTAACGGTCGATTTTGCTCCTGACGATCCATTTTTAAATCCTCTTTTTTATGCCCGTCGTTCATCATATGTCGTTACTCTATCACAACCCCGATCTAGGTAATACATTGTAATACGTATATCGCTTTTTGGCAAGGTTTAGGCAGGTCGACGGTCGATTTGGGCTTCGGAATGGAAACCACACTATACCGCCCCCGCCGGAAATTCTGGTATCCTTTTGCCTGCGACTATTGGTCCAAGTTGCCAAGTATGTTGCCGACGGACCGTGGGTCTGCCTTTTCAGGGGGAAATGGACGTTATGCCAACCTGCGCAGTGATCTTCGATTTCGACGGAGTTATCGCCAGTACAGAAGACCTTCATCTTCAAGGGTATAACCATGCCTTATCGGCGGCCGAAAAAACGCTTGGACGCAAAATATTCATTACTCCGGAAAGCTACGGCAGTCGTTACATTGTCTACGGTTCCCGAGATGGATTCATTCACATGCTCTCTGACGTGGGGATCATCCCACAGGACGACATCGTTGAAAAACTTTGCAATCTGAAAAATCAATTTCTGGAATCGCAACTCGGAGCGGTGGCGGAGCCACTTCCCGGTATCAGGCCGCTTTTGAAATATTTATCATCCATTGGTTGCTTATGTGCCATTTGCAGCGGTGCCAGGCGGGTTGAAATTAAACAGTTTATTGGAGCTCTTGGGCTTGAAGCATATTTCTGCGCGATTGTTTCGGTTGATGACGTGCAAAACAGCAAGCCCGACCCGGAAGGTTATCTGAAAACATATTCACGCCTGAAAGAATTGCGCCCCGAATTAACCGCAGAACACGTAATGGTCATCGAAGATACCCGCGGTGGTGCATCGGCGGCTAAAGCCGCGGGGCTTCGGGTGATTGGCGTCGCGACGACCAGTCGAATTGAATCAGTTCGC